>NZ_JTJC03000002.1:600000-885223 GCF_000817735.3 Scytonema millei VB511283 | reverse complement strand
GCACCCTATAGTTGGATTTGGCTTTTGTCTTCATAATCAAAGGAATGCCACAGATAGAATCAATGTACCAATCTCTTCCTATTCATGCAACAATGCCTCGATTTGATGCCGTTTGATAATTTTTTCCAACCGCCTACTATCTGTGACATCCAACACTTTATAAGGGAATAACTTACTTTCCTGTGAGCGCGGCGATCGCCCGCTTTCCATGACGTGTGTTGTCCCGTAGCGTCTTTGTAGGGCAACAACAAGGTCGCTTCCCAATTGACCTCTAGAGCCAGTGACTAAAATATTGTTTATCATATGACGGTTATCAGTGACTAGTGACTGGTGACTGGTGGCTAGAATTTCTCCTCTTCCCCGACTCCCGACTCTGGTGGAAACAAACCAGGACATGTAAGGACAAAAACATCCCTAACTCCCAGTTCAGATGTAGTTGCTTTGACAGGTGAGGTGTAGTGGAAATATTGACTATCTCTAAAGACTAAGAATTCGCCCGGATTGAGAATTTTGCTAAAAGCGGGACGACTATCTTTTTCTGGATAAAGGTGCGTTTCTCCCCCTTCAATTCCGGTTCTATTGACAGAGAAAATACCGACGAGTTCGACTCCATCGCGATGAATTCCTTCAGGCGCAGGATTGCCGAGTTGCTGAGAAGAAGCTGTGGTTCTAATTTGATGCACTGCAACTTCATTGAAGTTGGTACAAAGCTGGCAAAACTGGAAAAATTCCCACACAATTTTTTGAAAATCTGCCGACGCAACTAGGCGATCGTCCAGTTCTGGATACTCTCTGATAACATCTCCCAAAATTGGGTTATATGCTTTCGATTGAAATAGCTGCCTGTGAGGTAATTGTATCAGGCGATCGCCAGCTATTTGAAAGTGAGAAAGGTTTCTGAAACGATAGTTGCCTGCTAAATATGGGTCGGCTGGCAAGAATTCAAAAAATGGTTGTAATTGTTCTAGCTTAACAGCATTGACCATTTCTAAAACATAGCTGGCTAGACAATTAAATTCTTGTGGTTTTGATAAATTCAACATAGTAAACTTCCTCACGTTCAATTGAGGATAGCAGAATTATTCAAACTGCTACATCTAATTTATTAGTTAGCATTGGGCTATGCTAGACCAAATTTTGCGATCGATGGCAGCAAAAATTAACAATAATTTATAGATTTATAATGTAGACTCTATTTAGTCTTTTCATGCCTTTATAGGAGCCTCATCAATAGATATATGACAGAATGCGTGTTAGTAAAGAGGCTCTATAAAATGGGAGTTAAGGTTTCATTCTATCGTTAGGGAAGATACCTAGCGTTTCGATCGAGTCTACTGATTTAATTGTAGTTATATTTTTCGGCTATTGTCGATCCCTATAACTTTTGGCTGATATCTGTCATTTTTACTAACTATTTTGTTAATAAAAATTCATACAAGAATGCTAGTTATTCAGTTGTTAGTTGTCATTTGGAAAATAAATGAATATGAATTTTGCCGAACGAATGAGCCGCCTGGGGACGGAATCTGCTTTTGAAGTTCTTGCCAAAGCACAACGGTTGGAAGCTCAAGGACGTAACGTAATTCATTTAGAAATCGGACAGCCAGACTTTCAGACACCGATGAATATCTGTCAGGCTGCATTTCAAGCCATGCAAGATGGCTACACTGGATATGCTCCGGCGGCGGGATTACCTCAGTTGCGACAGGCGATCGCTCAATATGTGACGCAGACAAGAGGCGTTGAGGTGCATCCCGATGAAGTGGTGGTGACACCAGGTGCTAAGCCGATAATTTTTTTCACTATTCTGGCGTTGGTGAATGCAGGTGATGAGGTAGTCTATCCCGATCCAGGTTTTCCCGTTTACGAATCAGCGATCAACTTCGTCGGAGGAAAGGCTATTCCTCTAGCTTTGCGCGAAGAGGTTGGCTTTCGCTTTCGGATTGAAGACTTAGAACAAGCAATTTCTCCCCGCACGCGACTATTAATTCTCAATTCTCCCCAAAATCCTACTGGAGGCGTGCTGCAACTTGAAGATTTAGAGGCGATCGCCAATTTAGCAGAACGACATAATTTTTATATCCTCTCGGACGAAATCTACTCGCGCATCCTTTACGAACAAACACACCACAGCATTATGAGTTTGCCTGGGATGAAAGAGCGGACGATTTTGCTAGATGGTTACTCGAAAACTTATGCGATGACGGGGTGGCGCTTAGGTTATGGTGTGGCTCCCCAACTATTAGCTCAAAAGCTGGAGCAATTAACGATCAATTCTAATTCCTGTACCTGTTCGTTTACTCAAATTGCTGGGATTGAAGCACTGACAGGAACGCAAGAGTTTGTAGAACAAATGGTGGACGAATTCAAACAACGACGAGATTTTATTGTCGATGGTTTGAATGCGATCGCTGGTATTCAGTGCGTTAAACCTACAGGAGCATTCTACGTATTTCCTAATGTCAAACAACTTCCTCTCAGATGTGATGCATTAGCAGATTGCTTACTAGCAGAAGCCGGAGTTGCCGTACTTTCTGGTTCTGCTTTTGGTAAGTTTGGTGAGGGATATTTAAGGTTATCCTACGCTAACTCATTGGAAAATATTCGCGAAGCGCTCGACCGCATTCAAACCGCGATCGCTCGTCTCAAATGAGGCATTCAGTCTTCTTCGTCAGTTGTATACAATTAAAATGGATGCACGGTAATTTCTGACTTCTGAGTTCACCCTGTTGTAGAAAAACATTTAGGGAGAATCAGGATGAAAAACATTGCAGGAACCTTCAAGGGCGCTGGTGGATTAAGCCTCTATTACCAAAGCTGGCATCTCCAAGAGCGATCGCGGGCTGTGGTGGCGATCGTGCATGGTTTGGGAGCGCATAGCGGTCTATTTCTACCTGCTGTAGAGTACTTAGTGTCTCTAGGTTATGCAGTCTATGCCTTTGATTTACGAGGTCACGGACACTCGCCAGGACAAAGGGGACATATTAATAGATGGACTGAATTTCGAGAAGATTTAAGCGCCTTTTTGCAGCAAATTTGGACGCAAGAACCGAATTGCCCTTGTTTCGTCTGGGGACACAGTTTAGGAGGTGCGATTGTTTTGGATTATGCTTTGCGATCGCCGCAGGGATTGCGGGGTGCGATCGTCACTGCACCAGCCTTGGGAAAAGTTGGAGTCTCGCGCCTCAAACTGGCGATCGGGCGAGTCTTTTCCCGCGTCTATCCACGCTTGAGTCTTAAGGTTGGCTTGAATCATAATGCCAGTTCGCGCAATCCAAATGTTATTTCTGCTTATAGTCAAGACCCCTTACGTCACGAATACGGTAGTGCCAGACTTGCAACAGAATTCTTTGCTGCCGTGGATTGGATCGAAAATCATGCGTCTGAGCTGCAAATTCCTTTACTGCTGCTACATGGTAGTGCAGACCAAGTGACTCATCCTGAAAGTAGTTGGCTGTTCTGCGAACGGGTCACTTATCCCGACAAGAAATGCTACGAGTATCCTGGCAGTTATCACGATCTTTATGCCGATACGAATTATCAAGAAGTACTTGTAGACATCGGCAAGTGGTTGGAGCAGCATCTGCAAGAAATGGATGACAGTCAAGCAGCGTGAGGTAAGAGAGTGGTGCGTAAAAGAATTAAATAATGTTACCGAAATTTCCTTTATTTCTATAAATTAACACCGAACAGTGAAACATGTATGTGACTCTCTTACAATGAATTCAGCAGCTTAAAACTCAGTCGTTAGTAAGCAAAAATTCCTGCTATTAGTTTGATTTGTTACTAAAGATAGATAAAATAGCAGCTTTGTGAAGTCATGAGTTAAACTGAGATCAAGCAATTCTTATGGCAGATCGTTCGATCCCTAAAGGGTTAGATATGGCAGTCTAACATCTTTGGTTACGTGTTCTGCTGTTAGTTCATATTAATTGGAAAGGAGAAACAGGGAACCATCTAACTCAGGTGTGAGAAGTCGGCATCCAAATTTAATAATGCATCTGACTCTGTTTTCTAAAAACAAAACTCAATAATAAACTATTAGCTCAGGCGCTCGATCGCAAATATTGTTAGCGATTTCAGCGGTGGGATTCAGTAAGTGTAGGGTGGGCAATGCCCACCTATCTGTAAAAGCTAATCAATAAAAAAACACAGAAAAACTTTATCGAGGGGAAGAGATTTCAGCTCTTCTTGGCGAAAATGTTGTGTTCTAACAAAATTTACACAGCCCCTCCCAACTCTGGAAATGTGTTGTTGGGACGCACGTTGCCTTCATTATTAGATGAAGCCTGCGATCGCGTTCCCAATCCCCACGCTTTAAACCAATGGACAGAACAAGGTTGGCAACCTTTATCCGAGCAAGCCTTTCGGACTGCGGCTGAAGAGGTGGCGCTCGGTTTGTCGAACTTAGGGTTAGAGAAGGGCGATCGCGTTGCCCTTTTAATGCATAGCGATGTTAACTTTTGCATAGTTGACATGGGCTGCTTGCTAGCCCAACTGATTGACGTACCGATCGATCTCACCCAAACGTTGGAAAACATCGTTTTTATTACGCAACACAGCGAAGCCAAAGCACTGATCGTTTCTAGCCTCGACTTACTCGACCGCATCATACCTTACTTAGACAGCACATCTCATCTACAAATCGCGATCGTTGCCGATGTTCCCCTCGATTGGCAAGGACAATCCAAGCACCCTCGATCGATCCAATTCTTTTCCTTAGAAGAGATACGACAGCGAGGACAAGCTCAGATGTCAGACGAGATGCGACAACAGCTACGCGCATCGCTAACAGCAAATGACTTAGCCACCATCATTTATATCCCAGGAGCCACTGGTAAGCCTCAAGGAGTGATGCTGACTCACGAAAATCTTTCTGCTAATGCCCTAGCAATGTTTAGTGGAATTCCCGATTTGGAACTGGGTGCAAAGGAGGTCGTACTTTCATTTTTACCCTTAACTCATGTTTTTGCCCGTGTCTTTTTCTACGGTCACATGAATTACGGACATAGTGTTTACTTCACCACTCCTAACCGAGTGATGAAACATCTCAAAGAGGTACAACCAACAATATTTGCTACCGTGCCTTTGTTACTGGAAAAAATTTATCAGCGCATTTTAGAAACAGGTAGCCAACCTAAAAAAGCAGAGACAGCGAAGAGTGTCAAATACGACGTGCTGCCTCGCTTTCGGACTTTTGCCGCACAGATGTTTCAGAAGAAACAAGAGACTCCACAGCAAAAATTCCGTTTATCCTCTCTGCGGTGGTTGCCTCCAACTCAATTCAAGTTACCGCATTGGCAAGCCTCTCTCACCGCTTGGAAATCGTTACAAACAGAACAAACTCAACGTCTGATCGATTGGGCGATCGCCCTTGCCCAACAGTACGAATTGGGACAGTCACCGAGCGGCAAATACGACTGGATGCTGAAACTAGCAGATCGACTGGTATTTTCTAGATGGCGTGCTGTATTTGGCGGTCATCTCAAATACGCGATCTGCGGTGGTGCGGCTTTAAAAGCCGAGATTGCAAACCTGTTTGCCGCTGCCAGAGTCACGATTCTACAAGGCTATGGTTTGACAGAGACAAGTTCGGCAGTTGCCTGCAATCGGGGTTGCTTCAACCGAGCTGGAACAGTAGGAGTACCGCTGCCAGGGATAGAAATAGCGATCGCGCCTGATGGTGAAATCTTAGTCAGGGGATCTTACGTGACGCAAGGCTACTATAAAAATCCCGAAGCTACTCAACAGGCGATCGACTCTGAAGGCTGGTTTCATACAGGTGATTTGGGAGAGTTTACCGCCGATGGTTTTCTAAAAATTGTTGGACTCAAGAAAAGCCACTTCAAACTTTCAACAGGTAAATACGTCACGCCACTACCGTTAGAACACAAGTTAGAACAATCTCCTCTAGTAGCACAAGCAGTTGCAGTGGGGGCAGAACGTAAATTCTGTGCCATGCTAATTTTTCCCGATTTCAACAACCTGCGCCAACAAGCTCAAATATTGGGACTCGACCTACCAGATGCAGAATTATTGAACCATCCCTGTATTCTCGCCCTCTACCAAGCTTTAGTAGATGAAGCTAACTGCCATCTGCCTTACTGGTCTTTAGTTAAACGCTTTCAGCTCATCAACGCTACACTCAGCATCGAGAACGGAATGCTAACTCCCACTGGAGAAGTAAAACGCACCAGGATCGCTGAAATGTTTGCTCAAGAAGTTAATGCTTTGTACGGTCAAGAAGATTCCAAACGACGAGAGACACAGCGTCACGAACAACTCAACCTATGTCCCTCCGTACCTACATCCACCTGCCCTGCGTATGCTCAATCCTTAAGCCAGGGAGTAGAGAGAATTCGGAATTCGGAATTCGGAATTCGGAATTAATCGATCGCACACTACGCATCACTTCATTACCAATTACCAATTACCACTGATAACTGATAACTGAGGTTAAAAACTATGTTTAAGCCGTTCCGAACCGCCGCCGTTCTTGGTGCGGGAGTGATGGGAAGCCAGATTGCCGCTCACCTTGCCAATGCAGGTTTAACCGTACATTTATTAGATATTCCTGGCAAAGGGAGCAATAAAAACGGATTAGTTGAAACATCATTTAAAAAAGCCCTGAAGCTATCTCCACCTATATTTTTTACAGAAAAGACAGCCCGTCGCGTCATTTTGGGTAATTTTGACGAGCATTTTCACTCAGTCGCCACAGTCGATTGGGTTATTGAAGCAGTGGTAGAAAATCTAGATATTAAGCAAAAGCTGATGGAACGTCTAGAGAGCGTAATTCGCTCGGATACAATCGTATCCACTAATACCAGCGGTTTACCAATCCACGCGATCGCCCAAGGACGTTCTGAATCCTTTCGTCAAAGGTTTTTAGGGACTCATTTTTTCAATCCACCCCGCTATCTCAAATTACTCGAAGTCATTCCGACAACTGACACCGATCCACAAGTACTAGAAAGGATAAAGTGGTTCGGAGAGCTGCATTTAGGTAAAGGGGTCGTAGTCGCAAAGGATACTCCTAACTTTATTGCCAACCGAATTGGAATGTACGTCACCATGCTCGGGTTACAGGCGTTAACGCAGGGATACACGATTGAGGAAATCGATACTCTAACGGGAACAATTGCAGGTAGACCAAAATCAGCCACATTCCGCACGGCGGATTTAGTCGGACTTGATACGCTGATGTACGTCGCCAGCAACCTCTATCCAGCTATTCCTCACGATGAAAGCAGAGAAGTCTTCCGCGTGCCGGAATTGTTACGCAAACTCGTAGAGACGGGGACGCTAGGAGCGAAAACGGGTCAAGGCTTTTACAAAAAGCAAGACCGACAAATTCTGTCATTAAATCCAGAAACACTCGCTTATGAACCAGCCAAACCTTTAAACTTGGGCGATATTGAGGCGATTGGTAAGATTCCCGATTTAGGCGATCGCCTGCGAGCATTGTATCGCGATCGCGATCGTGCAGGCGCTTTCTTCCGCAAGTCTATCCTTAAAACCTTGAGTTATAGTGCTTGCCGCATTCCCGAAATTGCCGACAATCCTGACGACGTTGACAAAGCAATGCGATGGGGATTTGGCTGGGAACTCGGTCCTTTTGAAATTTGGGATGTATTGGGATTTGAAACCGTACTGGCAGACATGAAAGCTGCTGGAATTCCCGTCCCGGAGTGGGCAGAAGTCAAAAGTCAAAAGTCAAAAGTCAAAAGTGAAAATTTGATTTCCGACTCCCGACTCCCGCTTATATGGCAAAATCCCGAAGCAGCATTGCTAGACATGGGTGACGGGGTGGTTTTGTATGAGTTTCGCTCGAAGGGTAATACTTTGAGCTTGCAGGTGGTTGACGGTTTAGCTGAGGTGCTGGATCTGCTAGAGAACGATTATCGAGGATTGGTCATTGGCAACAGCAGCGCTCATTTCTCAGGTGGAGCAAATCTAGCAGAAATGGCAATGATGGCGCAGTCGGGAAATTTTGCGGCGATCGCCGATCTAATTGTCAAGTTCCAAACTCTGCTACAACGGATTCATTACTTCCCCAAACCAATTGTTGCGGCAATCCAAGGACGAGTATTAGGAGGCGGTTGCGAGTTAGTCATGGCGTGTCCGCAAGTCGTAGCAGCAGCAGAAACTTATATTGGCTTGGTAGAACTGAGTGTAGGTTTGATTCCTGGGGCTGGTGGCATTATGCGATCGGTGACATGGGCAGCCGATCGCGCCGCATCAGAAGCGCCCCATCACATCCAACCATTTCTACGGCGAGTGTTTGAAACCATTGGCATGGCGAAAGTCTCCAATAGTGCTGCGGAAGCCCAAGAATTAGGATTTCTCCCAGCAACAGCCAAAATTTTAATGAATGGCGATCGCCGTTTAGAAGTTGCCAAAGAAGAAGTCTTATGTAGCGATCGCGCAGGCTATGCCCCACCTCCCGAACGCAACGCCATTATGGTGCTAGGTCGTCCAGGGAGAGCAATGCTCGATTATGCTGCCGATACCCTCTACCGAGGCGGCTTCATCAGCGAATACGATCGCTATTTAGCCAACCGTTTAGCCTACGTCATGGCTGGCGGGGAACTTTCTGCACCTGCTTTAGTTGATGAAAACTACTTACTGCAATTAGAACGGGAAGCATTTTTACCCCTACTCAGCCAACCTAAAACCCAAGAGCGGATTGCTCACACGTTGAAACATAAAAAGCCGTTACGAAATTAAAAAAAGTGATTAGTGACTGGCGGCTAGTGACTAGATTCTTCATCTAGCCACTAGCCACTAGCCACTAGCCACTCTTCACTACTCACTAATGCATATGAAAGAAGCCTACATTGTCAGCAGCGTTCGGACTGCGGTGGGAAAAGCGCCACGCGGTACGCTACGCCACGTTCGCCCCGATGACATGGGCGCGGTGGTAGTCAAAGGCGCGATCGCTCGCGTCGAAGGACTTGCACCAGAATATATTGACGACATTATTATCGGCTGTGCGTTTCCAGAAGCGGAACAGGGATTCAATTTGGGTCGAGTTATTGCTCAGCGGGCGGGTTTACCCGATTCCGTGGCAGGTTGTACCGTCAATCGTTTTTGTGCTTCTGGACTCCAGACGATCGCGATGGCAGCTCAAGCGATCGCCACGGGACAAGCGGAAATTATGGTGGCTGGTGGAGCCGAATCGATGAGTTTGATTCCGATGGGGGGACACTATCTCGCTCCCAATCCAGAAGTGTTAGCAGAGACTCCACAAGCTTACTGTACGATGGGGATTACGGCTGAAAACGTAGCCCAACAGTACGGAGTTTCGCGCCAGGAACAAGATGTTTTTGCGCTGCGATCGCATCAGAAAGCTTTAGTTGCAATTAGGCAAGGTCGTTTTGCTGAAGAAATTATTCCGATTCCGGTGCGCGAAACTCTCTATATTGATGGCAAGCCGCAGGTTGTGGAGCAAGTTTTTCAGCTCGATGAAGGTCCTCGCGCCGATACCAGTCTGGAAGCATTGGCACGGTTGCAACCTGTTTTTCGCCAAGGTGGAGCAGTTACAGCTGGTAACTCATCTCAAACTTCGGATGGAGCAGCCGCGACGGTCTTAATGAGTCAGCGCTGGGTCAATAAACTCGGTGTAAAACCTCTAGGACGGATGTTAGGGTTTGCAGTTGCTGGAGTTCCCCCAGAAATTATGGGGATTGGTCCAGTTGAGGCTGTGCCGAAAGTGTTGAAGCAAGTGGGTTTAAGCTTGGACGATATCGGGTTAATCGAGCTGAATGAAGCCTTTGCTGCTCAAAGCTTAGCGGTAATTAGCAAGCTCGGTTTGAATGAGGAAATTGTCAATGTCAACGGCGGCGCGATCGCCCTCGGTCATCCTCTAGGTTGCACGGGTGCGAAGCTAACAGCTACCCTACTGCACGAAATGAAACGGCGTAGCATTCGCTATGGTCTGGTGACGATGTGCGTGGGTGGTGGTATGGGAGCAGCGGCAGTGTTTGAGAATTTGGCAACCTCCTGAATCTGGATGACCTGAGAGATCGAAGTCTTCAACTCATTTTTCATTACGAATTACGAATTACGAATTATGATGATGAACTTGCTCGCTCCAGTCGTTGTCATTCCCACGCTAATTTTCCTATTTTTTGTGCTGGGTTACATTGGCGTTCCCCTATGGCTGTGGTCGCTGTATTTTGTCCTGGTACTATCAGCGTGGAGTCCGCCAATTTGGGTGTGGTTGCTGTTTGGCGTGGTGGCAGCAATCTTAAATTTCCCTGTGTTACGGCGATCGCTTGTCACATCTCCCATCGTTTCCGCCATTAAAGCTTTCAATCTCCTACCAAACATCTCTGCAACCGAACAAGCGGCGATCGAGGCGGGGACTGTTTGGGTAGATGGTGAGTTCTTTTCCGGTCAACCCAATTTTCGCAGAATTAACAGCGAACCCTATCCCCAAGTCACGCCAGAACTGCAAGCATTTCTCGACGGATCTGTAGAACAAGTTTGCCGCATGGTCAGCGATTGGGAAATTTACCGTCGCAAAGACTTACCACCGGAAGTTTGGGCATATCTCAGACAAGAACGCTTCTTCGGGATGATGATCCCCAAAGAGTACGGCGGTTTGGGCTTTTCTAACTTTGCCTACAGTGCCGTGATGATGAAGCTGGCATCGCGATCGTTCACCCACACGGCGACAGTTGGCGTGACGAACTCTCTCGGTCCGGCGAAGTTGCTGCTGCGATATGGTACTCCAGCTCAAAAAGACTATTATCTGCCCAAACTAGCTCAGGGGGATGAAATTCCCTGTTTCGCCCTAACCGAACCCCAAGCAGGCTCGGATGCGGGTAGCATTACTTCTGAAGGAGTCGTGTTTCAAGCTGAAGATGGCAAGCTATATCTGCGCTTGAATTTCCGCAAACGCTACATTACTCTGGGCGCGATCGCCACTTTAATCGGACTGGCGTTTCGCCTCCGCGATCCAGAAAATTTGTTGGGTAAAGGAGAGGATGTCGGCATTACCTGTGCTTTAATTCCGGCAGATACGCCTGGTGTGGTTTTGGGACGGCGACACGATCCGATGGGAGTTCCATTTTACAATTCTCCAGTTGAAGGACATGATGTCATCATCTCCATAGACCAAGTTATCGGTGGTGTCGAACAGGCGGGTCAGGGTTGGAAAATGTTGATGCAGAGCCTTGCTGCGGGTCGGGGCATCAGCTTTCCTGCTACCTGTACCGGAGTTGCCAAACTAGTCGCCAGAGTGACAGGCGCGCACGCAACAGTGCGACAGCAGTTTGGACTGCCCATCGGTCGGTTTGAAGGAATTGAGGAACCCCTCGCTCGGATTGGGGGGCTGACGTATTTGATGGATGCCGCTCGGACTTATACTTGTGGTGCAGTCGATCGCGGCGAGCAACCTGCTGTCATTTCGGCGATCGCTAAGTACAACCTGACAGAACTCTCGCGTCAAAATATCAATGACGGGATGGATATTCTCGGCGGCTCTGGTATTTGTCGCGGACCCAGAAACCTGCTCGCAAATATCTACATTGCCACTCCGATCTCGATTACGGTTGAAGGCGCGAATATCCTCACCCGCACGATGATGATCTTCGGTCAAGGAGCGATCCGCTGTCATCCCTACGTCTATGCAGAAGTTGTTGCCCTCAAACAGTCGGATCTCTCGGCTTTCGATCGCGCCTTTTGGCATCATATTGGTTTCATGATGCGCAATGGTTGCCGCGCCCTATTGCTGAGTCTTTCCCGTGGCTATCTCGCCCGTCCGCCTGTAACTGGAGTCACAGCTAAATACTACCGCAAGCTCGAATGGGCAGCCGCGACTTTTGCTTGGCTTACCGATCTGGTTCTCTTCTGTTTTGGTGGCACGCTGAAGCGGCGAGAAAAACTCACCGGACGATTTGCCGATATTCTTTCTTGGATGTATTTGGCAACAGCTACCCTACGCCGATTTGAGGCAGAAGGTTGCACGGAAGATTTACCTTTTGTCTGCTGGGCTGTGGAATACGCCTTAGCTCAGATTCAGTTTGGATTTGAGGGAATTTTCAGTAACCTGTCCGTACCAATTCTCGGTAGTTTATTCCGAGGACCCGTGACTTGGTGGTGGCGGCTCAATGCGATCGGTTCTTTACCCTCTGACCGTTTAGGCAGTGACGTTGCCTGTAGGCTTCAGACACTAGGACAGCAACGCGATCGGCTCACCGCAGGTATTTATCTTCCCACCGATTCGAGTGAAGCTTTGGGAAGATTGGAACGCGCTTTTCTCTTAACATCGCAAGCCGAACCAGCGCTTAAAACTATCAAAGCTGCCAGTCGTGAAGGTAAGCTACCGTCAGGAAAACCGGAGCAGCTAGTTACAGCAGCACATGCGGCTGAGATAATTACTCTAGAAGAGGCTGAACTAATTCGCGCCGCAGAAATTGCTCGTAATGAAGCAATTCAAGTCGATACATTTACACTTTTGGAGTATCAACAAGGAGTAGAGGATCGACAAGAACAACTGAAGTTGATGGATCGAGCGGCTTTGTTGCCTAAATAGTTGGAGGCAAAGGAGAACAACATATACTCTTGCGCCAATTATTCGATGCTGAATAAGTTATGAAACCATTGCCAATGGAGCAATTGTAGCATCAACTTTCTTTTCCCAAAGTCGTCTCATTAGCTTACCTTCATACCTCTGTTCGCGCAAACGTTTGTTGTAGCTTGCTAATATGATGGTTTCTTCATATTTCCCAACCGACATAACTAGTCGATTGGGATCTTGCATTTGATAGCTGAATATACTGGGCGCGCTATTGTGAGAGATACTTTTATCTGTAAATACAACATTAGGATGCTTGGTATCGACACACCAAGACATATAGTCTGAATCTAGTTTTTTACGATATTCCCAACTCATTTTAATTCCAAATTCAACTCGTTCTAGAGCGTGAATTTGGGCGATCGCTGATATTTCTGACTCATTTAACCAATCTACATTGAGCGTTAGTAACGGAGAAACCCAAACCCCCGTCGAACGCAACCAATAATCGTATAGCTGATAATGGAACGGCATAGTTGCATAAATTTCCTATGGAAAATCAACGCGATATACCGATCTCTACCAGCCGCGATCGCGGTTTTACGGATTATTTTTAAAATTCGTTGACAAAATGCTTGACTTATGCACCAGTACGTATCCTTAGCAGTGATTGTACGGGCGGGTTTTACCCGATAGCTATTTGGGTAAGGAAAATCTGTTGTCTAAAACCACCCCTACTAATATTTGTGATTGGATGCTAAGAACAAGAGATCGATAATCTCGCCAAAACCCAAACCAAAAGCTGCTACAACTGCTAAAAACAAAAAAGTATTAAATCGACTAAAACCCGCAAATCGCATTTCTACATTTGCCAAGAATGTGATAGCCAAAGGTATAACAATAATCGGAATTAGGATCGAGCGCGCCGCAGCTAAAGCAATTAACACGCAGATCAAAAGCATTGCAACAATTAGTAAAAGACCTTGAGAAGCAAATTTCATAATTTGCTCTAAAGCAGCAATACTTTTCCAAGATAAAGCTAAACCTACAGCTGCTATGCAAGCTCCAACAAACCAAAAAATGTGGTATGCAGAGAGATACCATCCCAATAATGCATATGCTAGCCAAAGGGCAACAACAGGTA
Source organism: Scytonema millei VB511283 (assembly GCF_000817735.3). NCBI lineage: Bacteria > Bacillati > Cyanobacteriota > Cyanophyceae > Nostocales > Scytonemataceae > Scytonema > Scytonema millei. Next base: position 871,553 of record NZ_JTJC03000002.1, on the reverse strand, counting down.
GCAGAGGGATTCTATTTAGAAGTCCAGCGTTCATAATTGATTCTTAACTCTGCGATCGGGAACAGGTATAAAAGTGGTAGACAGCATGGAACTACCTGCATTTTAACTAAGCATCTGCAAACCCGCTTCCTACTGTAAGAAGAGTTAATTTATTTCGGCGAGTAGTGAGTGGCTAGTGGCTAGTAGCTAGTGGCTGAATTCTTCATCTAGTCACCAGTCACCAGTCACTAGTCACTGATAACTGTTCACTGATTTCTCTGTTTGAGTGCGACGAGTAACTCCATTTGACTTGTGGTTTTGTCGGGGTTGCTGGCGGTGATACCGATACCGCGAATAGAGTTGATAATCGCAGTCGCTTCTGGATCGATCGCGGTGCTTAAGGGTTTACTTGCAAGTAATGACATGGTTTTATCCATATCTAAGTAGAAGTAACCTGCATTAGGTTGTAGCAGAGAACCAGTTGCAGCTTTGAAAACTTCGCTACTGTCAAGAGACTTACCGGAAGGCTTGGCGATCGCCTCTACAATCGGTTCGCCCACAGCGATAAACATTGTATCTCGATCTAACCAGCCGTGACCGACAATCGCACCTTGGGCGGGAACTTGCCATTCAGTAACGCTATTACCATTAATATCTCTGGGAACGACAGCTAAAAAATTACTTCTAGCGATCGCATCGAGTTTACTGAGAGTCGATTCAGCCGTAGCGCGATCGCTAGTTTGAAACATCAGTACGCCGCCAAATCCCAAGGAAGCTAACATCCCCTGGCTAGATGAAATTGCACCAATGGCAAATTCTCCATCCATCCAACCAAAAACATCTCGGTCTAGATCGAGATTGTAAGTTGTTTTGAGCGATCGCCTTGCAGAGTCCAATCCTTGCTTGACTTCCGGTAAATCTCTAGTTCGATCGACAAACGCCGCCCAAGTGCGACTGATTCCCGCACCAGTTAATAAAGCCAGCGTATCGACGGGAAATCGAGTCACGACCTTACTAGGCGAGTTTTGATATTGTATGTTGATGGCATTAGGATTTAACTGCGCGATCGCTTTCATCCGTATTCCCATGTCATCTACACCCACACCTGCAACTACAGCTTTGACCGATTGCAACTGTGCTAAAGTTTGTGGAGGTAATCCAGCCGGATTAGTAGCCGTTAATTGTTGGACTGCACTTGCATAATCGGGTAAATAAATTTGCGCGATCGGGTTTTTGAGTTGTAAGCTTTGGGCAAAAGTGCTGTCTATACCTGCTTTGGTAGCAAAAGAAGGTTCTCCTTTATAAGTATCGATCGCTTGTTCTACTGCTTGTTTAGCTGGAGCGAGAACGACACGACCATCAAGAATGCTACTGTAAATTGGTTCGCCTTGACTGGTTGATTCAGTAATTTTTTGTCCTTTGTAATCGAATTCTTGACTCGTAACTGTTTTATCGGCTTTTAGTTTCTTGCTAAAGTTCCAGGCACTCAATCCATTTTTGATTCCTAGTACTAGTAAAATATTCGATTGAGCCGAGAATGGTGTTGCTTGTAATTGCTTAGCAGAACTAGGTGGTAGTACGGCGATTGTGACGCTACCCAACCAAGGTTTGATATCTTGTTCGTAATTAATCTTAGATTTTGTTAATACTTGGAGATCGAAGTCTTGCAGGCTTTTTTCAACTAACTTTTCGGCTTCAGGAGTGCCAAATCGCTGTAACTGCGCCAAAGCACTAGAATCAGTCGAAATAAAAGCTGCCATCAATGCTTCATCTGGTACGACTTTAGCACTTGCCAAAGGACTCGTGCCACTGCCAAAATTTCCTTTAAAATACCAATAAGCCGCTGTACCTCCTGCTACAATCCCGATAGCTACAACAGCAGGGAGCAAATTTGATTTTTTCGTCGGCATTTTAATTATCCTTGCGATCGCCTCTGCTCAAATTCTTGTCAATCACCTATACAAATGTCATTGTGGTAATTTCGGATAAATATTAGGGAGTAGGGAGTTGTAGGGGCAGGTTTATCGAGCCTAGCTACAATAGAACAAAATATTCAGTAGTTAAACCTGCCCGTACAGGAGTAGGGAAAATACTAATGACAACTCGGATGAATGAATACAAGCAGCAAATTATTACAGATTTTAATTCGAGAATTAATTATGACAACGAGTTTCGCTATCGTTTTGCCAAACCTTTAATAGAATTAGCGCAACTCAAGCCGGGACAAAGAGTTTTGGATGTGGCAACTGGTACGGGAATAGTGGCGATCGCGGCAGCAAAAATCGTAGGAGATGCAGGTTATGTATTGGGAGTAGATATTTCCACGGGAATGCTAGCACAAGCACAGCGCAAAGTTGAGTTAGAAAAATTACAAAATATTGAATTGCTTGAAGCGGACGCAGACGATTTAAATTTTGACGATAACAGCTTTGATGTGATTTTTTGTTCCGCTGCGATCGCCTATCTCACAGATGTTTTTACCTCCCTATGTCAGTGGTATCGTTTTTTAAATACAGGTGGAATAGTAGCTTTTTCCTGTTTTGCTGAAACAGCTCATACTGCATCTATTTTATTTAGAGAGAAAGCCCAAATATATGGAATTACCGTTCCCAATCCTAACGCAACTCTCGGTAATCCTGAAAAGTGCCAATATCTACTTCAGCAAGTTGGATTTCAAAATATTAAAGTTGTAACTCAACAGTTTGGCTTTTATCTCAATGATGCAGAGTCAGCATGGAACGCAAATGCTAATAGCGCCTACGGCTACCAGGTGTTTCAACTACCTCCAGACAAATTAGCGCAGCTTAAAACAGAATACATCGCAGAGATCCATGCCTCGTCAACAGAGCAAGGATTTTGGCATGATGTTAATAGCTTATTTGTTTTTGCTCGTAAAAGTTGAGTTTGAGATTTTTCATGATTAGTAACAGTGATAATACAATTAAACTCGATCAATTTTTAAAATTAATTGGCATAGCAGCAACAGGCGGACAAGCCAAACTAATAATTCAGGGAGGTGAGGTTCTCGTTAATGGCATACTGGAGACCAGACGCGGACGCAAGTTAAGATCGGGTGACACTGTAACAGTAGCAGAACAAACTTTTGATGTAAATTTAGACGAGATTTAAGCTTTAATTAAAATTAGGCGATCGCATTAAGACACCAACCGCAATCCCCGCGCCAAATCTTTGCACAATTGCGTTGGTTTACTCAAGTCCGGCTTAATTAAACAGTCATCCGCAGCAAAATCATAGTCTGCTACCTCCAACTTTAACGCCCATTTTGTCAATGGCAATTTTCCCCATGTCTCCACAAACTCTACAACGCCTTTCGGTCTTTTAGAGCGTTCTACGTTTTGCAATGCACAGGCAATACTCAGTTGATTAAATCCCCTAATTAAAGGATCGGGATAGGGAAATGGATCTTTTTCTCCTGCTTTGATGCGTCCAAAATACTCCAGCACACCTGAAGCTAATAGAGACAGTATTTCTGAGTGATTTAACTTAGTTGGATCGTAGCTCATGGGTTTGATAGACCAAATGGGTCGCCCCATATCAAACCAGAGAGCGTGACTTTGCGTAACTTAGAATGTGCCACTATTTAGAGTGGATAAGTAAGTCGTAAGTCGTAAGTCAAAAACTACTCCCTACTCCCTATAAAATTCCGACTGCGTGCAATAGTCCTTTGCCAGTGATTAGCTCGATAATCAGGGCGATAAAGCCGAGCATGGCAATTCTACCATTCCAAATTTCTGCCGAAGTCGTCATGCCCCACTGCCATCGCTCTTGAGGGTACATTCTGACCCGCTTTTTCATCTGCGACACTTGAGACAGTTTAACGCTGGGAGAATTCAAGGCTTCGATGGTTAAATCTGCCATCCCATCGATAAACTGAGTGTGAGTGTTGAGCGCTGGGACGCGACGGAAGTTATGTATACCTACTGACTCTGCAACTTCTCGATACTCCATATCAATTTCTTGCAGAGTTTCTATATGTTCGGAGACAAAACTGATCGGTACGACAACCATGTCTTGCACACCTTGCTGACCCAATTCTTGAATGGCATCTTCTGTATATGGTTGCAGCCATTCCACGGGACCAACACGGCTTTGATAGGCTAAGGTATAAGCATTGGGGCGGTTGAGGGTCTGCATTATTAGCGCCGTACATTCCTCAATTTCTTGCTGATAGGGGTCGCCTGCTTCCTCAACGTAACTTTTTGGTACGCCATGAGCGCTAAAGAAGACATGGACTGCATCAGGATTGGCAAATCCATCTACCTCTTGAGCAATTAACTGCGCCATTGCTTGCAGATAGCCTGGTTGCTTGTACCAAGAGGGAATAACTGTATATTCAATGCTGTTTAATTTGGGGTCTTCTAACCACATTTGTTGCAGCAAGCGGAAGCTAGAACCACTAGTGCTAATAGAAAATTGCGGGTAGAGTGGTAAAATCACCAGATGTTCAATGCCATCGCGTTTGATGCGGGCGATCGCTTCTTCGGTGAATGGATGCCAGTAACGCATCCCAATGTACATTTGAGTTGGTTGCCCTTTTTCTTCTAGTCGTGCTTGTAGCGCTTGTGCTTGGGCTTCCGTAATGCGCCGTAAGGGAGAGCCACCACCTATCTGCTTATAGTTTTCTTGCGATCGCTTCGTGCGTACGGTTGAAATCCACCATGCCAGGGGTTTTTGCAGCCAGGGAAACGGCAGGCGAATAATTTCCGGATCGGCAAACAAGTTAAATAGAAATGGTCTGACATCCTCTAGTCGATCCGGTCCACCTAGATTAAGTAATAGTACTCCCACTCGACCCATAGCAGTTTTGTTACCCCAATTTCTTCAGCTTTGTTACTGATTTTAACAATACATCTTTTAACAATACATCTTTATTCGGAATATCGGTCAACAAATATTCATGAGGATTGAAACATAGTAACAATATTACGAGAATGGAGCTATCGCTATCAATGGTTTTACGATACAGTTTCTCGATTAGCGGCGTTAAGCGTGGGTGGAGAAGGAAAGTTGCGTCAATTAGCTTTGCAAAACTTAACAATTCAGCCCAATACCCAAGTTTTGGATCTTTGTTGCGGCAGCGGTCAAGCAACTGAGGTATGGGTGAAATATTCTCAAGAGGTGACGGAGTTAGATGCGTCTCCTTTATCTTTGAAACGAGCGCAACACAACGTACCCCAAGCCAAGTTTGTAGAAGCTTTTGCCCAAAAGATGCCTTTTAGCGATCGCACGAGCCAACTAATGCACTATTACCAATTACCCATTACCAATTACCATAAAATCTGAGGGTTGCATGACGAAGCATGATGAACACAACGGGTAAAGTTTACCTGGTCGGTGCGGGACCAGGAAGTATTGATTATCTAACTGTTAGGGCACTGCAACTGTTGAGCCAAGCAGAAGTATTGATCTACGATGCTTTAGTCGATCCGCAATTGTTAGAACTAGTGCCGTCAAATTGCCTCAAACTTGATGTCGGTAAGCGCGGCGGACAATCCAGCACCCCTCAAGCAGAAATCGATCGCTTACTAGTCGAGTATTGCCAAACAGGACAACAAATCGTTCGGCTCAAAAGCGGCGATCCGTTCATTTTTGGACGAGCCGCAGCAGAAATTGAGGCATTAGTTACCGCAGGCTGCCCGTTTGAGGTTATACCTGGAATTTCTTCCGCCTTAGCCGCACCCACACTAGCAGGAATTCCCCTCACCGATCCGGTGATGAGTCGTTGTTTTGCCGTGACAACTGCCCATGAACCAGAACTTGTCAATTGGGAAGGTTTAGCATCAATCGGAACCCTGGTGTTTCTGATGGGAGGGCAACAGTTACCGGAGATTGTCAAGCAATTAGTCAGACACGGGCGATCGCCTCATACGCCAATTGCGATCGTGCGTTGGGCGGGAACTGCAAAACAGCAAGTTTGGACTGCCACCCTCGAAACAGTTGTAGCGCAAACCGATGGCTTGAGCCTTTCTCCTGCCGCGATCGTGGTGGGTGAAGTCGTTGGCTGGCGCGAGTATTTGCAACCACAGGAGAAAGGACAAGGGAGACAAGGGAGACAAGAAAGTTATTCTAGCCACCAGCCACTAGCCACTAGCCACTCTCCCCACACACCACTTTTAGGTAAAACAGTCCTCGTTACCCGATCGCTGGGACAATCGAGTCAATTTTGCGATCGCCTGGTAGAGATGGGTGCGACAGCTATTGAAATGCCAGCATTGGAGATTGGTGCGCCTTCGAGTTGGATGGGGTTAGATAATGCGATCGCCCAGTTATCAGATTTTGATTGGTTGGTTTTGACTTCTACGAATGGTGTAGATTATTTTTTTGAACGCCTGTTAGCTAAAGGTAAAGATACGCGGGCGCTAGTAGGGGTAAAAATTGCTGTGGTAGGACAAAAAACCGCTCAGAATCTTCAACAAAGATACTTACAACCAGATTTTATTCCTCCTGATTTTGTTGCTGATTCCTTAATAGAAACTTTTCCTGAATCTTTAGCAGGTAAAAAAGTTTTATTTCCCAGAGTTGAAACTGGAGGACGAGAAGTCTTAGTCAAACAATTTACTGCCAAAGGTGCAGATGTGGTAGAAGTCCCAGCTTATGAATCTCGATGTCCGCAGTCAATTGCTCCTGAAGCATTAGAAGCATTACAAATTCATAAAGTGGATATTATTACTTTTGCTAGTTCTAAAACAGTTAGAAATTTCTGCCAACTCATAGCACCATATAACAACATTAATTTAGATGGAGTTTGTATAGCCTCCATTGGTCCCCAAACTTCTAAAGACTGTATAACTCATTTGGGAAGAGTCGATATAGAAGCGGAAGAATATACTTTGGATGGTTTGTTACAAGCAATTGTAGGTTGGGTAAGTAAAGGTGGAAAGATGAATTAATTGTGACTTACGACTTACGACTTACGACTTACGACTTACGAATCATTGGTCTAACTGGTGGAATTAGTACTGGTAAGAGTACTGTTGCTCAATTCTTAGCAACTGAATATCATTTACCAGTTCTTGATGCAGATATTTATGCAAGAGAAGCCGTGCAACTTGGTTCGCCAATTTTAGATGCGATCGCCCAGCGTTACGGTACAAACATCTTGCAGGCTGATGGGACGCTGAATCGTCAACAACTAGCGCGAATTATCTTTAACGATTCTACAGAAAAGCAGTGGTTAGAAAGACAAATTCATCCTTACGTGCGCGATCGCTTTGAGCAAGAAATAAGTAAATTATCTGTCCCTACAGTGGTATTAGTTATCCCTTTGCTATTTGAAGCAGAAATGACAAATTTAGTCACAGAAATCTGGGTTGTTTTCTGTTCGCCGCAACAGCAAATAGACAGACTGATACAGCGTGATAATTTAACTGTAGAACAAGCACAGGCGCGAATTAACAGTCAAGTGCCGTTGTCGGAAAAATGCGATCGGGCTGACGTTGTTTTGGATAATTCTTCTACCTTGGAAGATTTGAGGCAAAAGGTAGATTTAGCGATAAAAAAATTTAAGGGTGAAGGGTGAAGTTAGCTACCTTTGCTAATCTTCATATCGTTTACGTTTCGATTTATTTTTAAGCACTTAGATGCTTGACTCACAATGTTTTCAGGCTCTAATGCTTGTTCGTCGCACGTCTTATGAATGAAATGGTAGGGTAACTAAGGGTAAAAGAGCCAATAACAACCACAACCAAGACCAATTAAATTGCGGTTGGCTGGAAGGTGCTGATGGCTCTAATAAAGCATTGATGCGTTCGTTCAACCGCTCTGCTTGACTAGCGGCGCTGAAAGCAGCACAAAAACTCGTCATTGGCACGATCGCGGAACGCACGACTAATAACAAAGATTCTGCCAAAGTCAGCGGATCGACTTGCTGAGCCGCCCGACTATCTGCCCGCAGTTCCCGTAACAGTAATAATTCTTCCCATAACGCTTCTGTCTGAGGCAACCATCCGGTACAAGTCCGTACCCAACCCAACCAAAAAAACCAGAAAGTATCTCGGTAGTGGTAATGCGCTTGTTCGTGGGCAATTACAGCGGCTAACTGTTCTGGGGTGAGGACGTATAACAATCCCTGGCTGACAACTAATTCCGGTCGCCAGAAGCCAACTAAGGCGCTGAACAGAACGGGAGTTGCTAAAATCCGACAAGATGCTCCCTCTACTTGCTCCTGGGGATAAGTACGAGTCTGTCTCACAGCCTGCCAGCCTTGCCATGCTAGTTTAACTCCCAGCGCGATCGCCACGATAAATCCAATTACTGTCAGTCCGTAGCTATACCAACCTACAGATAAACCCAGCATCGAGCCTTGGGTTCCCATGAATAATACCGAGATTCCGGCGATCGCTAATATTAGTGGAGGAAAAAGAAAAAACCATAGCGTTTGTTTCCAGCGTTGTTGCCAATCACCTGAAGCTGACGACCAATTCTGTCGCACGTTCCAAGCTACTGCCAGTGCAGCCAAAATCATGATGGTATGCATTACTTCTCCTCCCGTTGTTGGCGTGCGGCTTGAATGCGTTTCGCGATCGCGTCGAGCTGTTCTAAACTAGTGCGATCGAGGCTATCGGCAAAGGCAGCCACAACATCAGGGTTGCCAACCGCCAAAAAGCGATGTAGCTTTTCATGCGCCTCTATCACTTGCGCTTGTTCTTTCGTTACCAACGGTCGCCAATAAAAAACTCGTTCTTGTTTATCGCAAGCCAACCAGCCTTTTTCCGTCAAGCGGCGCAGTACAGTCGTGACAGAAGTATAGGCTAACTCTCGGTCGGGATCGGCAAGAATGCGATCGTGTACGTCCTTGACAGTCACGCGATCGAGTTCCCAGACGATATTTAAAATCTCTGTCTCTAATGGACCAAGAGATAGCTGTTTGGGACGGTAATTAGGCAGCGGGGACATAAGCTAAGTCAAAAGTCAAAAGGTAAAAGTCAAAAATTACTGATAACGGTCACTGATAACTGATAACTGATAACTGATAGCTGACAACTGGTTACTGCTTTCCAGGTTACACCGTCAGAGTTATCTCGCGCGATATTTTTTGTGAAAGTTTGACATCTTGTCTTTTGACTGTCATCCAGAAGGCAGACTAAGCTAAGTGTTCGATTCCAGCCTGCTTTTATACGAAGGGTCAAAAAGTCCTTGATTCTGGGGTGGAAGACCTCCACCCTTTTTCGACATCTTAGTTCGACATCTTAGCTGAATTAATCCGCCGAGCCTATTTTGCTAAAGAAGGAGATTGAAAGAATGCGAACGATCGCGTTAGCTTTGCTATTGGTTGTTGCTATCTGTACTCTAATTTTTCCCAGTGCAGCTCTAGCAGCAGACATAGCCAATGGAGCCAAAGTGTTTAACAGTAACTGCGCTGCTTGTCACATGGGAGGGAGAAATGTGGTGATGGCGACAAAAACGCTACAGAAAGATGCTTTAGAAAAATATAGTATGAATTCCCTAGAAGCAATTATCAACCAAGTCACCAATGGTAAAAATGCCATGCCTGCCTTCAAAGGAAAATTAAATGCCCAGCAGATTGAGGATGTCGCCTCTTACGTGCTGGAAAAATCCGAAAAAGGATGGAGCTGAAATCAGTTGTCAGTTGTCAGTTATCAGTTGTCAGTTATTCAGTTGTCAGTGACTAGTGACTAGTGACTAGTCATTTCTCCTCTACCCCTCAGCTCCCGATCGCTCCCTCAGCTCTCCCCTCACTAGCTATGTATCGAGTTATTTTCATCTGCTGCGTGACATTTGCGGTTTTGCTGTTTCCGTTAAACGCTCAGGCTCAGCCAGCAGCGAATACTTTGGAGATGCATAACCATCAAACTAAATTTCGATCGGTAGAAGACTTATTCAAACAAGGAGTATATCAAACGCTAGTGGGAAAATATCGAGCTGCGATCGCAAATTTTTCTCAGGTTATTTTGCTCCAACCCGACAACGCTACAGCCTATGCTAATCGCGGTTTAGCGCTGGCTGCTAGGGGCGATCGCCAAGATGCATTAAAGGATTTCGATCGCGCTTTATCGCTAAATCCAGATTCGGCGATCGCCTATTACAACCGAGGTTTTACGCTTTCCAAGCTCGAAGACTATCACGGTGCGATCGCTGATTTTGACCGTGCTATTCGCATCGATCCTAAAGACCCAAGTGCTTATCACTGTCGGTGTCTCGTGCGTTATAAATTAGGTGACATGGTAGGTGTAGCAGAAGATTTACGCACGGTTGCTCAAATGTATTTGCAACGCGGCAAATTCGATGCTTATACCAGCCTGCTTGCTGAACTCAAATCTCTCCATGAATTAAGTCACCCGAAAAGGGAGCAGGGAGCAGGGAGCAGTGACCAGTTATCAGTGACCAGTTATCAGTGACCAGTTATCAGTGTAGAGACGTTACATGCCAATACGGTTCAGATAAGACGATCCCCCCTCGCCCCCCTTAAAAAGGGGGGAGTCGTAGCCCCCCTTTCTAAGGGGGGTTGGGGGGATCTCCGAGGATCGATTGCTTTTAACTGAACTGTATTGCGTTACATGCAACAACAAATTTATTAGTTATCGGTTCTTGGCAAGAGATTGGTACGTGGTACGCACTCTAATTTTGACTTTTGAATTTTGACTTTTGAATTTTGACTTGCTCTTTCCCCTATCCCTCACATTTTCTATTTAAGGGAGAAGCGTCAATGTAGACGCGCATTTCTCGCACGAGATCGTCTTCCATGCGAAAGACGATCGCGCATGGTATTGCGATCGCTTTGCTACGATCGCACGTATGAGTTGTTTCCATTTGGCAGATCACAGCATCGTCAATTTCCCAAATTTCATTGATCTCAAAAGAAGTTCGTGCGATCCGACTGAACTGATTTGCTTCGATTACGGATGCGATCGCGGCTTTCCCCACTGCCGGGGAATGATTGCCAAATCGATATAGGGCATCTTCAGTAAAATAAGTCATGGCACTCTCTACATCCATTGCCTCGAACAAACCGATCAAACTTCTGATAATCTCTGTTTGGGTAATAGCTGCCATACTGGATCGAAATTCCATGCTGAAATTAATCGAAAAGATGAAGGATTAAGGCTAAAAGCTATAACCTTAATGCCGCTCGGGTTTAGCTTGATGTCATCCTTAATTTCAAATTAAATGAAGCTCTTATTTTTTACAGCCTGAAAAAGTCAGAAGTTATCCACACCATCTCAATTGTCTCAATCGAGAAGTCATGAATCGTCTGAAAAAGTCAGATTTACTTGGTGCGTGGTGCGTGATGCGTGGTGCGTGGCAAGAGGTTAATGATAACTGATAACTGATAACTGATAACTGATTTAGAAAAGGCTTAATTTATTAAGATAAAATTAAAATATATAGAATTTTGAACTTTTAAGTATATGGGGGATTTGCGACTGATTTCTAGTGTAACTTAATAGGGAAACACAAAAAAATAAATACAAACCAGCGAAAAAAAACAAACTTAGCTTAGAACAGTCAAAATCATCAAAGAACAAATTTTTGTTAAAAAATGAACGTTGACGAAGCACTAGTAATTCTAGATGCATTTCTCGATCGGGGACTCAACGACATTCAGGAACTCGTCTTTCGCAAAGCCTGGGAAGGTCAGACATATCCCGAAATCGCCGAAAGCTCTGACTACGATGCTAATTACATTAAAGATGTAGGTTCTAAGCTATGGAAGTTGCTTTCTAAAGCTCTCTCAGAAGAAGTCACGAAAAGTAACTTTCGTGCTGTCTTGCGGCGGCGAGCTTCAGAAGTTAGGGAGCAGGGAGCAGGGAGCAGGGAGCAGGGAAAAAGAGAGTTGGGGGAGCAGAGGAGCGATAACCAGCCACTAGTCACCGTCAACCAACAACCAACAACACCTTATATAGACTGGGGCGAAGCGGTAGATGTAGTAACATTTTACGGGCGGAGTGAGGAGCTAGCTACTTTAGGACAGTGGATTGAGAACGATCTCTGTCGTTTAGTGGCAGTATTGGGTATGGGTGGCATGGGAAAAACTGCCTTATCGATCGCCCTAGCAGAAAACTTACAATCAGAATTTGAATATATTGTTTGGCGCAGTTTGCGTAACGCTCCGCCTCTAGCAGAATTACTCGGTGGGATCGTTCAATTTCTCTCTCATCAACAAGAAACAGCAGCGACATTATCCCAAGAACTCGATCGCTGTATCAGTATGCTGCTGGAATATTTGCGCCACCATCGCTGTTTGTTAGTACTAGATAACGTCGAAAGTATTCTGCGTGGAGGCGAACATGCAGGGCAATATCGGGAAGGATATCAAGCCTATGGCGAATTATTACAACGTATTGGAGAAGTCCGTCATACGAGTTGTTTAGTATTAACTAGCCGAGAAAAACCAAAAGAAATGGTCTTGCTCGAAGGTGAAACCTTACCAGTACGTTCTCTACAGTTGGAAGGTTTAAATATTGCCGCAGGACGAGAAATTTTTCGCGCCAAGGGAAATTTTGTCGGTTCTGATTTGGAATGGCAAAGGTTAATCGAGCATTATGCTGGGAATCCTCTTGCTTTAAAGATGGTAGCTGCGGGAATTCAGGATTTATTTGATAGCAATCTAACTATATTTTTATCAACCTTACGCACGGGAACATTAGTTTTTGATGATATCCGCGATTTATTAGAGCGGCAGATGTATCGGATATCAAAATTAGAAATAGAAGTGATGTATTGGCTGGCAATCGAACGGGAACCAATCGCTTTTACAGCACTGCGAGAGAATGTTTTGTCCTTAGAAGCCAAGCAAAAACTACCAGAAACTCTTCGCTCTTTAGGGCAGCGATCGCTGATTGAAAAAACTGCTACAGGCTTTACTCAACAACCAGTTGTAATGGATTTTGCGATCGATCGCTTTATCGATCGCCTCTGCGTGGAAATCGTTACAGGCGAAATTAATTTATTTAACAGTCACGCCATTCTTGAAGCGCAAGCGAAAGATTACATTCGAGATACACAAAATCGTCTGATTCTCATCCCAATTGTCGATAAACTTTTAGCTCAAACAAATCTCAATAGTGTTGTCGATCGCTTAGGGCAAATTCTAACTAGTTGGCGACAAAGATCGGCGCGATCGCCAGGATATTTAGCAGGAAATATTCTCAATCTACTAACTCATCTCAAGATCGATCTGCGGGGGTGGGATTTTTCCGATCTCGCTGTGTGGCAGGCATATTTAGCCGGACGCAACTTAAAACAAGTCAACTTTACCCGTGCCGATCTTGCCAAATCGGTTTTTACCGAAGATTTAAGCGTGACTCCAGCCGTAGCTTTTAGTCCTACGGGCAAGTTATTAGCAACAGGCGATGCTGATGGAGAAATTCGGCTGTGGCAAGTTACAGATTGGAAAAAACTGCTGACTTTTAAAGGACATACGAATTGGATCTGGTCGATTGCATTTAGTCCTGACGGTAGTGTTTTAGCAAGTGCCAGCGATGACAAAACAATTCGTTTGTGGGATACCCGTAGCGGTGAATGCCGTTGTATTTTGCCACATACGCATCGCATTTGGTCAGTTGCGTTCAGTCCCGATGGCAAAACTCTAGCTAGTGGGAGTGAAGATAGTACTGTCAAGCTATGGCATTGGCAGACAGGAGAATGCTGCCAGACTTTGTACGGACATGCGAACTGGATTAGAAGCGTCGCCTTTAGTCCCGATGGCAAAACCTTAGCGAGTGGTAGTGTAGACTGTACCGTGCGATGGTGGAATGTCGGCACGGGAGAGTGTATTAAAACCTTGCAGGGACATACAACTCAAGTCTGGTCAGTTGCCTTTAGTCCCGATGGCGAGATACTTGCTAGTAGTAGCGATCGCACCGTGAAGTTATGGCAAGTCAGTACGGGAGAATGTCTGCACACTTTATGCGGACATACCAACTGGATTAGAACGGTTGCTTTTAGCGCTGGGGGAGATATAGTAGCTAGCGGTAGCGAAGACTATACAATTCGACTCTGGGACGTACAGACTGGAGAATGCTGTCGCACGCTTTCGGGACATACAAATTGGATTAGATCTGTAGCTTTTAGTCCTGACGGCAAAACCTTGGCTAGCGGTAGCGGCGACCATACGATCAAGATCTGGAATGTTACGGATGGGAAATGTATTAAAACCCTTCAAGGGTACACTAGCCGCGTCTGGTCGGTTGCCTTTCATCCCCGTCCGTTAGCCTCACATCCAACCGGAATGCTAGCTAGCGGTAGCGACGATAAAACCGTGCGATTGTGGAACGTTGAAACGGGAGAGTGCGATCGCACGTTACACGGTCATGGTAATAGAGTCTGGGCTGTTGCCTTTAGCCCCGATGGGAAAACCATAGCCAGTGGTAGCGGTGACTTTACCATCGGGCTTTGGAATGCTGCGACAGGCGATCGCTACAACACGATCCAAGCTTACAGTGGTGTCAGATCTCTGGCTTTTCATCCCAATAGCGATATTTTGGCTGGCGGCTGCGATGACTATACGGTGAGGTTATGGGATATTCTCAGCGGGAAAACTCTGCATAAGTTGCAAGGGCATACTAACCGAGTTTGGTCAGTTGCCTTTAGTATAGATGGCAAATTTCTAGCTAGCGGTAGCGACGACCACACAATCAAGTTATGGAATATTGAAACTGGAGAGTGCTACGACACTTTACAAGGACATCACAACTGGGTATGGGCAGTTGCCTTTAGTCCTGACGGACAAACTCTGGCAAGTGGTAGCGGCGATCACACAGTCAAGTTATGGGATTGGCAAACCGGAAAATGTTACCAAACTCTCCAGGGACATACAAGCCGAGTTTGGTCAGTTGCCTTCAGCCCTGACGGGCAAACTGTAGCAAGTGGCAGCAGCGACTATAGCATCAAGTTGTGGAATGTCAAAACTGGCGAGTGCAGACATACCCTCCAGGGACACACCGATTTAATTTGGTCGGTTGCTTTCAGTACCGACGGACAAATTCTTGCTAGTGGCAGCCAGGATGAGACGATTAGACTGTGGGATGCAAATACGGGCAAATCTCTCAAGATATTACGAGCGCAAAGACCCTATGAAGGGATGAATATTGCTGGCGTAACTGCTTTGACTGAGGCGGCGATCGCTACATTAAAAGCTTTAGGAGCAACAGAATTGGTAATGGGTAGTTGGTAGTTGGTAGTTGGTAGTTGGTAGTTGGTAGTTGGTAATGGGTAGTTGGTAATTGCGTGGTGCGTGGTGTGGTAACTGATAACTGATAACTGACAACTGATAACTGACAACTGATAACTGATAACTGATAACTGTTATTCCCCTGCAACAATTCCTTCGCGACGGGGATCGGCTCCACCGACTAGACCTTTTTCGGTACGGACGATCGCATGGGAACCACTGATTTGTTCGACAACTTGCACGGTATGACCGATCGCTTCTAAGCTTTGTTGAAGGTTAACCAGACTTGTATTCGTCTCTAGTTCCGTTGCCCCGTCGCGATTGCCATAATGCGGTAATGCTACTGCTTGCTGGCTGTCTAATTTCCAGTCTAAAACGGCAATTAATGTTTGCGCGACGTAGTTGATAATTCGAGCGCCGCCAGCCGAACCAACCGCTATAACAAGCTTACCTTGGCGATCGAATACCATCGTGGGAGCCATCGAACTTCTGGGGCGCTTTCTCGGTTCTACCCGATTGGCGATCGCTTTTCCATCGGCTGTTGTGGGTGAAAAAGAGAAATCTGTGAGTTGATTGTTGAGCAAGAAGCCCCGTACCATCAATCTCGAGCCAAAAGTATCTTCAATACTGGTGGTCATAGAGACTGAGTTACCGTTGCGATCGACAATCGTTGTATGGCTGGTTGAGGGAAATTCGATCGCATTATCTTGTCCCCAAACTAACTTTTGCGGCGATCGCAATTCACCTGGTTCGGCATCGGTTAAGGCGCGTTGAGGATTAATCAGCTTGGCGCGATTATTTAAATATTCGGGATCGATTAATTCATTAACTGGTACGGGAACGAAATCAGCATCAGCCATGTATAAGCCTCTGTCGGCATAAGCTAGCCTTCCTGCTTCGGCAAATAAATGCACCGCTTGGGTTGATTCTGGCTTGAGGGTGGATAATTGGAAGTTTTCCAGCATACCAAGAATTTGCAACACGGTTAAACCGCCAGAACTAGGTGGTCCCATGCTGCATACTTTGTAAACTCGATAAACTCCACATACGGGCGATCGCTCTTTGGCTTGGTATGTTGCTAAATCATCAGTTGTTAAGTCTCCTGGTACGGCAGCTTTTTGGACTGCATTCGCAATGTCTCTGGCAATTTCACCCCGATAAAAGGCATCAGCACCAAAATTAGCAATGCGGCTCAATACTTCAGCATAAGGACGATTGACGAGAATTGTCCCCACAGGTTTAGGCGTGCCATCTGCTTGATAGAAATAGCTGCGAGCTGGTTCTAGGTTTGGTAGATACTTTTCTTTGCTCAGGCGATCGTACAATAGAGGCGAAATGGGAAAGCCTTGCTGCGCCAGTTGAATTGCGGGTTGAAATAGTTCTCGCCAAGGCAACTTACCATGTGCTTTGTGTACCATTTCCAGCATCCTGACTACCCCAGGCACGCCGACAGACTTTCCACCTACAACTGCATCGTAAAATTGGAGTGGTTTGCCATCTGCATTTAGAAAACGATCTGGTCGAGCCGCTGCTGGAGCCGTTTCGCGACCATCATAAGTACGAACTTGTTTGCGTTTGGCATCGTAATAAGTCAAAAAAGCCCCGCCACCAATCCCAGAATACTGCGGTTCGACTAAACCCAGTACCATTTGAATGGCGATCGCCGCATCAACAGCACTACCTCCCCGCCGCAGAATATCGCTACCTGCTGCCGCTGCTAGCGGGTGAGCTGCCACTGCCATATACTTTTGAGTGCGTATGACTTTGCGAACCGCGCGATCGGTGCTAATTACTGGTGCAACTGGCTCTTGTCCTACAGTTGGAGATAGGGCTGTACTGAAGACAAGCGCTAGTAAACTAAAGGAAAGACAAAATTTATTTGCTTTCATCAGCGCAATACTACTTCTTGTTAGCAGGATACCACCCTACGAGGATCGCTCAAGCAATATCGGGAGGAATTTGATTGAAAGGACTAGCAGGAGTCGATCGCGGTTGCATTTGCAGCTTGATTAACTTTTGCAATTCTCCCCGTTGAATTTCCGTTCCCCGATTTAGCTCTCCTGGGGTATCGAAGAAAATGATACTGTCTACAGTTTCCAGCGCAAAAAGCTGAAATAATATGTGAGTGACGGGTAAGGGTGAAGCAACAATCTCCGGGTCTTGTTCCGAGACGGCTACAGCTGAAACATCTGCCAGCGTGGGGAAAGCATAAATAACGCGCTTGGTCACTTTCGTGTTAGCGCGATCGCTTAACGTAGTGACTACCCAGTCTTGATGTAAGTTTTGCAAAATATAGTATTCTAAATGGCGCAGCCTGCCAGCCAGCAGTACCAATACGGGAGCGACAGCAGCAACAACTTGCGGAGTCACGCCATCTTGAGGCGCTTCGTCAATCAGGACTTTAATTTGTCGGTCTAAATCCATATGACATAAAAGCTGCTACTATCACCCTGAGTTTACCCTATTATCAGTTGTCAGTTATCAGTTATCAGTTATTAGTGGTAAGCGGCAGCGTGGCGCTTTGGCTGGAAGAATCTAGTCACCAGCCACTAGTCACCAGCCACTAGTCACTACTCACCACTGAGAGCAAATAGGGGATGCATCGATCGCATCCCCCACTTTAGCCAAACTTAATATTAGCTAGCACTTATTGATAGTACTTCAGCTCTGCTTCCAATTGAGAGGTCAAGCGATTGTCTCCCTTGGCTTTGGCAGCTTGTAAGCGCCGTTCTAAGCTTTCCAAAATATTCGAGCGATGAACGCTTGCTACCTCTTTGTAGCTTGGCTTTCTACTTGCATTCATGATTATTTACTCCTTGCTTCGATCTTTTTCTAGCCTTCAGTACCTACTTCTGATGCTGTGCGTTGTAGCATGGACTGCTGGCGGTTGTGTTGCTTCTGACGATTCAAGCTCATTAACAATCTTGCTTGGGCAGAAACAGACACGCGATCGGATTTAGATTGAATACCAATATTGTTAGATTTCATATTCGCCTCTTTCTTGTTGTTGTGTTACGAATGAGGCGCGTTCCTTCGAGAGTTTTTCTCTACTTCCGTCCCTCCACTGGAGAGATGAACGATTTATCCTTTACATTCATTACAATATCAGTCATTTTTCTCATTTGGGTCTATCTGAGGACGGAATGATGCATAAATCTAAATAAGTTAATGTAACTTAAACTACAAACTTTTTAATTTGGCTAATTAATTATATAGCAGGAGCGGAAGGCGGAAGGCAGAAGGCAGAAGGAAAACCCTTGTATTTTAAAGGTGAGAGTTTACTTTGATGTCTTAACTTGCTCGCGCTTTGTTATAAAATTTGTCAGGGTAATTTGATGATAAACCTTTGTACTGACTGGAATGACGCGGTAAACCTGCCCCTATGATGAAACTTGTCAGGGCAGGTTTTCCCGCAATTTCTGCGATTCTGGCGGGAATGACGCGGTAAACCTGCCCCTACAAGGGATATTTGAATTTTTAAATTCTGTTTCGTGTCTCCTATTTTCTGTTTCCTGTCTCCTTTTACTGTGACAAGTTATACTAAGTATGGCTTTCATCCTCAGCAACCTATGGACGCTGAAACAGCTTTGGCATGGGTGGATAATCTCATATTGACCAAAACTGGCGAAGGGTTAAATTCTCTACAAAAACACATTCTTCAGCAGGTTTGGCAAGGACGCAAATACCCTGAAATTGCAGCGTACTGCGGTTATACAGAAGGACACGTTAAAGATGTTGGTTCCCATCTGTGGCGCGTACTGTCTCAAACTTTAGGAGAGAAGATTAATAAGATTAACTGTCGTGCGGTTTTAGAACGATGTCTGCATACATCGAAAGATAAGGGAAATCTGCACGCCAGAGATTCTACAGTAATTTGCGATCGCGTACAAAATGATTGTAGGGGCGCACAGCTGTGCGTCTCTACTGAAAAGACAAATTTCGTCGGCAGAACCGAAGCGATCGCGCACCTCGATCGCCTGGTAAGTTTGGATAGTAAGGCGATTGTCATTCAGGGTGAAGGCGGATTGGGAAAAACCACCTTAGCACAGCAATACTTGCAAACTCAAAATTTTGAAGTGGTGCTAGAACTACTAGTAGCAAAGGAAACACAGCATTTAACTTCTGCTGAACGAGTTGTAGAAGAGTGGCTGAAACAAGACTTACAAGAGGAACCAGGTTTAGAATTTGGTGTGACTTTAGATAGACTCAAACGCCAGTTGCAAACGCGACGGATAGGGGTGTTAATCGATAACTTAGAACCTGCATTAGATCGCCAAGGACGTTTGATCGATTCCCATCGTAGCTATGTAGAGTTGTTTCGGATTTTAACCGATCCGAAAGTACAATCCGTGACTTTAATCACAAGTCGCGATCGCCTGTGCGAACCGAGTTTAAATATAGAACACTACCGTTTACCTGGTTTAGATCTTCCAGCATGGCAGCAATATTTTAGTTACCGTCAAATTGCAATTGACTTACCAACAATCCAACAGATACATCAAGCCTATGGTGGTAATGCTAAAGTCATGGGAATTCTTTGCGGTACAATTCAAGCAGATTTTGCAGGTGATGCGATCGCCTATTGGCAAGAAAATCATACCGATCCCTTGGCTGTCACCGATTTGAAAAATTTAATTGACAGTCAATTTCACCGCTTGCAAACACTGGATCTGCTAGCCTACCGCTTATTGTGTCGCTTAGGATGCTATCGCTACCAAGATGTACCCAAAATCCCTACTCAAGGGGTTTTAAATTTATTGTGGGATGTACCACCCCAACAGCAACGACAAATTATGACAGCTTTACGCGATCGCTGTTTACTTGAATTTCAACAGGGGGAATACTGGCTGCATCCAGCAATTCGTGCTGAGGCAATCGCGAGGTTGCGTGCTAGCGATGAATGGATACTTGTGAATTGTAAAGTCGCAGAATTTTGGACAGATAGCGTAGCAACAATCGACACCATACAAGATGCTTTACAAGCTCTTGAGGCATACTATCACTATATTGAAATTAACGATTTTGAATTAGCGGCTAGAGTTATTCTTAAAAGTAGAAATAATCAATGGGGACAGTTTTTACCTCTGGGTGGAACGTTGTACCGTATGGGTTTAATTCAACCTGTTTTGGGGGCAATAACTCAAGTTGTCCAAAATTTGCCATCCCATCCTTGTTTGGGAGAATTATACAATATACTAGGAGATTTATATTGGACTGCTGGTAAAATTTACGCAGCGATAGAATGTCAAGAGAAAACCATCAATCTAGCGACTCAATTATTACAATCTTTAGAGTTTGGTCAGGACGATCGCTACAAATTATATTACTTAAAAATGCTAGAAATAGATTCTCTACTCAGTATGGGACTCTACAATATAGATTTATGGGAATTGGAGACAGCCGCAAAATTATTTCAGCAAGTTATCGATTTAGCTCAAAATACAACTCATCATCGCTGGGCAGAAAAAGCTAGCGTATGTTTAGCTTTAGTAAATTCTTATTTAGGTTCATATCAAACAGCGTATAATCTAGCAGAACCGATTTATAGCTCAATCATAACTGAGTTCAATAAACAAAGTGGAAGTTTTGCTTATTTTGTTCAAATTCTAGGTCAAACTTATGTCAATTTAGGTAATAGACATAAAGCGCAGGAGATGTTTTCTCGTTCCCTATCTGATGCAGAAAAAAGCCATTATTTACAAATTAAAGCTAAAACGCTGACTGGATTAGCAGAAAGCGATCGCCAACAGTATTTATTTGAACGAGCTTTGGGTGAACATGCAGAAGCAATAGAAATTTTGGAGCAAATTGGTGCAAAATGCGATTTAGCTGAAGCTTATTTTCAGTTAGGATTGACTTATACAAGTATGAAAGAGTTGGAAAATGGGCAGCGAAATTTAGAGCGATCGCTTCAGTTATTTACGCGGATGAATGTACCAAGACAAGTAGAAAAAGTTTTGCAAGCGAAAATCGGCGAATAGAATTCGCGATTACACAGACGAAACCCGCCTGCGCGGGTTTTGGAGCTGTGCATAATAAGATTCTTAGCCTCCCTTTTTAAGGGGAGCCACTTGCGTGCGGAGGTGTCCCCGCTACCGCAAAGTGGCGTGGGTTGGGGGGATCTTCTATGGCGTAGTAGTATTAGTTGGTGAGGCTACACACTCACACATCGTTCAGCTTCACGCGCTGCAACAACCAGCACCAAACAAAGAGCCGCTATAGCTTTTTGCCACTCTTGCCTAACTTGCACATCTTCCACACCTTCAAACACTCGTACCAGAGAAGGAACGGATCGTTCCATCGCCAAACGCGGAACTGGACGATGGAGATCTACTAAGCGCGATAGACTTTCTTGATTATTGACAAAACCAATGACCCATTTTGTTGTATGCTCTGGACTATCGGGAACGCGCTTCACACCCAACTCTGTTTGTAGCCAGTGATAAAAAGGAGGTAATCGCTCAGCTAAAACGCTACCAGCGATCGGTAAAGTTTGCTTTAGTAACGAAACATCTAAGCTACTTAACTGTTGTTGTATTTCGGGAGAATTTAGACATTCAGTAAGAGGTTGGGAGAGTAAGGCTTCTAAACGATCGCGCGACAAATCTAAGTGTTGGACAAAAGTGTCTAAAGTAGGCTGCATCATTTCAAATCCAAAAGACAACTGAAACTTTTTGGGATTGAGTAGAGTTTCTATTGTGCGATCGCCTGAATAGTAGCGAAATCTGCAAATAGCTATGTGTTTTGTATTCCTTTCAACTCATCCTGCTACCAATTTGCCAGGAATGTATGGTGTTGTCTTTGAGGTAGCTCATAGGAGAGCGATTTTTTTTGGGGGAGATGGACTGGCAATGCGGTAAGATGACCCAATGTCAGATTCTGAGCAACTTGCCATCTACCAACTTCAGATTGTTATCCTGGGCATCAGTCCCATGATTTGGCGTAGGGTAAAGATCCGCAGTGACAGCACAATCGCCGATTTGCGTTACATTATCCAGATAGCAATGGGATTGTATACCGCACGTTATTTGGTAAGTTACATCTTAAATGCCATCGACTATTTCACTGCCCGTGCCAAGAACAGCCAACTCGTAGCTTTAACCCATTAGCCGACTTACTACCAGAACGCACTTCAACAGAACTATTGTACCTAGAGTCCAAGTTTGGCTCTTTGATGTCTTACGGACTCTGTGTGAAACTATTGCAGGAAGTACTAGCAACAGAAGAAGAAATCAACACTACATCGGTACGGAATAACTTACACTCAATTGGTCAACGTTTAGAGGACGAATTGAGTGAAGAAAAAGGAGGAGACATCGAAGGTTGTCCAAGAGATTGGCAGGAATTGCCCCGACCTGATTTACCTTTGGTACTGGGAATGGATGGCGGATATGTTCGTTCCTACGACAAAACATTGCTTTCCAAAGGGAATTTTGAAGCTCTCGTTGGTAAGAGTAGAAAAGCAGACGGTACATCCAAGCAATTTGGGGGAGTTTATTGTTACGATACTAAACCCCAGCGTCGGCTCTTTGAGGTCTGAAAATCTCCAGGAATGCAGATGAATCAACAAGTAACTTTCCTATCAGGCGGTGATGAGAAGAGCCGCGAACTACAGTTCGCTCTCAACCAAACGCAGATATTTACTGGATTGGTTTCACATCACCATGCGGCTGACAGTGATGAATCAAATGGCAAAAGGACTTAGCAAAAAAGTCCCGAACTAGAGAAAGACATACCCGCAGCTTTGACGTAAGGGGCTGAAGCTAGGGCGGCGTTTCAACTTGTCTTGAAACGCCGCCCTCATTATTGTCTCTGGTTTCCACCTGCGCTCAGCATTTCTGCAGGTTTACGTAGCCTCAAAGTGCGATCGCCCGACGATCGGTTGAAGTTACGCTTAGAAACCCCTCGAAGAGCTTTGCGCTAAGACTGAGCGAAGGTCATAGCGGTCAAGGTTCATCACCTTGTCCCATGCCGCCACAAAGTCATGCACAAACTTCTGCTGCGAGTCCTCAGATCCGTAGACTTCCGCGAGGGCGCGTAACTGAGAGTTTGAGCCGAAGATGAGATCGACACGGGTAGCGGTCCACTTGAGTTCGCCTGTCTTGCGACTGCTCCCCTCGAACTCATATTCATCTTCAGTAGTCGCCTTCCACGTCGTGCCCAGGTCAAGCAGGTTCACAAAGAAGTCATTGGTCAACGTTTCTGGACGATGGGTAAAGACACCGTGCTTCGATCCTCCAAAGTTCGCACCCAGAACGCGCAAGCCGCCCACGAGAACCGTCATCTGAGGGGCTGACAGGGACAGCAATTGCGCCCGATCGACTAGCAACTCCTCAAGCGATTCGCTGTGTTTACCGCTAGAGTAGTTTCTGAACCCGTCCGCGGTTGGCTCAAGCACGGCGAAGGACTCGACATCTGTTTTCTCTTGCAGCGCATCCGTGCGTCCCGGCTTGAAGGGAACCGTCACGTCGTGACCGGCATTTTTCGCCGCTTGTTCGACACCTGCACATCCGCCCAGAACGATCAAATCAGCGATCGAAACCTGCTTTCCGCCAGATTGCGAGCTGTTGAACTCCTGTTGGATCGCCTCTAGGGTTTGCAGCACCGTTGCCAGTTGAGTCGGCTGGTTAACTTCCCAATCCTTCTGAGGCGCGAGACGAATCCGCGCTCCGTTGGCTCCACCGCGCATGTCAGAGCAGCGGAATGTTGACGCCGATGCCCAAGCGGTCGAAACGAGTTGGGAGACGGACAATCCCGAAGCAAGAATCTTGTCTTTGAGAGCAGCGATGTCCTGCTCATCAATTAATTCATGGGTGACTGGGGGAATGGGATCTTGCCACAAGAATTCTTCTGCTGGCACCTCTGGGCCGAGATAGCGCGATCGGGGCCCCATGTCGCGGTGCGTCAGCTTGAACCACGCCTTGGCAAACGCCTCAGCAAACTCATCTGGGTGTTCGAGGTAATGCCGCGAAATCGGTTCGTAGATGGGGTCCATCCGCATGGCCATATCCGCCGTAGTCATCATTGGGGCGTGGCGTTTCGACGGATCGTGGGCATCGGGCACCGTATCCGCACCAGCGTCGCCCTTGGGCTTCCATTGCCACGCGCCAGCGGGGCTCTTGGTCAGCTCCCAGTCATATTTGAACAGGGTTTCGAGATAGCTGTTGTCCCACTGCGTCGGGGTCGGGGTCCATGCGCCTTCGATGCCGCTAGTGATCGCATCAACGCCGATACCCGTGTTAAAGGTGCTCTTCCAGCCAAGTCCCTGATCTACGATGGTAGCACCCCCAGGATCGGCACCGACGTGCGTCGCCTCGCCCGCACCGTGACATTTACCAAAGGTATGCCCACCAGCGGTGAGCGCAACCGTTTCGGCATCGTTCATCGCCATCCGACCAAAGGTCTCGCGAATATCGCGCCCTTCGCCAACCGGATCGGGCTCGCCGTTCGGTCCTTCCGGGTTCACGTAGATTAAACCCATTTGAACGGCGGCAAGGGGATTCAGGAGTACCTGGTCATCGTCATAACGCTCTCTGCCAAGCCAGGCGTTCTCAGACCCCCAGTAGATGTCCTCTTCTGGCTGCCAAACGTCCACACGCCCGCCCGCAAAGCCGATCGTCTTGAAGCCCATCGACTCAAGGGCGCAGTTGCCTGCGAAGATCATCAGGTCAGCCCAGGAGATTTTCTTGCCGTATTTCTGCTTGACGGGCCAAAGTAACATGCGCGCCTTGTCAAGGTTGGCATTGTCGGGCCAACTGTTGAGCGGCTCAAACCGCTGGCTACCCGAACCTGCGCCACCGCGACCGTCGCCAATTCGATACGTGCCGGCGCTGTGCCACGCCATCCGGATGAAGAGCGGTCCATAATGACCGTAGTCGGCTGGCCACCAGTCCTGAGAGGTGGTCATCAGCTCGAAGATATCTGCCCTCAGGGCAGCTAAGTCAAGGCTCTTGAACTCCTCAGCGTAGTTGAATGCCTCCCCCATAGGATTAGCCTGGGGTGAGTGCTGGTGAAGGATGCTCAGATTCAAATACTTCGGCCACCAGTCTCGGTTCGACGGCTTATGACGAGCTGTAAGTTTCTGACCTCCGCTTGTAAACGGGCATCCGCTTTCGCTGCTCATATTATCTCCTGTCTTTGGAAAAACGCTCATCTACGGTTGCAAATTAGAGCTACCGAGAAAGCGATTTAAATTATCATGAAATAGTCACGGATTTAATCATAATCGATATGAGTCCGTTTTAGCGGCACACTTAAGCTATTGTAACAAGTGCGATCTCCAATCTCCCGTAGTGCGATCGCCCGCGGCGTAGGTTGGCTTAACGACAGAGTAAACCCAATACGCTCTCCTGTTACATTCAATCCCCTGTAGCCGATTCAACCCCATCGGTTACAGTCAACTGGATGCGATCGTTGTCCTTCCCAATCATTCACATTGCATCTGATACCAATTTACTCTTTGACTACGACAAAAGAGATCCCCCCAACCCCCCTTATCAAGGGGGGCTAGTTCAGATCTTCTGCAGCATAGTTTTAGTAAAATGGTATGAGCATCCCCTTCAGGGGATGCAGGTGGATGTTGGGTTTTGCCGACTCAACCCAACCAACGTGAGAGAGACGATCGCACTGGCGCAAGGTAATGGGCAAGGTGTGAGCAGGCATATGAATCGCGGTTTTCAATTGGATAAAACACACGACCGTAGGGGCGCACGACTGTGCGCCCCTACAGATGTCATGCACGCAATCGAGAATTGCTATGAATCGCCTTACATCCTTACTTGTGTAGGACTACTGAAGGTGCTAGAGTGAAACTAAAGAAATATGTTTAGAAAGTTAATTCCGCAATTCTCTTTTGTCTGAGCCAACCGGAGAGATCGGGAAAGGGAGTTTAGATATGACTGAATTTGTGCAACAAAAAATAGCGTCAAAAGAAACTGGTGTAAGCCAGGAGCATCCATTAACAGTTAGGAACATCTGCGGGTTTGGTATGGTTTACAGCATCCCAGCAGTGGATTGAACTGGAGGGTCACGGTGTTACTGCGATCGCTCCAAGCCAGAGTCCGTTCAGGCTTGGAGCGAGCTAACCTACACTCCACATACTCCCGCGCTGTTGCTGTTTGTGGGGAGACAGTCTTGATAAGTACCTCTAGCGGTCCATCTGGTGCTAAGGCAGCAATTTATCGGCGATCGCTCGACCGAGCGGGGACTTTCGAGAAGTGCGATCGAGGTTTGCCGCAGTGGTTTTCGCACAACATTGATACGGGAAGCCTTGTGGCGTTAAAGGATAGAACTGTTTTTGGTACGAGTAACGGTCAGATCTTCCTATCAGAGGATGCTGGCTTGACATGGAAACAGTTCGCCTCAGATCTGCCACCAATTCACTGCTTGAATTTTTCATGACGCAGCCACAAACAATCTTTTAGGAAGAGGAATGAATATTGAGAATCTTCTTAGAATGGACTCCAGTTCTAATTAAAGAGGAGAGGAGTTATGACAGATCGAAAACAAGAAAAAGTTACCTCTGAAGTTCAACAAAAAGTGTCACCAGAAGTAGAAGTTAAATCTCCTGCGGCTGAGGACAGTGAAAACCCAGAAGATCCTATTTCAGAAGCAGGTGAAGTTCCTAAAACAGGTGATGCGCCTGCTGATTGATAGAACTTTTCGCGTATTCATGTCTCGATAATGGCGATCGCGTTACGATCCGCAATCCATCTGGTAACTACAGTGCTTCTCCCAGTACTATCTACATTTTCCACCAAATGACTCGCCAAAAAAGTAGACAAAGTACATACCACTGTAAGCGATCGCCACTCTGCTTATCTGGTAGAGCTTTTAACTTCTAACTTTTGACTTACTTAACAATGTCTCATGGCAGGTGTAACGTGTTCTGCTTCTGTGTCGCGATTCACCCCTGGATGTTGTACTGTAAGCACAGAGCAGGGAGCGTGATGCAGGACGTAGTTGCTGACACTACCCATAAACAATTCGCTCAAACCAGAATGACCCCGACGACCCATAATAATTAAGTCAGCTTGCCAATTTCGCGCAAACTCGCAAACAGTACGGCTAGGACTACCAGCTATCTGACTAAACTCCGTTTTCACTCCCGCCGCAGTTGCTTCATCTGTAAGACTTTGCAGCATCTCCAGTCCTTTATTAGCAAACTCTTCCCATCGCTGGCGCTCCATTTGTATGATTTCGCTACTCATCCCATATCCCTGATAGTAGTCTGCATGGGACATCATATAAATATCTGGGCTACCCTCTTCTTCAGCAGAAAGTACGTGTAATAGCATGACGTTGGTATTAAGTGGCTTTGCTAAGCCTAGTGCTGCCTCAAAAACGCTTCGATTGAGGCTAGAAGTATCGAGCGCTACTAATATTTTTTGAAACATATGAAGTTATCTCCAAATATGTCATTGGTCATTGATCGTTGGTCATTGGTTATTCGTCATTTGTCATTTGTTACTACTCCCTACTAATTTAGTCATAGTAAAAAACTTTGAGGAAGTTGTGAGGATGTTAGTCAGAATTTAGCCAGCTCACTTTTTTATCTATCGCCACACCATCCAAAATTGTATGTCCCTCGTAACTGTTAGCCCGAGATTGAATGACAATATAGACCAAATCTTTATCTGAAATACTTCTGAGAGTTCTCTCACCGTCAGGAGCAACTCGTACTACTGTACCTTCCACGATTGGAAAAACTTTACCATC
The DNA here is from genome assembly GCF_000817735.3 of Scytonema millei VB511283. Lineage (NCBI taxonomy): Bacteria > Bacillati > Cyanobacteriota > Cyanophyceae > Nostocales > Scytonemataceae > Scytonema > Scytonema millei. The sequence goes on along the minus strand of NZ_JTJC03000002.1, from coordinate 843,703 downwards.
AATTTGAAATTCTCCTTTACCTTGTATAAAGAGATAAACTTCTTCATTTTGCTTGTGTTTATGATAAAAGGGAATTGCTGCTTTTGCTGGTAACTTATTGAAGGATATTTCGCAACTTGTTAAGTCTAGAATTTGCTTGATAAATAACTTGCCCTCAACTTCAATTGCTCTCGATGGTAGCTGAAATACAAAACGATTTAGTTGTGACAACTTACCTATATTGGCTACAGTAGCGTTTTCGCTTCGCTGAACTTCGCAGTCAATTGCTGTCATGATTCTAAGCCTCTTAAGATTTTAAGTTCTACTAGCAATAACTTCTATTTCGACTTTGACTCCCTTGGCTAAAGCAGATATACCAATGGTCGATCGCGCTGGCAGCTCGGTATCAAAATAGCTAGCATACACTTCGTTAACCGAAACAAAATCAGTCATATCAGTCAAGTAAATAGTTGCCTTGACTATATCTTGCAACTGTAAACTAGCCGCAGCTAAAACAGCTTTAATATTCTCCATTAAAAACTCAGTTTGTTCTGCCGCCGAACCTGAAATTGCCCTATCGTTTTGAGCATCATAAGCCAGTTGTCCCGAACAAAATACCAAACTTCCTGTATCGATTGCTTGGGAATAGGCTTTGACAGGAATTGCTACCTCTGGCGCGTACACGACTTATTTACGCATGATTTCAATTATTTGAAATTGCGATCGCCCGACACCCAAACGAGCCGAAACAGCAGATAATTGCTTTATTTGCCTGGTTAGACAAGTATTTGGCAAAACCCGAATGTTATGGTTGTCCGTTCTTGGTGACAGCATCGGAATTACCAGAACTAGAACATCCTGCTCACCAAATGGCTGTCGCAAACAGGCTCGCAATTCGCGATCGCCTAGTATCTTTAGCTGAAGTGGTAGGAGTAGACAACCCTAAACAGTTAGGCGTTCACCTCCTCTTATTAATTGACGGCGCATTTACCCAACGGCGCTTATTTGGAATTGAAGGTTTTGATGTAAGATTGAAGCCTATTGTGACTCAATTAGTCGATGCTGATTGATATCTACAATTTTGGGGAGTGGCTAGTGAACTAGATTCTTTATCTAGTCACAAGTCACAAGTTACTAATCACTGATAACTGATAACTGATAACTGACTTGACTACGCAATTTTCCTTCCAAGTTTCTACTCGTTGCAGCCAAACCAAAGCCCGTGCAGGTGTCTTTTACACTCCTCATGGTGCGGTTGAAACTCCTCGCTTTATGCCCGTAGGGACGCTAGCAAATGTGAAAACCATCACTCCCGCACAGCTTCAGGAAACGGGGGCGCAGATGGTTTTGGCAAATACCTATCACTTGCATTTACAGCCTGGGGAAAGCATTGTCGAAAAGGCTGGAGGGTTACACCAGTTCATGCGCTGGAATCAACCAATCCTAACTGATTCTGGCGGCTTTCAAGTTTTCAGCTTGAGCGAAATGCGTCAGATTACCGATGATGGGGTGATATTTCGATCGCCTCATGACGGACAAATGATTAATCTAACCCCAGAGCGATCGATCCAAATCCAAAATGCTTTGGGTGCTGATGTGATTATGGCATTTGATGAATGTCCGCCCTATCCCGCCAGTCGCGAGGCAGTTGAAGCGGCGACACAACGGACGTATCGCTGGTTAGAACGTTGTATTAGCGCCCACCAGCGCCCCGATCAAGCGTTGTTTGGCATCGTCCAAGGGGGAATCTACCCAGATTTACGGGCGGCGGCGGCTGAGGCTTTGGCAGGGTTAGATTTAGTTGGATATGCAATTGGTGGCGTAAGCGTAGGGGAACCACCAGAACTAATTGCCAAGATCGTACAAGCCACAACCCCGATGCTACCAGTAGATAAACCCAGATATTTGATGGGGGTGGGGACGTATAAAGAAATGGCACAAGCGATCGCATCTGGTATGGATCTGTTTGACTGCGTGATTCCTACACGCCTTGCCCGTCATGGTGCAGCTTTGGTAAAGGGTGAACGGTGGAATTTAAAAAATTCTCAATATCGAGAAGATTTTCAACCTTTAGATGAAACTTGCCCTTGCTATACTTGCCAAAATTTTACGCGGGCGTATATTTCTCATTTGGTGCGATCGCAGGAAATTTTAGCTTATACTCTGTTGACCATTCATAATATTACAGAATTGGTTCGGTTTACCCAAAAGATTCGCGAGGCAATAATTAGCGATCGGTTCGCGACAGAATTTGCTCAGTGGTTGAGTTAATAATTGGAGACAAACTGCGATCTCCTGGACTGGTTTTGCCGACAATGCCGGGGCAATCGTTGCCAAAGCACGCGGAATGAACGCTGCAAGGATGCAACCTACTATAGATAATACTGAGATTTATAGATTGATGTATAGAAGTTTATTTACTAAAACTTTGCCGTCCAACTCTCCTTAAAAGTGCTATCTTCTGGGGCAGAGATCGTACCTGCCTTGCGATCGCCTCTAGCTTAATTATTTTTTTAACTAACGAGTGGTTATCTAGTTTTAAGCTAAAAGAAGTTAGTCAAAATTTGCCTGCGTTTAGTAAAGATTTATCAAGTTTTATGGGCTTACCTTTTCATGTGCCGAATCGCAGTACTAGATGACGATCGCAATTGGTGCATAGCACTTCAGCGCTTTTTGAAAAACACCTTTGAAGTGTCTGTTTTCAATGATGCCAACTCGCTCATCGAAGATTTGATTCAAGATGTGCGGCAATATGACTTAATTATGGTCGATCTGTCTCTGCCACCCGATGCTTACGGAGAAATTGACGGGCGGAAATTTATTCGCTATATCAGAGAAGTTTTACTAGAACCTCCAATTCTCGTGTTAGTGACCGCATTTATTGGAAAAAATGAATTGAACAGTGGCGAGATTTTCTGTAAAGAAGCTGACGCTTTCTTAGCTAAAGATGCAGGGTTAGATGAGATTTCACGGCAATTGCAAGAATTATTAGTAAATGGGTAATCAGTTATCAGTTGTCAGTTATCAGTTATCAGTTGACTTGTGACTTGTCTTGCTCCCTTGTCTTCCTTGTCCCCGACTCCCGACTCCCGACTTCCAAAAATATGCGACCCAAAAAACATCAGAATCGAGTGGGACTGAACCGAAATTCTCTGTTAAATCAGATTACGAATCGCATCCATCAATCTTTGGAACTACAGCAGATTCTCTCTGTTGCGGTGCAGGAGATTCGGGCATTTTTACAAATAGATAGAGTCAAAGTTTATAAATTTCATCCTGACGGAACAGGACAAGTTATTGCCGAAGCGATCGCAGCAAAGCGCTTACCATCTTTACTAGGATTGCACTTTCCCGCAGATGATGTTCCTCCCCACGCACGGGAGATGTTTGTCAAAATTGGGGCGCGATCGATTGTGGACGTTCCCCAACAACAGATTAGCCTCAGCTATTTGAAATTCCCAGAGACTACGGGAGATTTGACAGTAGAAGAAGTTCAACAAAAAACCATCACAGAAATTCTCCAACGCCCCGTCGATCCTTGTCACGTCGAATATCTCACAGCTATGGGGGTGCAGTCTTCCTTAGTCATCCCAATTCTTCACGATCGCTCCTTGTGGGGGCTGCTAGCTTGTCACCACACGCAACCCAAAACTTTTCGTCAGGAACAATTAGACGTGGTGCGACTTGTTGTAGAACACCTCGCGATCGCAATTTCTCAATCTCAACTACTGACGCAAGCACGCGAAAGAGCTATTCGCCAAGAATTAATCAACAAAATTTCGACTCTCCTCCACTCTCCCCACTCAATTCAAACAATTTTGCAAATTGCCCTTGAAAGTATTGTCAACAGCGTTGATGGTTCTGGTGGTAGACTATATCTTTGTCCTACAGGGCAAGCACAAATCACAGAAATTTATACTGATAAAGCCCAACCTCAAGGAATGTTGGAGAACGCTCCATTTTGGCAACAGTTGATGGCTGGTGTTGGTAGAAATCCCCAGCACGAGTATGTAGCGATCGCCAATCTTTATCAAGCGCCAGAGTTACAAGAGGTTGTTTCCGCCTTTCAAACTACGAATATCCGCAGCCTATTTGTTATGCCCTTGCATTATGGTAGTGAAACCTTGGGTTGCCTGACCATTTTCCGCGATGCGATCGATACTGATATTACTTGGGCGGGAAGATTCGATCCTGACGAACGTATTTCCAGAGTAAGGGATTCTTTCCAGGCTTGGCGAGAATTGAAACGAGGACAAAGCAAAGAATGGACGAGTTCGGAAATAGAATTAGTCCAAGCCCTAGCCAATCATCTTTCGCTTGCCGTCATGCAACATCGATTGCATGAATACGAACGACAACAGAGGCAATTGTTAGAAAGACGTAATCAAGAACTGAATACCGCCCGCACCCTGGCAGAAGAAGCCAATCGCCTCAAATCAGATTTTCTCTCCTCCACCAGTCATGAATTACGCACGCCTTTAGCAGCCACGCTTAATTATTTGAAATTGCTCAAAGAAGGGCTTTACTACAACGAAATAGAGTTAAAAGAATACATTCAAATTGCCTATCAATCAGCAGAAAATCTCGTCACCTTAATTAACGATATTCTCGATCTGGCAAAAATTGAAGCCGGAAGATTGGTGATGCATTGGGAAGAATTTGAGCTAATGCCTCTATTGACAGAACTACAACGTTTATTTCAAATTGAGAGCAACTGTAAAGGAATTCCCTTAAGTATAGATTGTCAAGTGGAGCGGATTTATGCCGATAAATTTCGACTGCGACAAGTTCTAACTAACCTCTTGGCTAATGCCTTTAAATTTACCGAAACTGGGCAAGTTTGCATTCGGGCAATTACCAAAACGGACGAACCAGCAATTGAAATTTCGGTAACTGATACTGGAATTGGGATCGAACCAAGCCAAGCAGAAGTGGTATTTGAGCCTTTTGTCCAAGCAGACGGTTCGGTGAAACGGCGCTATGGAGGTACGGGTTTAGGCTTAACCGTGTGTCAGCGTTTAGTAGAACTGATGGGAGGAAAAATCAGTCTAGAGAGTCCAGGTTTAGGACAAGGCACGAAAGTTACTTTTACTCTTCCTGTGAAAAAGTGATAATTTGTCATTTGTCATTTGTCATTTGTCATTTGTCATTTGTCATTTGTTATTGGTATCTAGAGTATCTCTGTCAAATCACTACTCCCTGCTCCCTACTCTCTGCTCCCTACTCCCTGCTCCCTGCTCCCTAATAACTGTATATAATTGCGATCGCGCTCTAATTTTTCTTCGTAGCCTGCTTGAATATTCTCTTAGTTGATGACGATTACACATTGGCTCGTAGTACTGCCAAACTCTTGCAACGTCTGGGGGGACATTACGTTTACATTACAGACGATCCAGCAGAAATCTTCCGGCGTTGTCAGACGCAAGCTGTTGATTTGGTGATCATGGATATTAATTTGCCAGATGCACAGTGGCAAGGTCAAGCTGTTAGTGGTGCTGATATTTCGCGCGTGTTAAAAAATCAAGCGCAAACAGCCCGAATTCCGATTATTCTCGTAACAGCTTACGCTTTGGCAGGCGAACGTCAGTTTCTGCTTGCTGCTTCCCAAGCTGACGAGTTCGTGGCTAAGCCGATTACTGACTACAACTCTTTTCTAAACCTCATTCGTTACCTTGCGAATAGTGAGTAGTTATCAGTTATCAGTTATCAGTTATCAGTTATCAGTTACTTACGACTTACGACTTACGACTTACGACTTACGACTTAACAGGTGGTAATTCGTGCAAAATTGTAAACCGAATATGATTAATTGCTAAGTCACCAATCGAAACTTCTTCTTTATTTAGCGGTACGCCATTGCTTTTCACCGTTTCAAAAGAAATACCTTTGCCAATTTCAATGTGATACCAGGCTAAACCCATAAAAAATCTGGCAGGGTAGGGACCTTGTTCTACTACGTCGTCGGGATTTGATTCCATCGGCAACCACAAGTCTAGTCCTGGTAAGTAAAATTCTACCCAAACGTGGTTAAAGTCCGGTTGCAGGGGGACTTGCTGGTGTTCGGCATAGGGAGGACACTTGTAGCGTCCGATTGTACGACAAGCGATTCCATTTAAGCGCATCAAAGCCAGTAAAACACCAACATATTCGCCACAGGAACCAACACCGCGATCGAGAACAATATCGGGTGTGTCGATGTGAGGTTTAATCCCATAGGATAATTGGTCGTAGACGTAATTACGGATACTGTACATCTGGCGCAGGATATTGGTTTCGCTACCGATCGCCTCGCGAGCAGCACGACGGACGATGTATGATTCCATTGCTAATTCATCATCATCTACCAAATAACGCTGGGCAAATTCTGGCGGGAGAGGAGGGATATTTTCTACTTCTCTTGGAGCAATGCGATACTTGATGCTGCGGACTTCAACGATCGCTTTCCAACCGAAAAGATGGCGATCGCCTGTTGTTAAACGATCGAATTTAAATACTGCAACTCGCTGTCCTTCTTGGATTTCTTCTGTAAAAGGCAGACCAATCGGTTCAACGTGGACGACTTTTTGACGGTCGGTGGATGCAGGTAAGGCAATTCGCCACTCTACCTGTTCTAAGTCTACTTCGTCTAGCGGCGATAATTCCTCAGCATAGACCATTTCGATCGCGTAGCCGTTGGAAAGAGCGTAGTGTCCTTGGGAGTTGTAGTGGTATTGCAGCGGATGGATAAAGGTGCGATCGCGATAGGTTAATTCGTGCGATGGGTCTAAGTTAGGATTATCCCTGATATACGCCTCTTCTGATGCATAAGCGATGTAGAGTAATGTTTCGTTAGTTTGTGGCTGGGTATAAAAAGTTAACCCCGTAGGGCATTCAAACGGAGTCAGGACGCTAAATTGAATGTCTCCTGTGGCGCGATCGAGACAGTATACTGTCTGTTCCGTGCGATCGCATACCCACAAATGCTCTTCCTTAACTGTAATGTTTTCTATCCCTACCCCTGGAGCAAAAAATCTGGTAATTTGTCCCCCTGTATTGCTGTCAAAAATTAAGATATAGCCTGCTTTTTGACAAGTGATGTAAATCGTCGATCGCCATACCGTGACTCCATCGGCAGTGTAAGGTAAGGTAACAAAAGGTTTGAGTTTAAACTCTCCCCACTGGCAACAGTAAACCGTATCGTCCCGCGTACACCATAGCGTGTCTTCCCACACTGAGATTCCCGTTACGTCAACAAACTCTTCTGCGGTTTGCCAATTCAAAATTGTGGTGTTGTCACTCACTGGATCGATTTGCAGCAAATACCCTTTGACCTTATCAATGGCTAACAGGCGATCGCCATAACTGGCAATACCATGCAAGGCAGCTGCACCAAAAGGTCTAATTGTCCGTTGCCAAAGGGGTTGAGTCATATGCGTGCGTAAGGGGACAAGAGAGAAGTCAGGAGTGGTAGGGGCTGGTTGAGCAACAGATTCATCGCTGGTGACAATAAATCTTGGTTCAAAACTCACCCGTACTTCCAAAGGGAAACACGAAAGTATATGAATTGCAATTTTATACTGTCTGTGGAATACAGTTAAGTACCGAAAGAGACAGGAAGCAAGTATTAAGGTGCAGCGTTCCAATCTCCGCTTAATGGGCAACTGCTTCTATAATTACAATTTAAATAAAATCAATCGAATCAATATTTACTTTTTTCATCTAATTTGATAGTGTGAACTCTGCCCACTTTTTCTGCAAGATTAAGTAGGGTGGGTATTGCCCGCCCTACTTTACTGTTCGCTCCTAAATTACTCATGTTAAATATCCAGAAGCTTAACAAATCTTATGGAAAAAGGCGAGTATTGCAAGACCTAACATTGCATATCTTACCAGGAGAAATTTACGGTTTATTAGGGGCAAATGGAGCAGGAAAAACAACTGCAATAAATATTATTTGTAATCTACTACAAGCAGATAGCGGAGAAATTGCGATCGCCGAGCGACCTGTTTCTGATGCTACAAAAAAAATTATTGGTGTTGTCCCTCAAGAAAATTTACTTTACAAAACCTTAACTTGCGCGGAAAATCTTAATTTTTTTGCTCAACTTTACGGTATTTCAGTTAAACAAAGAAAGCAACAAATTCAGTCTTGTTTAGCTGCTGTCAACTTATTAGATTGGGCAAAAACTCCTGTTGAAAAACTGAGTGGAGGCATGAAACGGCGATTGAATATTGCGATCGCTTTAGTTCATCAACCCAAATTAGTGATTTTAGACGAACCAACTACAGGTTTAGATGTAGAGGCGCGTTACGAGATTTGGGAATTAATTCTACAACTCCAACGTCAAGGGACTACTATTTTACTCACCACTCATTTATTAGACGAAGCCGAACGTCTTTGTCACAGAATTGGAATTTTGAAAAATGGTCAAATAATCGCTGAAGGTAGTTTAGCTCAACTACGTCAACACATATCTGCTGAAGAAATTATTATCGTACAGACATCTGAAGAGGAAAAAGCGATCGCTCGGGCAATAAAATTAGGTTTTAACTACCGTTACTATGGTAGAGATCTTGCTTTCTGGCTGCCAGAATCTTTAGATCTAAAAGAAATTATCTCCCTCTTTGAAGGTATTCCTCTTAATGCTATTTCCCGTCAACCCGTGCGATTAGAATATATTTACTTAGAAGTCACTAAATCAGTTAACAGTTAACTGTTAACTGTTATTAATCAATCTCGACTCCCGACTCCCGTATTTTTCCCCATAATATAAGTAGCATGTATGGCGCGATCGTCTCCCATAATGACTAAGGTAAAGATTCTTTCTGCTAATTCTGCTAAAGATGTTGGGATTGTGTCAGAATTACGAAATGCCATTAATGGTGTAGCACGCGGATCTAAGACAATAAAATCTGCTTCTTTGCCAGGGGCAAAATTACCAATTTTATCTTCTAAGTTGAGTGCTTTTGCTCCTCCTAAAGTTGCTAAAAATAGTGCTTGAAAAGGTGAGAGTTTTTGCTGTCTTAGTTGAGCAATTTTGTAGGCTTCATTTGCGGTTTGTAGGAGAGATAAACTCGTTCCACCACCTACATCTGTACCCAAACCAACTTTCACAGGACAATCTTTTGATTTAGCTGTTTCAATTCTAAATAGTCCGCTACCTAAGAATAAATTTGATGTCGGACAAAATGCGATCGCGGCATTTGCTTGGGATAATCTGTGAAACTCTGCATCAGTTAAGTGAACTCCGTGGGCAAACACAGAACGATCGCCTACTAATCCGGCGCGATCGTACACGTCTAAATAACCCTGACTTTCGGGAAATAATTGTTTGACAAATGCAACTTCATCTACATTTTCTGATATATGAGTATGTAAATAAACATCGGGAAATTCTTTTAAAAGTCTTCCGGCTATTTGTAATTGCTCGTTGGTTGAAGTTATGGCAAAGCGAGGAGTCACAGCATACAGCAAGCGGTCTTTTTTATGCCATTTCTGAATCAGTGCTTTTGTTTCTTGATATGATGTTTCTGCGGTATCGGTCAGAAAATCTGGAGCGTTACGATCCATCATCACTTTACCAGCAACCATCCGTAGTTGACGGCGGTTAGCTTCTTCAAAAAAAGCATCTACCGATTCAGGATGAACGGTAGCAAATACTAATGCTGTTGTCGTACCATTTTTCAATAATTCATCGAGAAAGATAGCGGCTACTTTTTGGGCATAGATTTTATCTTTAAATTTCCCTTCAGTGGGAAATGTATATTTGTTCAACCATGTTAGTAATTGTTCCCCGTAGGCGGCGATTATTTCTAGTTGGGGAAAGTGAACGTGAGTGTCAATAAATCCTGGCATTATCAGCATCCCAGGATAAGCAGTTATTGAAATGTCTAGGTATTTATGTTGCAGACTGTCGTAGGTTCCTATTTCTTTAATTTTGCCATCTTCCAAAACTAGTAATCCATCAGGAATATAGCGCGCGCTTTCTAATTCAGATACGTAGAATGGATCGGCAATAAAATCTAGAAACGAACTACGAAAAGCCTTGAGAGATGACATAAAGAAGTTCCGACGAATAACTTCAAAACAGGCGCACAAATGTGCGCCCCTACGATTAACTTCTCAAATTTAAACTAAACTTCTCGACTAAAGATTCTCTGACCTTTTGATGCACGGGTTCTACTTCTGCATCAGTCAAAGTGCGATCGCTTGCCCGATAAACTAATCGAAAAGCCAAACTTCTTTGTCCTGCGGGAACGCCTTGACCCCTATACTCATCAAATAATTCTACCGACTCTAGGAGCTGACCACCTGCATGAGCGATCGCCCGTTCTAATTCTGCTACCGAGACATCGACGGGAGCAAAAAAAGCAATATCTCTGTCGGCGGCTGGATAAGTAGAATAAGGTTTGAAGCGAGGAACGAGCATTTCCTCTACATCCAAAGCATCAAATAGCAAATCTAAATCGAGTTGAAAAACATAAACCTCATCCGGTAAACCTCTTTCTTGCCGTAACTGAGGATGCAACTGTCCGAAGACACCTAAGCGATTTCCTTGCAACCATAAAGAAGCCGTTCGTCCTGGGTGCAAGCGCGTATCTTGTCGGCTGGGTTGATATTCAATCGACAATCCCAAACGCTGAAATACGCCTTCTAATATACCCTTTGCCTCATACCAACTCATAGGGCGATCGCGTCCGGCGTTGACCCATTTACCTTGTGTTGGATCGCCACCTAAAATTCCTCCAATCGCCTCCATTTCATCGATTCCAGCTTCATCTTGAGTGAAGATTCGTCCAATTTCAAAACCATTGAGCGCCCCATTTCCCTGTTCCAAATTATATTGGAAGGCATCGACTAAACCAGCCATCAAATCCGTTCGTAGGGCTGCATATTCGGCGAATAAAGGGTTAGCCAGCACCACTTGCCGATCTTCCCCTGGTTTCACTAAAGAATAGTGCATTAATTCTGTTAATCCTGCCGATCGCATGGCTTCTCGGATTTGCCGCGTTAGCTGTTGTTCGACCGAAAGAAAGCCAAATTCTGTTGCTTCTGGCAGCGTGGTGCAGAATTTATCGTAACCGTAAACGCGGGCAATTTCTTCAATTAAATCGATTTCCCGCTCTAGGTCGCGATAGCGATAGGGTGGTACGGTAACGATCCAGACTCGCTCTTTTTCTGCATCTGGCGTCACTTGGCAGCCCAATGCCGTCAAAATTTGTTGCATTTCGTCTGGCTGCAATTCTCCATCCGTATCGCCCAGATCGACTAAGCCTAAAATTTGATTGACGCGATCGAGGCGCAGTTGGATCGATCGCGATAGCGTACCCATGTCGGGTCTGCGATCGGCAATTTGCTGACTTACCGCTGTACCCCCAGCTATTTGTTGGATTAAACTAATGGCGCGACGACAGGCTAATTCTAATTCAGCATAATTCACACCGCGCTCGTACCTTGCCGAAGCTTCTGTGCGCAAACCCAAACTGCGCGCTGAACGCCGAATCGCCACAGAATCAAATAACGCTGCTTCTAATAATAAATTTTGGGTTGTGTCGCTGACTTCCGTTGCTTCTCCTCCCATGACTCCAGCTAAAGCCACGGGTTTGTCGTTGGCAGTAATCAGCAGAGTTTGGCTTGTCAGGTTGCGGCTTTGTCCGTCTAAAGTTTTTAAGCTTTCTCCCGATTCAGCAAAGCGAACGCCAATTGTGAGGGGTGAGGAGCGAGGAGTGAGGGGTGAGGGGTTGGATTCCTCTTTGGTGACTGCTAATAGGCGATCGCGATCGAATGCGTGTAGCGGTTGTCCCCACTCCAACATAATGTAGTTGGTTGCATCCACCACATTATTAATCGGTCGCATTCCTGCTGCTTGCAAGCGCTGTTGCAACCATTCTGGAGAAGGTGCAATTTTGATTCCCTCGATCGCAGTACCGATATAAGCCGGACAAGCTTGCGGTTGGAGAACGGCGATCGCTAATTCTGCCGTTGTTGGAATTGATAAAGCATCTGATTGTGGTAATCTCAGCGTTGCTCCAGTTAAAGCCGCCACCTCTCGCGCAATCCCTACCATGCATAACGCATCTGCACGATTTGCCGTTGCTGTCAAGTCTAAAACTGTCTCGTCTAAACCCAGCAGGGGGCGAACGTCATCACCTAACTGTAGGGGCGCACAGCCGTGCGCCCCTACTTCGTCAAATATATAGATTCCGGCTGATTCTTTCGATAGTCCTAGTTCTGCTAGGGAGCAAATCATGCCTTCGGAACGCACTCCCCGCAGATTGGCAGCACGAATTTTTACGTTAATTTTAGGTAAGCAAGTGCCGACGGTAGCAACTGCTACATAGATATCTGCACGTACATTCGGTGCGCCACACACAATATTTAAAGGCTCACCTTTGCCAATATCCACCTTCGTAACACTCAATTTATCGGCGTTAGGGTGGCGCTGACACTCCAGCACTTTGCCAATGACGACACCATCAGCCCAAGTACGACGGTCTTCGATCTCTTCCACCTCAAAGCCAGCCATAGTGAGCGTATGGGCTAACTCCTCTGGAGTCATCGTGATATCGACTATTTCCCGCAGCCAGTTCAAAGAGATACGCATGGAGTGTGTTTGCTTGTTTCAATCGCAGCTCATCTATCTTACAAAATTCTCGATCCAAAACCTACGTGCTTTTACCTGCTAGTCCAGTAGCTGGCTAATTGATGTTTAAACAAAACTTACAATTACCCGATATTGCTGCCGATAACTTTAGCAATTCTTCAACGATTCTCCGCAAGACTAACCTAGGAAAAGTCAATTTTTATTTGAATAATTGATTCAGAGTATAAAAACTCTGTTCGCTTCTATTGTTTGCCTCCATTGTGCAACGTCGAGTCTGTTATGAGCTACTGCTTAAATCCAACTTGCCAGTCTCCAGAAAACCCAAATTCTGTCGCACAGTGTCAGTCTTGTGGGTCGCCCCTGCAAAAACTGCGCGATCGCTATCGCGTGACGCAAGCACTAGCCCAAGGCGGCTTTGGTGCAACCTTCTTAGCTCAAGACGATAGTTTACCCGGACAACCCTGGTGCGTCATTAAACAACTACGTCCCTCAATCAACACACCTGATATTTTGTCAATGGCGCGGGAATTGTTCGCCAGAGAAGCACAGACCCTTGGCAAAATTGGCAATCATCCCCAAGTGCCAAGATTATTAGACTATTTTGAAACCGATCGAGAATTTTATCTAGTTCAAGAATTCGTCAACGGTTTAACCATCCAGCAAGAGATCAAACGTAAAGGTCCAATGAGCGAAGCTGGAATCAAGCAATTTTTAAGTGAAATCTTGGGCATTTTAAAATACATTCACTCGCAACAAGTCATCCATCGAGACATCAAGCCCAATAACTTGATCCGCCGTAGTGAAGATAGCAGACTCGTCCTGATTGATTTTGGTGCGGTCAAAAACCAAGTTAGCAAAACCTATAGCAGCCAAATCGAAAATACCACCCTGACTGCTTTTTCTGTGGGAACGAATGGCTTTGCACCACCAGAACAAATCGCAATGCGCCCAGTCTACGCCAGTGACATTTATGCTGTAGGCATCACCTGTATTTTCCTCTTAACTGGAAAATCTCCTAAAGATTTTGACTATCACCCTTCTACAGGTGAAATGCTCTGGGAGCAAGAAGTCAGAATTAGTCAGCACCTAACTATCGTCCTGCGGAAGATGGTTGAGGCTTCCGTCCGCCACCGCTATCAATCGGCTGATGAAGTCCTGAAAGCTTTGGAGATGGAACCATACTTCGACAGCATCTCGTCTGGGATGGCTACACAAATTCGCCCGCGCCCTACGAGTATCCCTGCTTCCCAACCATCTCAACCTTCGCAACCAGTTTACTCTGGCTTGAATTCCCATCAGCAGTACGTAGCAGCATTAGCCCAGAACATTCGGACGCGGCGCGAGTTGGGTGCTACGACTGGTGTAAATACTCAAATGACTCGCCAACAGCCAGTTACTGCTAGAGCAAATGCTGTAACAACCGTAAAAACCCCTAGCCCAACCAAGTTAAAATCAAAAGAAGCTGAGCGTTTAGATTCTGGTAGTTTACTGAATGCATACATCAATGGCAGAAGAGATTTTACCTCTCAAGACTTGAGCGCGATCGATTTACGGAAAAAAAATCTTGCGGGTATCAAATGTTACGCTTCCAAGCTCGATCGCGCAAATCTGCAAGAAGCAGTTTTGTGTAACGGTGATTTTGGGCAAGCTTGTCTCAGTCAAGCCAATCTAAGAAATGCCGTATTGACCAAAGCATACATGAGTTATACCGATTTGTCGGGAGCCGATTTACGCGGTGCAGATTTGAGCGGTGCTTATCTAAGCAATGCTAACCTCAGAGGTGCAAATTTGTGCGGTGCGAATCTAACTGGTGCGACTCTTTCTGACGATCAGCTGGCACTAGCTAAGACAGATTGGTTTACTAAAAAGCCTAATAGAAGGGGATAGTCTAAATTGCTGCTCGTTGAGTATTCATGACCGATTTAATAAAGTTTTCGCTTTAGAAAATATTGTATATCTCTCAAGCAACTTTGTAAAGATATATCTTTGCTTAGTTTTTGCCCCCAGCGATGACGATTCGCGATCGCGCCTGTGGTGTCGATTGCAAGCCAAAATCTATCTCAGGAAGAATAGAGAAAGACATTTATCTCTCATATGGTAGAAGATAGCAGCTAACTAAGGTATGCAATAGATACCTCTAAACATTCCATGCCACAAGTTACCCGCTCCCAGATTGCTTCCTACGGGGTTGCCATCCTTGTTGTAATGCTAGCTCTGGCGCTCATGCTGGGGTTAGACTCTTGGTTGGGAATGACAAAAACTCCGTTTTTGCTGTTTTATGGAGCAGTAGCGATCGCCGCTTGGTATGGAGGGTTAAAACCTGGGCTAGTAGCTACTGTCTTATCAGTTTTTTTCAGTAATTACTTCTTTCACTATCCGATTCGTACACTCACGGTCGATCCAGATGACTTGCTGCGGCTAGGATTGTTTGCTTTACAGGGGGTAATGGTGAGCTATCTATGCGAGGAGTTACGCATAGCAAAGCACAGAGCAGAGATCGACCGACAGCGGGAACAGAAAGCCAAAGCCCAAGCAGAGGTAATGCAACAAAGATTGGCTTTTTTGGATCGTGCCAACACCGTACTCACATCTTCTCTTGACTATGAAACAACGTTGCGATCGGTTGTAGAACTAACTATTCCCGAATTTGCCGATCTCTGCACTGTCGATATTCTCCCCGCAGACTTGGCGATTAATCCTCTGGTTGCCGTCCAAGCCAAAGATCCCGATCGAGCAGACTTGGTGCGTCAACTTACAGCTGCCTATCCTTTAGATTTAAACGACCAAACACACCCAATTACTAGAGTTTTTCAGACAGGGCGATCGGAATTAATCCCTGAAGTCACAGATGCAAATTATGTAGCTATGGCACGAAGTGTCGAACATTTACAATTTTTTCGGCAAGTAGGGATTAAATCTGCGATTTGCGTGCCGTTAATTGCAGGTAGAGAAGTGTTCGGCGTACTATCGCTGATGCTGACAACATCTCAGCGTCATTACTGTAACGAAGATTTAACCTTAGCTGAAGAACTGGGTCGGCGCGTCGGATTGGCAATGGAAAACTCTCGCTTGCATCGCCAATTAAAGCAAGCAATGCAACGACAAGAAGCAACCCTGGCATTAATCGATACTTGGTTGGCTAGTTCTCCTGTCGGTTTAACTTTTTTAGATACCAATCTCCGCTATATCCACGTCAACCAAGCTTTAGCAACCATGAATGGCATTCCCCTCAAAGACCACTTCAATCGCAGCGTGCGGGAAGTGCTACCAGAGTGGGGCGACATGCTAGAACCAGTTTTGCGGCAAGTGATGCAGACGGGAGAGCCACTGCTTAACCAAGAACTCAGCGGTGAAACAAATCCCCCAGGAGTATATCGTCACGCGCTTGTCAATTTCTATCCCGTTTGTCTGACGGACGGTCAGATCTTGGGTGTAGGTGCAACTGTAGTCGATATCACTCAACTCAAACAAATCCAGACATCGTTGAGTCAACGAGAGGCAGAATTAAGCCTAATTACCAACACCGTACCCGCGCTGATTGCCTATGTCGATCTCGAACAGCGCTATCGCTTTGTGAATCGTACCTACGAACAATGGTTCGGTCATCCCGCTACAGAAATTTGCGGCAGGCATATACGGCAAGTCTTAGGCGAAGCTGCTTACGATAAAATTCGCCCTTATGTAGAGCAAGCACTGGCAGGGCAAGCAGTCAGATACGAAAGTCAAGTTCCCTATCAAGATGGTGGAGTACGCTACATTGAGGCAGTTTATATTCCTCAG
This sequence comes from Scytonema millei VB511283, assembly GCF_000817735.3. Classification (NCBI taxonomy): domain Bacteria; kingdom Bacillati; phylum Cyanobacteriota; class Cyanophyceae; order Nostocales; family Scytonemataceae; genus Scytonema; species Scytonema millei. The sequence continues at coordinate 827,360 of NZ_JTJC03000002.1, read as the reverse complement.
TTCGACAGCCGAGGACGGGTAGAGGGGTTTGTCTCTTTAGTCAGCGATATTACCGATCGCAAACATGCAGAACTAGAGCGCGATCGCCTGTTGCAGCAAGAGCAAGCGGCACGTCAACTCGCGGAGTTAAATATCCAGCGAATTTACCAATTACAAAATTTGACTGCAGCTTTAGCTCAAGCATTGACGACAGAGCAAGTCAGAGAAATTTTACTACATCAAGGACTAGCTGCCTTCAATGCCACAAGAGGCTGGATCGGCTTGCTGCACGAAGATGGTAAGACAGTAGAGATTGTCTGCTCGATTGGCTACCAGGAAGCAGAAATTGCCCCCTATCGGCGCGTTCCGCTCAGCGCTTCACTTCCCCTTACCGATACAATCCGCACGGGGGAAATGGTTATAGCGCGATCGCCTGCTGAATATCAACAGCTTTATCCGAGTCTGGCAGACACATATATTGCTTCTGGTTCTCAAGCAATTGCTTGTTTGCCGTTGACAATTGAAGGACGAACGATCGGCTCTTTAGGATTGAGTTTCAGTCAGCCCCGCGATTTCGATCTGGCGGAACGTGCCTTTATGATGACTCTAGCGCGGCAATGCGCCCAAGCTCTGGAGCGATCGCGATTGTACGCTGCTGAAAAAGTGGCACGAGAGGCAGCGGAATCGGCAAATCGGATTAAGGATGAATTTTTAGCCGTACTATCCCACGAATTGCGATCGCCCCTCAATCCGATCCTGGGTTGGGCAAAATTATTGCGATCGCGTCAATATAATGAAGCAGCAAGAAACCGCGCCTTAGAAACCATCGAGCGCAATGCTAAACTCCAAGCCCAACTCGTAGACGATCTGCTTGATGTCTCCCGCATTCTCCGAGGCAAACTGGCATTAAAATTCGTCCCAGTGAATCTTGCTAGCACAATTCAAGCCGCAATGGAAACGGTGCAACTAAGTGCCGAAGCGAAGCAGATTCATTTAGTTTTTGAGGGAGCAGGGAGCAGTGAGCAGGGAGCAGGGAAAGACAAGGGGGAATCGGGAGACTCCCGACTCCCGATTCCCCTAGTTCTAGGGGACTCAGGACGATTGCAACAGGTAGTCTGGAATTTGCTATCTAATGCGGTTAAATTTACTCCTGCTGGCGGACGAGTAGAGATTTCGCTTCAACTTGAGCAGGGAGCAGAGAGCAGGGAGCAGGGAGCAGGGAGTAATTCTAACCACCAGCCACCAGCCACCAGCCACTCATCCACAACCAATTACCAATTACCAATTACCAACTTTGTCCAAATCCAAGTTTCCGATACGGGAAAAGGCATCAGTCCTGATTTTCTGCCTTATGTATTCGACTACTTCCGCCAAGCCGATAGCAGTACAACTCGGACTTTTGGTGGATTGGGGTTAGGATTGGCGATTGTACGTCACTTAGTAGAGTTACACGGTGGTACGGTTGGGGTAGATAGTCTCGGTGAAGGACAAGGAGCTACGTTTACCGTGACATTGCCTTTATTAGAAGGGAGTCGGGAGTGGGAGAGTGGGAGTCGGGAGATGCACCACTCGCCATCCCAGACCCAGCAATTACCGTTGCAAGGCGTGCGCGTACTAGCAGTAGACGACGATCCAGATATGCGAGAGTATGTGACTTGCGTGTTAAAACAGCATGGAGCAGAAGCGACAGTCGTGAGTTCGGCAGAAGATGCACTAGTGTCTTTGTCTCAACAATTGCCAGATATCATTTTGAGCGATATTGGAATGCCGCTGATCGATGGTTATATGTTTCTAGAAAAAGTCAGAAGTCTGGTACAGTCCCGATCGCTGTCAATTCCTGCAATTGCCTTAACTGCTTATGCTGGAGAATACGACCAACAAAAGGCATTTGCCGCAGGATTTCAGTTGCATTTGCCTAAGCCTGTAGATCCTGATGAATTGGTGAAAGCGATCGCGGAGATTGTCTCGACAACTCGCTCGTGCGATCGCTCCTAACGCAACAAATAGTTCAACTTTAAGACAAAGTTCGATCGAAGGTGGGCATTGCCCACCCTAATATTTAACAAATGACTAATGACCAATGACAAACATCACCAAAAATATCGGATGCAATTCAGTTATTATCCATGTCGTTTTTGATGCCAGTTCCAAGCATGACTGATAATTTTATCTATCTCTGGATATTGGGGATTCCAACCCAGAATTTTTCTTGCTTTTTCACCACTACCGACGAGTGCGGGTGGATCTCCAGCGCGGCGATCGCTTTCTACAACTTTAATTTCTCTTCCTGTAACTTGCTTGGCAGTGTCAATGATTTCTCTAACTGAAAAACCATTACCGTTACCTAAATTAAAAATTGTTGAATCTCCACCTTGTAAAAGATATTCCACGCCCAGAATATGAGCGTTGGCTAAATCGGTAACGTGGATGTAATCGCGAATACAAGTTCCATCAGGAGTATCGTAATCAGTACCAAAAATTGAGACAGACTGGCGCTTACCTAAAGCTGTTTGCAATACCAAAGGAATTAAATGAGTTTCTGGATCGTGGTCTTCTCCTAGCAATCCGGTTGGATCTGCACCAGCAGCATTAAAGTAGCGAAAACAGACAGATTTGAAGCCATAGGCAACATCAAAGTCAGCTAAAATTCGCTCTACCATCAATTTAGTCGCACCGTAGGGATTAATTGGACTTTGGGGATGGTCTTCGGGAATCGGTACTGTTTTAGGTACGCCGTAAGTAGCGCAAGTAGAAGAGAAGACGAATTTATCGATCGATGCAGCCTGCATTGCCTCTAGTAAGGTGAGCGTGGCAACGACGTTATTACGATAATATTTATCTGGAGTCGTGACAGATTCGCCCACATATGCATATGCGGAAAAGTGCATGACAGCGGCGATGTCGTACTTAGCAAATAATTCGTCTAGTAAGGGGCGATCGTTAATATCACCAACAATCAAATCCACCTGTAAAACCTGTTCGACCAAATCGCGATGTCCGTACACAAGGTTATCGAGAACGACTACACCGTATGCAGCCCGTTTGAGTGCTAATACTGCATGGGAACCAATATATCCCGCTCCACCAGTAACTAAGATTGTAGGTTTTACAGACGACATTCTCTTCTCCCCTTTGCTGCAACAATCTTTTAATTTAACCGATTATTCAGTTCTCAGGGAGCAGGGAAGAGAGCTGAGGGGGCTGAGGGGGTTGAGGGAGCTGGGGGAGAAGAACTACTTCTGTCTCCTATCTCCTGCCTTAACCATTACCAGTTCCAGCGCTAAGTATCTGTTATGTGAGTTTGCCCAATTTAAATATCTCAAGTTCCATATGGTAGTACTTATTAGTGCGTCCAATTGGTATCATGTTCAATCTTTGCATCACGCGGATTGAAGTTGTATTTTCGGGTCTAGCAATTGAGTAGATTGTGGGTAATTTTAGAGTATTAAATCCATAATCGAGAATGGCTTTTGCCGCTTCAGTAGCGTATCCATTTCCCCAAGCAGATTTTTTCAAATGCCAGCCAATTTCATAATTTTGCGTCCATTGTTCTGCTTCATCTCGCAAGGGAATGAGAATAATCGTACCGAGAATTTCTGGCGTTGCTTTACTTACAACTGCCCAAAAGCCTCCACCATTAAGTTGAGTTGATAATATTACCCAGCGTTGAAGTAGTTTAATTGCATCTTCAATACTAGTAGTTTTAGTTTTAATAAATCGCGTCACTTCTGGATCGCTATAGATCTGAAAAGCCGATCTTGCATCCTCTTCAGGAATCCAACTACGAATGATGAGGCGATCGCTTTGGGCAATGGTAGTCATAGCCTTTGGTAGGATGAAATACACAATCCGTAGTAGGGGCGCACAGCTGTAGTGCGCCCCTACCAGTATATTTCGATCGAACCAAAATATTTCAGTTATCGCTTTGTATCATGAGGTGACATTAAATCCCTTGTTGCTTAGCAATCACGCGATCGCGCAAACATAAAAGCGGCTTATCCTTAATTCCGACACTATTTAATCCGTCCACAGTTTGAAACAAATAATCAGCACTAGAACCGAGTTCTCCCTTAGCAGTGGCAAGAGTATCAACAGTAGCGTCAAAAGAAATATTACCCGCGTAACCCGAACGATGTCGATTCACAACAAAAGCGATCGCCTCTACAACTTGCTTATCGTGATAGAATTTGACCCAAGTAGGGACGTAAGAACCAACAATCATTTCTCGCCGCCAGACAATCGTTAATTCCGACATAACATTAGCCGCAGCAATTCTGTAGGCAATGCCGCGACAACTACCACCGCGATCGAGTCCCAAAACCAAACCAGGATTATCCGGCGTACCGCGACCGAGAGGAGTCCAGAGGCAAAAACGGCGATGCAAACCGTAAATCGTCCCAGTGCGATATTCAGCAAAATGAAAAATTGGGTTCCAAATCAGAGAACCGTAGGCAAACAACCAAATATCGGAATTGGGTTTTTGTCGCGCTAAAGTTTGTTGAATCGAGGCTTGCAACTCCGCCTCACTCAGCAGGTGTTTTCCCAATTTAGATTGAGCGATCGCTTTTTGTAGCAGCCCTGATTCGAGATAGGCGCGGTTGAGAATCATAGCAACGGCGAGAAGAACTGCCTCAGACTTCAACCATCCTACAATAGACCTATTGCAGATAAAACTCAAGAAGATACATTTGCAATAAGTTTGAGCTGTCTACTGTATCATCTTGCTGCGATTTTGAAGCGTTTCTACGTAAGTAGCTAGATTCGAGTTAGCCAACAGAACCCTACACTATCTAAGTAGTAGAAAGCGGGTGAGGCAGTGAGAATAGGGCGTAACAACTGGCACATTTTCCCAAGACTATTCAGATGGCTGCGACATCTCCCCTCAAGTCTGCGTACTCTACTGCTTGTGGCGGTTTACGTTTTAGCTGGGCTAGGTCTAGAAGAATTAGCCGCTGTCTTTGACACGGCGGCAGCGATCAGCCCTTGGGAGCCATCAGCCGGACTTCACTTCGTGCTTTTGTTGGGGTTTGGTCTGCGCTATACCCCTGAGTTGCTGCTCATCCCGTTGCTACATATGTTAGTGGTGAGTCCACTAAACATTGCTCCGTTATACGTGTTGCTCTGTGCTATCTGGATAATGCTAGGCTACAGTCTAGCCAGTGCTTTGTTGCTGCACAAGTTACATATCGATCCATACCTCCGCCGTTTTCGTGACGTTTTTAGATTTGCTATTGTCACTTTTATTACATCACTCGTAGTTTCTGGACTATATGTAACGACGTTAGCGGCAGCTAGCAGTCTTTCTTGGTCTCAATGGACGGTACAAGTCATCCGCGAATGGGCTGGAGAGGCTACTGGCATTGCAATGTTAGCGCCGCCGCTTTTGCTTTTGTTACGCATAGTATCTGAGGCTAAGTGGCAGGTTACTCAAGAAAGACCGACGCAGCAGATCGACGCAGGTTGGTTGAGGAGTCAAACGGTACTGGAGTGCAGCACAGATTTGATTGCTTTAATTGTCGCTATCTGGCTCGGCTATGGATTTCCGCCAGGATTATCTTTAGAGTACAGCTATTTTGTGTTTTTGCCGTTGATTTGGATCGCTGTGCGGCACGGATTCGAGCGAGCAGTGCTAGCAGTTTTAGTCATCAATATTGGTGTCACGCTCCTGGTTTACATTCGCTCTGGAAATAATACATTAGCCTTACAGTTTTGCTTGATGACAGTTTCATACACGGGTTTGCTTGTGGGTGCTGCGGTTACAGAACGCCAGCGAGTAGAAGCGTCACTGCGAGAGAGTCAGCAACAATATCAAAATTTGTACGATTCTGCTCCCGATTCCTATGCCTCGATCGCAGTTAATGGAATTATTAGATCGATCAATCAGATCGGGGCTGATTTTCTAGGCTACCGCAAACAAGAGTTGATCGGCAGACCAATTTGGCTGACGATTTACCAACCAGATTGGCAGTTGGCTCAACAATGGTTAGATAGAGTTTTGAGGGAAAGGTTGGTCACTAGTGAAAATGAACTGCGAAAAATTCGTAAAGATGGGTCGGTTGTATGGGTTCGCGAACGCAGCCAACTGCTATTTGACGAAGATGGAATGCCTACGGAGTTGCACGTAATTTGTCGAGATATTACAGAGCGCAAGCACGCAGAGGAGCAACTGCTGCACAATGTGTTTCACGATGCCCTCACGGGTCTACCCAATCGATCTTTATTCATGAATCGCCTAGAGCGTGCGGTGGAACATAGTAAACGAGATGAAGATTATCTTTTTGCTGTCCTCTTTCTTGACTTAGATCGTTTTAAGGTCATCAATGATAGTCTTGGGCATACACTTGGGGACGAATTTCTCATTGCTATTGCTAGAAGACTAGAAGCTTGCATACGTCCTACAGATACGGCGGCGAGACTTGGGGGAGATGAATTCACAATCTTGCTTGAGGATATTGATGACATCGGCGACACGATCCAAGTCGCAGAACGGATACAAGCCCAACTGACATTGCCCTTCAATTTAGGCGGGCAAGAGGTATTTACTACAGCAAGTATTGGCATTGTCCTGAGAACGACAAGTAACAACCAGCCAGAAGACCTACTGCGCGACGCTGACATCGCTATGTACCGAGCCAAGAACTTAGGTAAAGCGCGATACGAGATCTTCAACCCAGAGATGCGCAATCGCGCCGTTGCACGGTTGCAGATGGAAACGGAGCTGCGACGAGCGATTGAGCGTCAGGAGTTTCGGATTCACTATCAGCCAATAATATCGCTGCAAACTGGTAGAATTGTAGGCTTTGAGGCGCTAATCCGCTGGCAGCATCCAAATCGAGGTCTTGTTTACCCAACCGAGTTCATGTCCATTGCCGAAGAAATCGGGCTAGGTCTTGCTCTAGATCGGTGGGTGCTGCGGGAAGCTTGTCGCCAGCTCCAACAGTGGCAAGAGCAATTCTTATCTAGCCCAGCCGACGAGGAAAGCGCCGCGAGTGATTCCTCAAGAGCAATCCAATCCTTAACCATTAACGTCAATCTTGGTAGTCCCCAGTTTGGGCAAGCTGAACTGCTACAGCACATTGATCGAGTCCTACAGGAGACTCATCTAGATGCGTCTAGTCTACAGCTAGAGATTACAGAAAATGCGATTATGCAGAATCATGAAGCGGCAAGTGTCATGCTCTCGCAACTCGGAGCTATGGGAATTCGGTTGCTTGTTGATGACTTTGGCACTGGCTATTCATCTTTAGGTCGTCTTCACCGCTTTGCGATCGATATGTTAAAAATCGATCGCTCTTTTGTTAGCAATATCGGGACTAGTGCGGTCAGTTTAGAAATTACTGAAACAATCGTGACGCTTGCCCAAAAGCTAGATGTAGACGTGACAGCAGAAGGAGTAGAAACAGCGGAGCAGTTAGCACAGTTGAGAGAATTGAACTGTGGATACGGACAGGGATATTTTTTCTCTATGCCACTAGAAGCGTCAGCAGCAGAGGCATTGATCGTGACAAATCCCCGGTGGTGAATTGAGGCGAAAGCAAATGAGGCGATCGCGCTTTATTCTCTTGTACAAAAACCGTTAGAGCAAGAGCAAGGAAACACAGACAAATAACGGCAAATTATTCTGTCTCCTGTCTCCTGTCTCCTGAAGCGAGCGGTTGGCGAATTCGTCGCCAATGAAGCCGCGTTCTCCGATCTACTTCACCGCTGCTTCTCGCGCTGCGGCTGCTTGGTCGGGATGAATGCCCAAGCGAGTCAGATTGATCCGACCTTTGCCATCGATCTCTCTGACTTTGACTATCACTTCATCACCAACTGTGACTTCGTCTTCGACTTTCCCTACACGATAGTCAGCCAGTTGAGAAATGTGGATCATGCCTTCTTTTCCGGGCAAAAATTCCACAAACGCGCCAATGGGAATAATTCGAGTCACGCGACCAGCGTAGACTTCTCCTTCTTGTAGCTTGCGGGTCATTCCCTGGATGATGTTACGAGCTTTTTTCGCTTTGCTCTCATCCACCGCAGAGATAGTCACCGTGCCATCGTCTTCAATATCGATTTTGGCTCCAGTTTCTTCGGTAATCCCTTTAATTGTTTTGCCACCAGGTCCGATAATCATGCCGATGAGATCTTGCTCGATCTTAATTGTCAGCAGACGCGGGGCAAAAGCTGACATTTCGCTACGCGGCTGGTCGATCGCCTGAAGCATTTTTTCCAAGATGTGCATCCGGGCAGGACGCGCTTGGTCAATGGCTTGTTTGATCGTTTCCAGGGGCAACCCAGAAATTTTCATGTCCATTTGCAGGGCAGTAATTCCCGTATCTGTCCCAGCCACTTTAAAGTCCATGTCGCCTAAAAAATCCTCAATCCCCTGAATATCAGTCAGGACGCGGACTTCAGAGCCTTCTTTAATTAGTCCCATCGCCGCTCCACTCACGGGTTTGAGAATCGGCACGCCTGCATCCATCAAGGAAAGAGTGGAACCGCAAACCGAACCCATCGACGTAGAACCGTTAGAAGAAAGGACTTCTGAGACTACGCGGATGACGTAGGGAAAATCAGCTTTGGATGGTAGAATGGGCAAAATGGCGCGTTCTGCTAGCGCTCCGTGACCGATTTCACGCCGACCTGGGGCGCGCAGAGGTTTTGTTTCCCCAACTGAGAAGGGTGGGAAGTTGTAGTGATGGATATAGCGTTTTTCTAGATCTTCTTGCAGATCGTCAGACAGGTTTTGAGCGTCGCCTGGTGTTCCCAGGGTACAAGCCGAGAGAACCTGCGTCAGACCGCGATTGAATAAACCGCTACCGTGAACCCGCTTGGGTAAAACATCAACTCTACAGGAAACGGGGCGTACTTCGTCTAGTTTGCGCCCGTCAACCCGCACGCCATCTTCAACAATTTGCCGTCGCATCAATTGCTTGGTCAAATCTTTGAAAGTGTTACCCAGTGCTTTGCTTTCGGTAGTCGTAATCACCTTTACCGGATCTTCTTCTGGCAGTTCGGCGATCGCCTCGGCAACAGCGGCTTTGACTTCATCGAGGGCAGCATCGCGGCTGTTTTTGTCCAGGTCAAATTGCGAGAGAATTTGTTTGATTTGAGTTTGGGCGCGATCGCGGATGAAGTCTGTTAAAGTAGAATCTACTTCTGGCGGCGTGACTTGTGGCGGTTCGACCCCTAACTCTTTGAGAAAGTCTTGTTGAGCAGCGATCAAGTCTCGCACGGCTTCGTAGCCGAAATCGATCGCCTCAACCATATCCTGTTCTGATAGCTGGTTAGCTCCAGCTTCCACCATAATTACGCCGTCTGGAGTACCCGCCACGACCAAATCTAAATCGCCTGCCTTAATTTCAGCATAGGTAGGATTAATAATAAAATCATCCCCTACCAAGCCGACGCGCACGGCTGCCATTGGTCCATTAAAAGGAATTTGCGCTAACATAACTGCCATCGATGCACCCGTCACCGCTAGCACGTCCGGCGGGACTAACTCATCCATTGCCAGAGTTGTTGCCACAACTTGCAGATCGTCCCGCAGCCAACCAGGAAACAGCGGACGCAAGGGGCGATCGATCAAGCGGCTAGTCAGGATTGCCTTTTCTGGCGGACGACCTTCACGCCGCAAGAAACCACCTGGAATTCGACCGACAGCGTAGAGTCTTTCTTCGTAATCTACCGTTAGGGGAAGAAAATCAATGCCTTCTCTGGCTGTACTTCGGGTTGCAGTAACTAAAACTGCTGTATCGCCTGATTGAATTAACACTGCTCCCCCAGCTTGAGGGGCTAACATACCTACTCTAAGTCGAATATCCCTTCCATCGAAGGATATTGACCTATCCATCTCTACCATTTAGTTTTTTGTCCTTTTTAATCGCTATTCTGATTCTGTCGCAATCCTAGCACCGATATACCTCTAGTGGGTTGTCATGGAAGAAGGGAGCAGGGAGCCGGGAGTCGGGAGTCGGGAGTCGGGAGTCGGGACAGAAAAATTTAAAGCATTACTCTATACAACATCAGTTGTCAGTTATCAGTTATCAGTGACTAGTGACTAGTGACTAGTGACTAGAGAAGAAACTAACCACTAGCCACTAGCCACTCATACATGCAATAAGTGAAAACATCTTTTAGAAACATTATCTTAGGGGCGATCGCTTTTGCTACGACTATCCTGGTCGCCATTACTGGCTATGTAGTGGCTGGATGGAATTTGTTAGATGCAATTTACATGACTACAATTACCGTTTTTGGTGTGGGTTATGGCGAAGTTAAACCGATTACATCACCTACACTGCGAGTCTTTACCATTCTGGTGATTGTAGCTGGCTATACTTCGGTGGTTTATATCGTGGGAGGGTTCGTGCAAATGGTGACTGAGGGAGAAATTAATAAAGCTTTGAGTGCTAGGCGGCTCGAACGCGAAATTGAATCCCTGCAACAACACGTGATTATTTGCGGTTACGGTCGGATTGGGCAGATACTTGCACGACGATTGGATAAAATGCAGCAGCCGTTTGTCGTAGTTGACAATAGTAGCGATCGCGTTGCTATGGCTGAATCTAAAGGCTATTTGACAAAACTGGGTAGTGCTGCTGACGAAACGATCTTGCAAGCTGTTGGCATCGAACGCGCTAAGGCTCTAGCTACTGTACTGCCTGACGATGCAGTTAATGTTTTTATTACTCTGACTGCCCGCGAAATGAATGCCAATTTGATAATTTTGGCACGGGGTGAATATCCCTCTACGGAAAAGAAACTCAAATTAGCTGGTGCGGATCGCGTGATTATGCCTGCTTCTATTGGTGCAGAACGGATGGCACAGATGATTACTCATCCTGCGGCGATGGATTTTCTCAACCAAGACGACGGACGGCATACTTTAAATGAATTACTCGCTCAAATTGATGTTTATATGGATGAGTTAACGATCTCGTCCGATTCTCCATTTGCGGGTAAAGTCGTGAGCGACATGGAAGTACGGGGGAAAGGCGGTTTTCTCGTTGTAGCACTGCGTAAACCAGATGGTACGATGATTATTCACCCCCAGCATGAAATGTTGTTAGAAGCAGGTGACACGGTGATCCTCATGGGACATCGTGGCGACATCCCTCAATTCGCGCAAAAATACGTTCTGCGACGGGATATCAGATATAGAGGCGCAAAAGCGCGATCGGATCGGTTATGAGTTGTTGGTAGTTGGTAGTTGGTAGTTGGTAGTTGGTAGTTGGTAGTTGGTAGTTGGTAGTTGGTAGTTGGTAGTTGGTAGTTGGTCACTGGTCACTAGCCACTAGCCACTAGCCACCAGTCACTGTCAAATGCGATCGCTTGTCGCTTTTTATTGCTTTAGCAAAAATACATCTTTCATTTAGTTCTACTTAATTAAAATAGTATAAAAGTTAATTTGTTTCCCTGGCTGGGGTTAGGAGTGGGTGGGTGTCGAAGGCTGCTAAGTTTTTGCTGATTGGTTCAACTGAGACTTACAGTGGTAAGTCTGCCACTGTATTAGGTCTATCTCATCGATTGCAACAAATGGGGCTGGATCTTGCCTATGGTAAACCTTTGGGTAGCTGTTTTGGTGAAGATACCACAGCCGCGATCGCTGATGCTGATGTTGAGTTTGTCACCCAACTGCTGAAACTCCCACCACAGCGAGTCTTTCCCACAATCTTGTCCTTGGACGAAAATGCCATTGGCAAACGCTTGCGAGGCGAAGACAACACCGACTACCGCGAACGCCTGAAGCAATATCTGCAACTTCCGGCAGGCGATTTAACAGTCTTGGAAGGACCGGGAACCCTAGAAGAGGGCAGTTTGTTCGATCTGCGAATGTTACAAGTAGCTGAAATTATCAATGCCTCAATTCTCCTGGTATCTCGCTATAAATCGGCGTTTTCTGTCGAACCTTTAATTTCGGCGCGACGGCGCTTGGGCGATCGCTTAATCGGCGTGCTACTAAATGATATTCCTCTCGAACAGATGGAAACTGTAGCGGCAGAAGTCAGTCCTTATCTAGAAAAACGTAGTATTCCAGTTTTAGGAATGCTGCCTAGTAACCGCTTACTCAGAAGTGTCAGCGTTAGGGAATTAGTCAATCAGTTAAAAGCAGATGTCCTTTGCCGTGCCGATCGCCTCGATCTGATGGTGGAAAGTTTGGCAATTGGAGCTATGAATGTCAACTCAGCCTTGAGATATTTCGGACAGCGGCGAAATATGGCTGTCGTCACGGGAGGCGATCGCGTTGAAATTCAATTGGCGGCTTTGGAAAGTTCCACTCAATGTCTCATTCTAACTGGTAAGCTTCCCGCACCAACTTTTATCCTTAGTAAAGCAGAAGAACTCGAAATTCCCATCCTCTCAGTCGATCTCGATACGCTAACTACGGTAGAGATCGTCGATCGCACCTTCGGACAAGTGCGCCTGCACGAACCTTTTAAAGTTGAATGCATTCGTCAGTTAATGGCAGAACATTTTGACTTCAATCGCTTATTATCCCAACTCGATCTCAGCCCTGCTGTCGCTTTGCCTTAGATCTATTAGATCTAAATTAGCTATAAATAGTTGCCATTCCCTGCGGTTCGTGCGAGTATTTACCACTTGCTGTAGGTTTATATGTCTCGTTATATAAACATAAACTCTCAGGATGTTTGGCAACAAATTGCATCATCTGGCGATGAATTTCCCCCCTAAAAAATGCTTGCAAGCTTTGCGGCGATCGCCAGTAACTTACCATGACGATTTCATTAGCAGCGCAAATCCCTGCTTTAACTTGCACGCAGCCTTCAGCTACTGCCGTCGCGTTCTTAATCCACAAGAGATTTTTCCACATCCAAATCAAGCCTGCGCGATCGCGTGCCAAGAAACCGTTCACAAAAGCGATCGCTTCCGGGTTTTCTGGTAACTCAACTTGATAGATTGAATAACTCATACGAGAATCACCTCATTGATTAGTGGTCGAGCGAGTCATTTTGACCAGTAGAGACGTTACGTGTAATGTCTTTACAGCCATTGCAGATCGTTTAATATGCAATTAATTGAATATGTTAATATGATATGCACTTTTTTGCATAAGTCAAGTAAAGAAATATTATGGCTTTAGCACACGCGATCCTGGCATGTCTGCTCGATCGTTCTCTCAGCGGATACGATCTAGCGCAACAATTTGATGGCTCGGTTGGATATTTCTGGGCAGCCAGCCACCAGCAGATTTATCGAGAATTATCCAAATTAGAACAACAAGGCTGGATTGCATCCGAAACCGTACTTCAGACAGGAAAACCAGACAAGAAGCTCTATCGGATCACAGAACTAGGCAAGCAACATTTGAAGGCTTGGATGACCGAACCTGCCGATCCTTCACCGATTAAGGACGATTTATTAGTCAAAATTTTTGCAGGCGATCTCGCTCCCCAAGCGATCGCGATCGAGTTGAAGCGTCATCAAAAAGCGCATCAGGAAAAGCTAGCAGTCTACAAAGCTATAGAGCAAAAGTACTTTACCAATCCGCAAACACTATCCGAAGCCGAAAAGTTTCAATACCTCACCCTCTTGAATGGGATTAGTTACGAAACTCACTGGCTGTCTTGGATTGACACAGCAATGCAATTACTTAAATAGCAGGGGACAATTCGCAATTCGCACTCTTACGCCTACTACACTACCCCTAGTCTTCGCCAAGGCGTTTCCCCTACAGGAAAGCAAGCTACACGAACGCAATTTGCAATTTACAAACCTCCTGCTACTCACCACTGATAACTGTCAACTACCAACTACTATTCTTCCCTGATAACTGATAACTGACAACTGTAAGGGCGGGTTTGGAACGAAGATTATGGCTAAAGCCCGTGAAGCTGCTTGCTAAACCCGCCCCTACGACAACTGATAACTGATAACTGATAACTGATAACTGATAACTGATAACTGATAACTGATAACTGTTCTCTGCTAGAATAACTAGGTTGTGTATCCGAACCTACGTCCTTGATCGAGCAGAGCCAGTCCATTAATGTATCCGATGTCGATACCCTTGCCCAAGAGTTGGCAACGATTCAGCAAACGGGCGCAAAACGAATTGCTTTACTGGGGTCGCGTCACGTCCCCCTGACTCATCAGCACTTGATCGAAATGATGAGCTACGCTCTGGTTCTGTCGGGCAATCGGATTATAACTTCCGGTGCGACGGGGACGAACTCAGCTGCTATTCGCGGTGCGATGCGTGCCGATGCGAATATGTTGACGGTAATTCTGCCACAAAGTTTAGACCGTCAACCCCTGGAATCGCGCCAGCAATTAGAAAAGGTGATGCATTTAGTAGAAAACGCCAAAAACGACCAAATGTCTTTGGCAGAAGCGAGTGCTGTATGCAACCAAGAGATCGTTTCTCGTTGCCAACAGTTAATCTGCTTTGCCTTCCACGATAGCCGCACGCTTTTGCAAACTTGCCAAGAGGCAGAAGATCAAAGGAAGATCGTGACGCTGTTCTACCTTGACTGATCGAGATGAACTCACAACTCCCTACTTCAGCAATTTTTCTCGTCTGTATTGCAATAGCAGCAGTACTGGTTTATTTACCGTTTCTACTTGTCGGTTACGGGCGGGTGCAAGCTGGCTACGATATGGCAGCTCCTCGCGCTATGTTTGACAAGCTACCACCCTACGCACAACGAGCAGCATGGGCGCACCAAAATTCATTTGAGAATTTCACCATTTTTGCGCCAGGTGCATTGATGGCATATGTTACGGGAGTTAATTCTACCTTGGCTGTGGGAGCGGCGATCGCTTTTGTAGTAGTGCGATTGTTTTACTCGATATTCTACATAGCGAATATCCCCTTAGCGCGATCGCTGATGTTTGCGATCGGCAGTCTTTGCTCTGGTATCTTGTTTATTACCAGCATTTTACAAGTTATCGGTGAATAGTACGTAGTGAGTAGTGAGTAGTAACTTACGACTTACGACTTACGACTTACGACTTCTTACTCTAGCCCCTCATTGCTTATGGCTTCTACTTTTTCCTTCGATATTGTCAGCGACTTCGATCGCCAAGAACTAGTTAATGCTGTCGATCAGACTAGCCGCGACATCAAAAGCCGTTACGATCTTAAAGATACTCAAACGACAATAGAGTTAGGTGAAGATACGATTACTGTCAACACCGATAGCGAATTTACACTCGAATCCGTTCATACTATACTGCGCGAAAAAGCCGCAAAGCGCCAATTATCGCAGAAAATTTTCGATTTCGGCAAAGTGGAATCTGCTAGCGGGAATCGCGTTCGGCAAGAAATTAAGCTCAAGAAGGGCATCAGTCAAGAAATTAGCAAACAAATTTCTAAATTGATCCGTGACGAGTTTAAAAAAGTGCAAGCTTCAATTCAAGGTGATGCTGTAAGGGTATCGGCGAAATCTAAAGATGACTTGCAAGCTGTAATGGGACGCTTGAAGCAAGAAGATTATCCCGTGGCTTTACAGTTTACCAATTATCGATAAAAGTCAAAAGTCAAAAGTCAAAAGTCAAAAGTTAAACTTGGTTTGCGTCGGTGCGATTTTAAGGAATCAGTTCTTCTCTCGGCGACAATCAAGGTGAACTTTTTTTAAAAAATGCCTGAATGTATGTTCATATGTTATCTTGATGAGAGAGGTGAATAGGATTAAGACTATGACGACAGTAACTTCAATGAAATGTGCTTGTGACAATTGCTTGTGCGTTGTTTCCCTAGAGGACGCGATTCAAAAAGATGGCAAGGCTTACTGTAGTGAAGCCTGTGCTAGCGGTCATCCCGATGGTAGCAGTGGCTGCGGTCACACTGGTTGCGGTTGCGGCTGATCTGATTTGAGATTTTGAAAATTGGATGTTGAACTTTATCAGCTTTCCATATCTGTAGCAATCCTAAATAATTTGTAAATCTGGGATATTGCTTGTTAACGGTAAACGCTGCGCTACACTCCGTGAAGACGGTTAACTGTCAACTGTCAACCACCATAACGATAATTTTACAACTCAAATAGGATTGCTAGAGTAGCTTCCATTACTGTGTTAAAAGAGAGTAGGAAATGAAAGTTTTCTACTCTTAATTAATTTGGGAGGCTATTTTGCTAGGACCAGATCCAAAAAATAAGCATCCGATGGAAGGGTTTCCACAGATTTGTTTTATAAAAAATACTGTTTCTAACCCCAATATTATTATTGGTGACTATACTTATTACGACGATCCTGAAGACTCAGAAAACTTCGATCGCAACGTTCTGTATCACTATCCTTTTAGCACTGACAAACTAATTATTGGCAAGTTTTGTGCCTTAGCTAAAGGTATAAAATTTATTATGAATAGCGCCAATCACAAAATGTCTGGGTTTTCAACTTATCCATTTCAAATTTTTAATAATGGATGGGAAAAGGTAATGCCACAAATACATGAATTCCCCTACAAAGGCGATACTGTAATTGGTAATGATGTTTGGATTGGTTACGAATCCGTCATTATGCCAGGGATTAAAATTGGTGATGGAGCAATTATTGCTGCGAAATCTGTAGTTGTTAGTGACGTAAAGCCTTACACCATTGTAGGAGGTAATCCAGCCAAAATTATCAAGCAGCGTTTCCCTAGTGACATTGTAGACGCATTACTAGAAATTTCTTGGTGGAACTGGGATATTGAGAAAATCTCGCGCAATCTTGAGAAAATTGTAGCTGCCGATCTCGATGCTTTGAGAAGTTGTTAATAAGTTTTTAGTAAATAGATTTTATGTTGTGTTTCCTTTTACTAATTACTAAAATAAGGGTAGAATCACCTGAAAACAACTACCAACGTTCACCTGGCTTTTAACGGCTATTTCCCCGCCGTGCTGCTTCACAATTGCTTGAGCAATTGCCAAACCTAATCCCAAACCCTTTTGCTGTTGTTGCGCTTGTTCGGAGCGCCAAAACCACTGAAATATTGAAGCATGATGCTCTGGTGGAATACCAATGCCTGTATCTTCCACTGAAACGATCGCTTTGCGTTTAGACTTGCGTACTGCGAGAGAAATACTACCTCCTTTTTCCGTATAAGCGATCGCGTTCTCCAGTAAATTTGAAAATAAACGACTCAAATGAATTGGATCTCCGCGTACAGATAAACCAGGGAGCAATTGAGCTTGAAAAGCAATACCTTGGGACGTAGCACGGGCATCGAACTGTTCTAATAGAGGTAAAAGCAGTTCTTCTAAGCGAATATTTACTGTCTCTAACTCAGTTGGTAAAACTGCTACCTCGCTCCGAGTCAAAATCAGTAAATCTTCCACTAAATGCTCTAGTTCGTCAGTAGCGCTAGCAACGATAGTTAGTTTTTGCCGATCGAGTGGTATGGCTGATTCTGCTTCTCCTGCTAGCAGTGCGATCGCGAGGGTAATTCGCGTCAACGGGTGGCGGAGATGGTGAGAGATATTTGTAACAGTCTGTTTGAGCTGTCGAAAGCTTTGTTGTAGCGGCTGGGAGTTCCATTGACTGAGGTGGATGCCACTGATACTAAAGATAAATAAAATAGCGATTCCCTGACAGCCAAGCCATAGTCGCAGCCGAGTCAAAATCAATTCTAATGGCTGCGTAGATTCGCTTACCCGAATATATCCTTCTAGATGTAGCGTTTTTAGCTTCGGATCGCTGACATAGACAGCAATGGTGGCAATCCGTAATTCTCCCTGCTGTTGGAAAATAGGCGCGATGGGTTGCCAGCGAGAATGGAAGACATTTCGGGAGAGTGGAAGAGAAGGAAAGCGATTTCCTTGACTCAAAAGTAATTTACCATCAGCGTCGAACCATTCCCAATTTTGGGTTTTAGCAGCAAAAAGTTTGCGCCAAGGAAACTCATGTAGGTTTTGCCGATTTTGAGATTTCACTATCTCAAAACTCGGAATTGCAGCTTGTGCCAAAGTATAGAGGCGATCGTCCGATTGTTTTTTCAGAGAATTACCAATTGAGTTGTACGTCGTCAGGGAAAACCCTCCTAAGATAGCTGCCGTTGCTGCTAGGTAAGCAAATAATATACGTTTATAGGAATATTTGAACTTTGTTTGAGGAACCATACCTAAAGATAGAAGCCATAGGCTTCAAGAAAGGATGCGGCAGTTATCCGTGACTAGTGAGTAGTGACTGGTGACTAGAAAAGAGTTTAGCTACTAGCCACTAGCCACTAGTCACTAACCAATGACCAATTAAGCTGTTTCTGGTTGAAAGAAGGCTGTAGGATGAATGAGAAGATCGGCAGTAGAGTGTTTTTCTACCATTGCTTTACAGATCGTGCAGCGATCTAAGTCTGGGCGAGAGGGCAGTTCGTACATAATATCTAACATTAGCTCTTCTACAATTCCTCTCAAGGCTCTTGCACCAGTTTTACGCCGATATGCTTCTTGAGCGATCGCGCGGACAGCATCTAATTCAAACTCAAGTTGAACGTTATCCATTTGTAGTAGCTGTTGGTACTGTTTCAAAAGCGCGTTTTGCGGCTCGGTTAAAATCGCTATCAGTCCTTCTTCACCTAAAGGTTCCAGCACTGTAATGACTGGTAAACGTCCGATTAGTTCTGGAATCAGACCGAATTTTACTAAATCTTCCGGCTCCAGATGGTTTAATAAATAATCTGTTTGCTTTGTTGTAGATCTTTCTTGCGATCGCCCGAACCCCATAGATTTTTTTCCCATCCGTTGCTCGACTTGTTTCTCCACCCCAACAAAAGCGCCACCGCAGATAAACAGAATATTTTTTGTATCAATTTGGATGCTGTCTTGATAAGGATGTTTGCGTCCTCCTTGTGGTGGTACGTTAGCGATCGTACCTTCTAATATTTTTAACAGTGCTTGCTGCACTCCTTCGCCCGATACATCGCGAGTAATAGAGGGGTTTTCACTTTTGCGGGCAATTTTATCAATTTCATCAATGTAAATAATTCCTTGTTGTGCTGTTTCTGCATCCATTTCTGCCGCTTGCAACAATCGCAGTAAGATATTTTCTACATCATCTCCGACGTAACCCGCCTCGGTAAAAGTTGTTGCATCCACGACAGCAAACGGTACGTCTATAACATGCGCTAGAGTTTGAGCTAGGAGTGTTTTACCGCTTCCCGTTGGTCCAACCAAAAGAATATTTGACTTTTGCAATGCCACATCATTGCGATTGCTGGACAAACGCTTATAGTGATTGTAAACTGCTACTGAAAGAACTTTCTTCGCCTGTTCCTGACCGATAACATGGTTGTCCAAATACTGTTTTATTTCCCTTGGTTTGGGGATGTGGTAGTTGTTAGAATTAGTCGTAGTTTTTGGGGTACTAGGTTGAGGTGGAGAAGTATCCAATACTTCCTGACACTGTTCGATGCATTCACTACAAATGTTAACGCCCGCACCAGAAATCAACTTATCGACTTGAGTATGAGGTTTGCCGCAAAACGAACATCTTAATAATGAAGTGTAGTCAGGCATATTTACTTTTTCCTTGGGGCTAAAATGTATTAACTGAAATGTTTTAACTAGGAATTTGTCTTTCCATTATCGATAAAAATCCGCACAGACTTATCGAAAGAATCTCAACTAGCCAATGCATTGATTCAGGGGCGATCGCAAATCCCCAAATGAGTAGAATTGAGCCAGCTAAGCAAATAGCAAGTCGATGAATTTCCTCAGTTGTTTTGCAACCAATCCAAGTAAAACCGAAGCTCATAGTCCAAAAAATTAAATATGCGATCTGCATAGATTAGACCTACCTAAAAAAATGAAATACAGGGAATAAGTCAAAAGTCAAAAGTCAAAAGTCAAAAGTCAAAAATTGTAGGGGCGGGTTCACCAGAAATACTGGTTAAAGTCAAAGACAATTGGTAAACCCGCCCGTACAGGTATCAAAAGTCAAAAGTCAAAAGTCAAAAGTCAAAATTATTCCTGACTCCTATTCACTGACAACTGATAACTGGTCACTGGTCACTGACTAGGCAATATGCTGCAAAGTCGTTTGTTCTTCTACGTTCTGCTCGAAAATATTCTTGAGGGCTTGCAAAAACTCAAGTTCTATATACGGTTTGGTGAAGTAGGCGCTAGCACCCAATTGAGTTGCTAAACGGCGATGTTTGTCGTTACTGCGTGATGTCAGCATAGCCACGGGAATTTTGGCAAATTGCGGCTCTTGTCGCCACTGACAGAGAAATTCAAAGCCGTTCATATTCGGCATTTCAATATCGCAAAGTACTAATTGTACCGTGGGAGATTGCTGTAATTTTTCTAGTGCTTCTAATCCATCCCGTGCTGATAAAACCCGATAGCCAGCCTTTTGCAACGATAGTGTCAGTGTTTGGCGCATCGTAGTTGAGTCGTCTACAACTAAAATTGTATGACTTTCGGTTTTATGAACAATTGCTGTTCGATCGCGCCACAAAATATTGATGTTTTGTTCTTTATCTTTTGATTGATTTTCAGTTGCTTGAACTGTACTTTGTTGCCGTTCTATGACATATTCTAAAAGGCTGGATCCATTAATTACAGGAACTAAACTACCGTTTCCTAGTAGAGTGCAGCCATAGGTATAATTGGGAGGCGAAACGAGCGATCCAAAAGGTTTAATTGCTAGTTCTTGTTCTGCCAACAAGCAATCGACTTCTAGCGCCAATAATTCGCCCTCCCAACGTAGTAGAAGCATTGGCAACTCCTTTTCTTCCATCGTAGTTGTAATTAGAGATTGGCTATTAGCAACGTCTAACTTAGCAACTTCTAACATTGGACGGTTGTATTCTAAAAGGTCTGCCAACCGATGGATCGGTATGATGTGTTCTCTCCAGCGCAATAGCTGCTGAGTCCCCGTGCGGTTGATGCGATCGCTTGGCGTAGTGACGATATTTTCAATGCTGTCAGATGGCAATGCTACAGTAGTTTTCCCCGTAGAGCAAACAACCAAATTCGCGATCGTCAACGTGAGAGGCAAGCGTAAAGTAAAAGTCGTACCCTCACCAGGGAAGGAACTGACGCTTACAGAACCGCGCAGCGATCGCAGTTGGGAACGGACAACATCCAAACCCATGCCACGACCGGAAAGTTCGCTAACGTGGTGAGTGGTAGAAAATCCTGGCTCGAAGATAAATTCTAGTAACTGCTCTTTAGAAGCACTGGCTGCTTCGATTGGCGATAACCAACCCAACTCTACAATCCGGCTGCGAATTTGCCCCAGGTTTAGACCCCGACCGTCATCTCTAACTTCAATAATTGTTTGATTGCCTTTGTAATAAGCACAAATTAGAATTTCTCCGTTTTCCGGCTTACCTTGCTGTCGGCGGATCTCAGGCGATTCAATGCCATGAGCAAAGGCATTGCGGAGTAAATGTAACAGCGGGTCGTAGAGCTTTTCCAAAATTGCCTTTTCTACCTGTACCTCTGTCCCTCTCAGCTTCAAATTGACAGGCTTGGAATAGGTATGAGACATATCCCGCAGCATCCGAGAGAAACGCTTGAGAACTTCACCCAAAGGGAGCATTCGCGCTCGCATTAATTCATCTTGGAGTTGGGAGAAAACTTGTTGTTTCCGCTCTAATATTTGGCTCGATTGCTCGGCAAATAAAGCAATATCCTCTACAGCCTCTTCCAATTGGACAATTTCTTCTAGAATTCTTTGTAATAGAGGGTGAACCGCTCCATAGCGATCCATTTCTAGAGGATCGAAGTCAGTTGTAAGTGGTAGTTGGTAGTTGGTAGTTGGTAGTTGGTTCTCCCCTGCTCCTCTGCTCCTCTGCTCCCTGCTCCCTGCTCCCTCGTCAGCCTCAGTTCTCCTCTCTAGCTGACCGATCAGTTCTTGAAAGTAAGCAAAACGGCGGAGCAACTCTTGAGCTGAGTTTTGGGTTTGCTCGGTTTGCAGCGCAATGGAGTTGCGATTGACGACTAATTCACCCAATAACTTGTGCATCCGCTCTAATCGGCTTAGTTCTACCCGCGTAGAAACGGCAGTTGCTATTTGTGGTTCCTCAGTGTAAGAATTGATACTTCCTACTTTAGGGCGATCGCCCTCTATGTTGCTTTGAGAAATTTCAGTCGAGTGGGATAAGGACTGAATCGGCGATAAATTTGCCGCAGGGGAGATAGTTAGGGAATGAGCTTCTGATTCGATCGCGTCATTGGAATCATTTTCAGTTTCAGTGACGAAAACGATCCCAGGGTCGATCGCCACTGCTTCTATTGGTACTGTCTCGTCGCCAAATAACAGCTCGTCTAGTAAAGGCGAGAATTGTGGTTCTGGGCTAGGAGCCAAATCGACACTCTTTTCTGTTAAGGCACAAAGGGCAGCAGACGGATTTCCTCCAGTCGTGCGATCGCCTGCTAGTACGGCGGTTCTGCTATTGTGAAAATCAGCTAAGGCGACTTGAATAATTTCTCTGGCGCGCTTGGGATAGGTGTCTAGTGCAGTTAAGGCTGTTTGGGCGATCGCCCCGAATCCTGGCAGATTTAATAGCTCGGCAAATCCAGCAAAGACTTCCGCCTGCGCTCGTAATTCTCCAGCTACCTCGAAATCTTGAGGGTTGGCGACCACAGCCGCCAATCGTTCCAGTCCTTGCACGACATCTGTTTCAAAGATTGATGCTACCAGATCGACCCCGAGTTCTGAGGACATGGGTATGTAGCGATCGATCTGAGCTAAAGCATCTCCCAAACGTTCTTCTATTTGATTAAATATGGGTTCGGCTACTGCTAATGTTGCCACGCAGTCAATGCTGCCGATAGTAATTTGTTGCAGTAGGGGGACGCGCAGACAATCGTAAGCTTGCAGTAATAAACCTTCTAACTCTGAATCTACTGCTACGGAGCGGTTATACAAAGCCCGAAAAACATCTTCTAAACGGTGGGCAATAATTTTAATTGGCTCTAAATCCAAGCAAGCTGCACCACCTTTAAGAGAGTGAGCTGCACGCATCAGATCGTGAATGCGTTCGTTCGTGCGCTCTTGCTTCAGACTGAGCAAGCCTGCTTCGATCTCCTGTAACAGCTCTGGCACTTCTTCAATAAACAGACGGTAAGCTTGGTCGCGAATGTCGGGAGTAATTAGCATGACTGGGAAAAAAGTCGTAAGTCGTAAGTCGTAAGTCGTAAGTCAGAAACCTTTTGCCTTTCTCGCTGATAACTGACAACTGATAACTGATAACTGATTCATTCCACTTTGAATTGTCCGACGCTAGCTTGGAGCGATCGCGCTACGGTTGATAATTGTTGGAAGGAAGCGGAGACTTCGGTTGCAGTTAGGGATGTAGTTTCGGCGATCGCGGCGACTGTGGCAATGGTTGTCGTGGCTGCTTCTGAGTCTTGAGATTGCTCGATCGCAGCTTGGGCAATTGCTCCTACGAGTTGATGAATGCGATCGCTAGCGGTGGTAATGTGGTTTAAACTCTGGCGGGTATCGTTGACGAGTTGAGTCCCAACCGCTACCTGTTCCGTGCCGATTGCCATTGCTGTAGCAACTTCATTGGTTTCCCGTTGAATTCCCGAGACGAGCTTTTCAATTTCTGCCGTTGCTTTGGCTGATTGTCGGGCTAGCGATCGCACTTCATCGGCAACAGCCGCAAAGCCGCGTCCTTCTTCTCCAGCTCGCGCTGCTTCAATGGAAGCATTCATGGCGAGCAAGCTAGTCCGCTCGGCAAAGTGAGCGATCAAATTTACCACTTTATAAATCTTTTGCGATGACTCTCCCAAACATTTGATCTTCTTGACGGTTTCGGCAACGGTTCCCCGAATTGTCAGCATTCCATCCACGGCTCGATCCATCGCCATGTCGCCAGATGCGACGATCTCCATCGCTTGGCGCACGTCTACCTCTGCGCGTTTGGCGTTATCGGCAACAGTATGGGCAGAATCAGCCATCGCTTGAATCCGTTCCAAAGCAGTGACAATTTCTGTTGATTGCTGCCAAGCTCCTTGCGAGAGGGCTTGAATTAACGGCTCGTTACTGTTAATTGCTGCATCGACTCGATCGGCGGCTATTTGTGCCTGTACGGCAATTTCTTGCAAGCTTTCGACTGTAGAATTATAGGAGTCAGCGATCGTACCGATTTCATCTTCTGTGACTCTGGCACGGATCGTCAGGTCGCCCTGACTAATTGGATCGACTTCAATCAGCAAATCCAACGCTCGTCTTTGCAACTGTTCTTTGGCATTTTTCTGTTGTTCTAAGAGATCGGCACGCTCTAGCGCTAGTCCTATTTGAGTCGCAATCTGGGCAAAGAAATCAACCTCTACTTTCTGCCAGTGACGCGGAACGTTACACTGATGGACGACAAGTAAACCCACACAGCGATCGCCGAGCAAAATTGGTGCGGCTAGACTGGATTTGACGGCAAGTGCTGTCAGTCGTTGCCAGTACTCATCGCTCGTATCTGCCGATCGTATATGAGAAATTACCTCGACTTGTCCTTTTTGGTACTGTGCGTATTGCTCTAAGGCATAGTTTTCGATATTTTTACCCAGTATGCGAGTTATACCCGCGCTGGCTGCTTCGACAACGACGTTACCATTGCGATCGCCATCAAACCAGTAGACAATCGCGCGGTCGGTTAGCAAAGCGCTGCGGGTCTCGGCTACAGCAGTGTTGAGAATAGCTGGGCAGTCGATAACGCTACCAATCTTCACGGTAATATCTTTGAGCAATTGCGATCGCCGAGCTTCTGCTGCTTTGAGCTGCACGAGTTCCTCTAACTGCTTCGCCATGCTGTTGATGCTAGTTTCTAAAACAGCTATTTCAGCCGTGCCACGAACTGCCAAGCGAGTCTCTAACTTGCCTAAACCAATTTGAGCTACAGCCCTAGCAGCATTTAGAATTGGGCGAGTCGCTCGCTTAGCTAAGACTGCGGCGATCGCGGCGATCGATAGGGCGGCTACTCCAGTTCCCAACCAGAGAACTCGGCGTAGTTCTAGTAAAGGTGCAAAGGCGCGATCGACCGGACGAGAAACCACCAATCCCCAACCTGGTTCTGGCAGTCCATCCAATTTCCCGATCGGCGTGAAGCTCATCAGTGCATTCTCACCATCGTTTTTGTCCCACGCGACTTGAGTTGAAATTAACTTGTCTTCATGTTTGGGTCGATCTGTAGAGGCAAGGGCTAAAACCTTGGCACGCAACTGCGGCAGATCGCGAAAATCTTCTCCCATGTAATGTCCAACTAGCCCAATTTCATCAGCCGCAAACACATTTCCGTCAGCGCCGATCAGCTTGTATTCCCATCCTTGTGCTTCGATATACTCAAAGGTTTCATTCAGATGAGTCAACGGCATCCGCAAGCGAACAACTCCTACGAGCTTATTTGTTTCTATATCTTTAATTGGAGCTGCAACTTCTAAACTAATTTTGCCGGAGGTAGGCGCAACTTTAGGATTGTTCACTGCGGGAGTTCCAGTCGCGATCGCCCGTCGAAAATATTCGCGATCGCTATAGTTTTCCGTACGCTTAAACGGCTGTGTTGACTTAGATTGAAAGATTAAATTTCCTTTGAGGTCGAACGCGACGATACTGTCATATCTACCGCTACGTGCCTCAACAAAGCTATCTAACAGCGCAACTTTCTGCCCTTCAGTCGCCACTGCCCTCAGCTTAGAATTTGCCAATATGGGAGAATTACTAATTGTCTCTGCATCATCGATGATTTGCTGCGTTGCCATGCCAATGCCGCGCCGAACATCAAGCGTGCGGTTTTCCTGCTCGGCAATAATTTGCTGCTCTAGAGAATTATTGGCTATGGTATAGGCAACGCCGCCAACAGTTGCCACTGGAATAGCACCGATCGCGATCGCCAAAATTGTGGCTTTATGTTGCAAACTCAAACCTTTCCAGAAACGCAGACCCCTAGATAGTGAAGATTGCCAAGGTACGTTTTTCTGTATTGATGGCGATTGGCTCGGCATTGCAGTTGAATCCGGCGCTACTGCCGAAACTCGCTCCCACTGAGGCGAGATGCGATCGCGATCGGGGTTTGGCGGATCGAACTTGAGAGTTGACTGCGACATGAAATTTACCTCATGGCTGTAGAGAAGAGAGCTGGGGAGAATTCAAAATTCAAAATTCAAAATTCAAAACTATTAACCATCAACTATCAACCACCAACTACCAACCACCAACTACCGCGTTCCTAATTCCCACTGACAACTGTTAACTGTTAACTGACAACTGATAACTGACAGCAGCCGCGATCGCTTTGACCGATAAAATTGCTGTCATTTCGCTATCGCCGCTTAACTTATATCCGCGCACGAAGGGAGCGAAAGGAGTGGAAACAGCAGTAAATGGCGGCGGTTGGATTGTGTCTGGATTGCACCATTCGATGTCGTCAATTTGCTCTATGACTAAACCGATTGTTTGGGTTTCTGCTGTCGGTGCGGGTAGGCGATCGCAGAGGTTAGCTTGCAAGACAACTGCTGTATAAGTTGGAACGTTGCTGGTTTGGTAGCGATCGCCAGCAGTCAGTCCGACTAATTCAGCTAAATCGACCATCCAGAGAATTTCACCCCGCCAGTTGTAAACTCCCATAACCCAACTTGGCATGTGCGGGATCGGGACGATCTGTTCCGCAGATAGCTTCAAGATTTCTAGCAACTGAGTCACGGGAAGCAAGGCTGCTGTGTCTGGTTCGAGGTAAAAGCGGAGAAATTGCTCGTCAGCATCGGTGAAAGTTACTCTTTCTGGTGATGCCTCCTGGGAGTCTAACTTTGGTGACTTGGATACCATAATTGTCTCGCCTCACACGTTAGGTTCAAACCATGAGAGTTGTTTCACCGTGTGAAACTAATAGCAGTTGCTTCACAGTGCGAATAAATTCCTCTGGCGCTACAGGCTTTGGTAAGTAAGCGTCTGCTCCTTGCTTTAAACCCCAGAATTTATCCATGTCAGTCCCTTTTCTCGAACAGAGGATAACGGGGGTGTTTTTGGTGGATGGGTTAGCTTTTAAAGCACGGCAGAGTTCAAATCCACTCCGACCTGGCAAGACAACATCTAAAATAATGATGTCAGGCTTGCAGTCACTCATTTTTTCCAGGGCTTCTTCCCCACTCTTAGCAGCCAAGACGCTGATCCCGCCTTGTTGCAAATAGCTGGCGATCGCTTCCCGCTCGGTCAAACAATCTTCTACAACGAGGGCAATATCCATAGAATTCACCAAAGATTGGCAATTAGCGATTAGCGGTTAGCGATTCGCAACGAGCGACTAGCGATTAGTAACTGCTCTGTGCTTCCTGCTCCCTGCTCCCTGTCCCTAAACTCAGCAACAGTTTTTCATTCCCTGGCTACATGCTTGCGCCAGATAAGTTAAACTCTTCATTCGCAACAACACCAACTGCTCGTAGAAAGGATTGAGCTTACATAAGGGTGGAACGTGCAGCAGACTGCGATCGAAAAATCGAATGTCTCGCTCGAAGGGACAACTTGCTGGAATCACACGACAGACAAATCGAGCTGTTTTCGGGCGACGAATTTCAATAGATTCCAGTCTTTGTTGAGTTGGCTGTATTAAACTTTGCCAAATTTTGTTAGTGTTTGCTCTGGTATTCATGGAAAACCTCACAGAAGCATTTTTTGGTTGTTGGTTAACGGTTGACAGTTGACAGTTGACAGTTGACGGTTAACTACTCGTGCGCTCCCTGATAACTGATAACTGATAACTGTTCATGCACTATGTTTGAGATGTTTGTGAATTGCGCCTAGAACTCGATCGGGATCGATGGGTTTGCCCAGAAAATCTGAGGAACCGACAATTTTAGCTCTGACGCGATCGATAATGCCGTCGTTGCCAGTGAGGATGACAATTGGCGTGTGCTGGAAGCAAGAAAGCTGACGCAGACGGCTGCAAAGTTCGTATCCGTTAATATTTGGCATCATCAAATCGAGAAAGATTAGATCTGGTTTGATGGCTAGCAAAACTCCGATCGCCCGCAGTGCATCATTTACGCCAACAAATCGATAGTTAGCTGTTGTCATCACTTTTTCCATGATGTGGCATACCCAAGAACTGTCATCTACACAAGCAATCAACGGTGCTTGAGTCTCATGAGGTGTAGGTGATGAGAGAACCGGAGCGGCAAGATCGGGAATATTAATCAACTCCACAAATCCTGACTGAATATATGGCAGGAGAGAACGCAGTGCCGAGTTGACATCTCGCTGCATCTGAGTGGCAATATCCCGTAGTGTATGTTGTCCGTCTAGTAGTTGGCTCAAGGCTTGATAAGCTGGAGCAGAGATGCCGTGTTGCAATTCTGCCGATTGTTTAATAACTGGAGCGCTGTTGGGAGAATAATTGAGTCTGTTTGCTTGCCAAGCTTGCCACAATCGTTCGACTTC
Organism: Scytonema millei VB511283; assembly: GCF_000817735.3. NCBI lineage: Bacteria > Bacillati > Cyanobacteriota > Cyanophyceae > Nostocales > Scytonemataceae > Scytonema > Scytonema millei. Next base: position 799,076 of record NZ_JTJC03000002.1, on the reverse strand, counting down.
GGCGATCGCTTGAGCGGCATCGATCGCAACTACGGGAGTCAGCTTGCTGCTACTCGGCTTGAGTTCGTAGGCAACCTGTACTGCTTGAGTCACATCAAACAAAACTTCAATAATGACCGACCATGCAATTCTTGCCATTTGTTCTGGAGTTATCTGCTGCCGTTCGAGCCATGAAGTCAATAACTGATACTGCCAACAGACGCTAGAACCTTCAATCGAAGTTGTGGCTAATTGATTCTCCCACGATTCGTTTGATAGCAAGCGATCGCTCGCTATTTGAGGTAAGTGTGTGGCGAGATTCCGTCTCCATCGCCTGACTGGATGTTCTCCACCAGTCGCGTAGATAATCAAACCTCGGTGAACGTGCAGAATCCATTTTCTACCGCAGGAGTTTGTCAGAATCAGTTGCCCGTTAAACCGCAACTGCTTCAAGGTTTCAAACAATTCAACCTGCTTTGAGGGGGTAAAATCTCGAATGAATGGGGCATCACTTCTTCGAGTTAGCAGGGCATCAACTGATTTTTCAAGAATGCTGTTATTCATTGCCTGTTCCTGCAATCTGTTTTTCTTAACTCTTGGGATTTGTTGACTACCCTGCGTTGAGGATACATTTAAGACATTCAATTTCTGCCGTTAGCACCTTGGTGTATAAAATAAACCACAAAAGGTGACAAAGCCGGGACAAATGTAACAGTTATCAGTTATCAGTTATCAGTGACCAGTTGTCAGTTATCAGCGATCGGTTAACCGTCAACTGTCAACCGTCAACCGTCTTCACGTAGCTTGCTTCCCCGAAGGGGTAGTGTAGCGAAGCGTTTACCGTCAACCGTCAACCGTCAACCGTCTTCACGGAGTGTAGTGCAGCGTTTACCGTCAACCAACTACCAACCACCATCGCTGCTGACTTACGACTTACGCCTTCTTCTTACGGGTCTTGCTTGAGGCGATAACCTACACCGTAAGCGGTTTCAATCGGATCTCCTGGCGAACCTGCTAATTTGAGCTTTTGACGCAAACGTTTGACTAAAGCTTTGACTGCATCTTCATCCGGTGGTTCGTCGAAAGACCAAAGATTTTCTAAAATTGCACTACGACTGAGAACCTTAGAGCCACTTCGCATGAAGAGTTCTAGTAAGCGATACTCTTTTGGAGTCAGTCTGAGAGGACAACCCTTATAAGTCACTTCCCGCGTGTTTACATCCAAAGATAAATTGCCACATTTCATTGCTGGCGGTAGGGACGAACCACCTCGGCGTAATAAAGCGCGGATACGTGCCGATAATTCTTGCAGTTTGTATGGTTTAATCACGTAGTCATCTGCACCCGCATCAAGTCCATTGACGCGATCTTCGGTTGCATCTCTGGCTGTTAACATTAAGACTGGCATTTGGTAGCCTTGAGTCCGCAGCTGGCGACAAAGGCTAATGCCATCCATTTTAGGCAGCATGACATCAATCAGAACTAAGTCGTAATCAAAAGACTTGACAAAATCCCAACCAGCGTGACCATCAGCGGCAACATCAACGACGTAATGTTGGTTGCTGAGTGCTTCTGCAAGTAACTGATTGATGAGTTTATCGTCTTCGACTAGTAACAATCTCATGATGGTATGTCATTCCAAAAACAGGTTAGCAAGGGTGAACCTACTTCTCAGAAGGTTGTTAGATGGCGATCGCTCGAACTAATTCTTTGCTCAGACTAATTCTCGGACTAGTTCATGGTACAGGTAATTGCTGCGACCAGAGGTAATGAAAACTGAACTTAATTGTCAAAAACTTACACTGAAAGACAAAATGTTAGATATCGGCACGATTCAAGCAGTTTTTCGGGGTAAATCGAGAACGTTACCACTAGCAGGGCGCAGCACGCGGGCGCAGGGGGCAAATTGGATGATATGTTCGAGGTTACGAACAATTGTGGCGCAGATTGCATCTAAGGGCAAGTCATTGGCATCGCGACCGAAAGGTTCTTCAATTTCTGCCCCTACTTCATTGATACCTAAGTAGAGAAAACTCATAAAGGCAAGGATCGGTGCTGTCCACCACTTGATACCACCAACTAGCTGAAAAGGTAAAAGCAGGAAATAAATCCACAGCAAAGCATTGAGAGTAACGGTATATACCAAGGGAACGGGGGTTTTTAGAATGCGTTCGCAGCCACCTAAGATGTCTACCATATCATCTAATAGTTCGTGCAAGGATGTCAGCTGAAAAATGTTTAGGCGTTGGCGCTCGAATTGATGTTGCAAATAATCTCCAATCCAATAAGCAATTTCTAAGGGAGCGTGATTGACATTTTGCAGTTGATGATATTGCAACGGTGGCATCATCGGCTCCAATTCTGAATTCATTGGTTCTCGCCGTAGATGGATTTTCATCGCCACAGCAAAGGCAGCAACTAGATAGACAGCAGCACTTTTTTCGTCTCGCTCCTGCGGTTCTCGTTGTTCAATTGTAATCGAAATTCCTCGCGCTAAGTTGCGCGTAGTATTTACCATTGAACCCCATAGTTTGCGTCCTTCCCAAAAGCGTTCGTGAGCTGTGTTGGTGCGAAACACCAGTAGTAGGCTGAGAATGACGTTAAAACTAATAACGACATTTTGAATGATTTTACTGTCACCAAAGAAAGCAGGCAGCTTTCCATAATGATCCAGTACAGAAATTAGTAAGCCGTAGCTTCCACACGCGATCGCCCAAGGCAGAATTCCATGAATGATAGAGAATAAAAGTCGCTGAGTAACTTGCAACCAGTGTAATTGTTCTCCGGTATAAATTTGGAACTTTTCGCGAAACGATCGCGATGCGACTAATTTACGGTGATATGACTGCGATCGCTTGCCGGAAACAGAAACTTTTGGCGATCGATTTTGGCGACTGCGAGCTTTTTTACTGATGGGAAAAATCATCAACTCAACCTCATTCTACGAGCATTTTCTAGCAGCAATGACACAAATTTAATCGTTCATCTCTTTCAAAGTCGCTACCGTTGATGGTGACATCCGGCTGAGGGAACGGAAAACCCAATACTTAAAAATTGTGGCGAGAATGACCGGAACTGTGGCGATAAATAGAAAGATTACACCGCGATTTGCTGCAATTCCTAAATGACTAGATAGCCCTTCTAACAAAACTTCCCAACCATGAGGAGAGTGAAACCCGACAAAGATATCGGTAATCAGAATAATTGAAAAAGCCTTAGCACTATCACTCAAGCCAGTCACAATATTATCCATGAATGACTTGAGCATCATAATATCTTTACGTCGCCATAGTAACACTAAAGCAAAAGATAAAACAGCGATGATATCAGCAAAAACATTACTAACAGCGTTATTGCTACGATGACGAAATTCCTGAGAAATTTCAGTTGCTTTATCTTTGACTTTCTCTTCAATTGCTTCTGAAGTTAGGGCAGGTGCTGCACCCATCAAACGTTCTAGCTTGAGTTCTTCTTCAAAGGTTTGCAGTTCTTTGAGCGCCTCTTCTTTCATTTCAGAGTTTAAGAAGACTGGCGTAACTGCTTCGTCTCGCACGCGATCGACAATTGGTTGCACCAAATAAAGTTTGGACACTTGCTGAGTTATTAAAGGAATCAAAATCAACAATGCCAGTAACCTAATGGCAACGACAGTCTTTTTTTGCGATCGCCGAAATGATTTGACAACTTCTGCTTCTGCATTTGGGTCAAGCTCGTTCTTGATTTTATTAATTGTGCGCTCAAGAGAACGCGGTAGAACTCCAGCTTTGACTTGCGGTTCGGCATTTTCTGGAGCTGAATTTCTAGAATTCTTGCGGTGAAGTTGCCTCGCTCTTGTTTTTTCTGGGGCGATCGCTTGTTTCACCTCAATGACTTGAATTGGTGGAGTGGGTAGCTGAGATGAACTATTGGTTGGTAGATTAGTTGAAAAGGGTACTAACGCCGCCGATGATTGAGGTTCGAGAGTGTATTTCGTCAGAGTTCCTTCGGTAAAAAAGAGTCGCATCAGGTGGTCTTGTCCCAAATTTCCCTGCGTAGAACTGCTCGTATTAAACTCCTTCATTTGCTGTTTGAGTATACTTAAATGCTTCTCAAACTCAGATTGCACGCTAGTAGGAATTTGAGCATCGTTAGCGGTTGATACAGTTACTTTACCACCATGAAAATATCGGTCTTCAATCGATTTTATGCTCAGCGCGGCTTGATAAGCTTGTTCTAGCGATCGCTCTGGCGTACCAAAGATTTTTCCTTTGAGTTGAGAAAGGGGGTCTGTGGATTTGTTGAAGAAGGTAGAAGTCATGCTGCAACTGGGGTATTTGGAGTGCATTTTGGACTAAATTCTGCGTGAGGCGATCGCTGTTACCTGAAACTTTTTTATAGGCGATCGACCACTGCTTTTGGATGCCAATGAGTACGGCTGGGATGGGAACTCGTGTAATAAATGTGACCGTGGGGCAAACGATGTCTTGGTTGCGTAGTAATGTCATCAGTATGCTACTCGTCAAGGATCGTAACTGTTCGGGACAGTGCATACTCATCCCTCAGTCCTCCTCTCCATACTTGCAGGGTAACTAGGCAACAAGTTTCAACAAAGGGTGTTTGTTCTTTTGACAGAAGTTGTTTTGACAGGAATTAATTTGACGGTAGCTATTTTGATAGCGGTGACTCTGAGTCACAGCAGGTAAATTCTCGACATCCGACTGGTTAGTAATTATTGCTCCAGCAGGAATATGTTTTTGATTGGGAATGCCAACAGCCATAGACAGTGGTTGACGCGATGCTGTTTGACCGTTGGTGGTAACTAATTTCAGTTTGGGTGTCATGGTGAATTTCTCTGGGTAGTAATGGGTAGTTGGTAGTTGGTAGTTGCGTGGCGCGTGGTGTATCAATTCCGAATTCCGAATTCCGAATTCCGAATTTTTAATTATGCTGCTTTCAATTGCTCGTCAGTACCAATGCCTTGATAACCAGTGGCTAGCTGCGTGTTGACGTGAACCACAGCTTGATTGAGGAATCTGAGGGGATATTCGTTGGTAATTAAAGGTAAATCGTCAGCAGCTTCTTGTGTCGTAATCAGAGAACCTGCGGGGACGTATCTGCCATCGGCGATATTAACTCCCATGACTAAAGCTTTGGGTTCGATAACGCAGTTATTGCCGACTGTGGCTCGAAATACTAAAGATTGCATTCCGACAAAAGTATCAGTACCAATGCTGGCTGGACCGTGGACTTGACATTGATGCGCCAGAGAAACGCGATCGCTGATGTATACTCCATAGAAGTTACCTTCAACTTCTACTACAGCCTCTTGCACCATTTCGCCATTAACGTGAGTTTCTAAAGCATGAAGCACTACGCAATCTTGTACGTTGACATCATCTCCTACCCAGATTGGTTGTCCTTCATCGCCTCGTACTGATGCTGCGGGAGCTACCATGACTCGCTTGCCGAGATAAACGTTACCAATTACCGCAGCTAAGGGATGAATGTAAGCGCTAAAGTCAATTTTTGGCGAACTTTGCTCTTGATTGAAGGATGCCAGCACATTAGCGTGAACGTTAGCAGACTGCTGGATGCGATCGCTTTTGATAGAGAAGATGTTGCTCATGGGATTACCTCTTTCGTGGTTTGACTTAGGAATTTGCTTATGCATGTCATAAGTTAAACCAATAAATGTAATAAACCTGGAATAAAAAAGTGACAAAGTTGAGACAAAGTTGAGAATCGGTGAAATAGCGCTCTATCTCGCCAAGCAGAGAATCTCGCTAGTTGAGTTCTTCTCGTCCTGTATACTTTACAGACACGACATTTGAACCAAGGCAAGTACCTCAGCGTTCTGACATCTCACCTTCTCGTTTACGCCATAGTTCATTTGAAGAACTATCAATGACCTTAGTAAGTCGTAAGTCGTAAGTCGTAAGTCGTAAGTTACTCACCAATGACCAATGACCAGTTATTAGGGAGTAGGGAGTAGGGAGTAGGGAGTAGGGAAGAACTTACAAATGACCAATGACCAATGACCAATATGAAGCCTTGCTCTCAAAACATGAGAGTTTTCTCATGCAATCTTCATGTTAAGTTCACGATTGTAATTTAAGATTGAAGTCGCTACTTTATTACTTTTTTTGCACTATTCTCATGTACGATTCGAGTTGAACTGAAGCGTATCGCATCTCATTTTTCAGAAACTTGAGAGCGATATTCAATTGAGTTGAGAGCAGTGTAAATATTCAATGTTTCAATCATTACGCTGGTTATTTTTACTAACTTATTTATTAGTAATGTCTGCTATATTTGGCGCGTCTAGTACAGCTATTTATATCTTTTTTAGCCGTAGTCTAGAACAACAATTAAACGATCGCTTAGAAATTTTGGCTGAAGCTGCTATTCCTAGTTTGCGAATTATCAAAAGTCGAGGAATTCAAAGATTAGATGATGAACTTCCTTGGCAAGAGTTATTTCGCCACAATCAAAGCCTCGAATGGTTTAATCCTAAAGGTAAGCTCTTAGCAAAAGAGGGAAAATTTTTTGCTAATTCGTCATTGTCGCAAGCCTTAGCTGATGGTTTACAAGAGGGGTTTCCAATCCTACAGCAACAAGGACAAGTTCGGACTTTTTCTATTGCTGTTTATACCGAAGATCGAGATAAAACTACCTTACGCTTAGAAGGATATATTCGCGCTAGCGAGTCTACTCAAGATTTGCTGTGGAAGTTAGAGCAACTACGCTCAGGTCTGATTGTGGGAGGAGTCACAGTATTACTATTAAGTAGCATTAGCGGGATTGGTTTAACTTGGCTCACTCTTCAACCAATGCAACGTAACTTAAGGCGATTAAAACACTTTACCGGAGATGTAGCGCACGAACTACGCAATCCCCTAACCGCGATTGGTACTACAGTAGATTTATTACGTAATAGTCCAGAAGAGTTAAGTCCGGCTCAGGTGAGAAAGTTAGCAATTATCGATCGCGCCAACGAGCAAATCATTCATTTAGTAGAAGATTTACTATTTCTATCCAGAGCTAATATTGATAGCGATCGCCTCGATCGCGATTTTAACTTTGCATCAATTCCTTTAGAAGAGTTACTGCAAGATTTAGTTGAGCGCTTTGAACCACAAGCTCAAAACAAGCAAATTCAGTTCACCCCGCATTTACGTACTGGTATAGTCGTGAAAGGCGACAGCCATAAACTCAGCCGCCTATTTTCTAACCTTCTAGATAACGCTCTCAAATACACCACAGAAGGGGGAAGAGTAGCGCTATTTTTGGAACGAGAGCAACGATTTGCCGTGATTCGGATCGAAGATACGGGAATTGGTATTCCACCGGATTCGCTACCACTCATTTTCCAGCGCTTTTGGCGAGCCGATACTGCTAAATCTGAAAAAGATGGCTTAGGCTTAGGGCTAGCGATCGCTCAAGCGATCGTCCAACAGCATAAAGGTGAAATAAAAGTTAGCAGTAGATTAGGTGCTGGTAGCAGCTTTCGCGTATTGCTACCGCTAGATGCTCAGGCGTAAATGGCATAAAAAATGTAGAGGCGTTACATGTAACGCCTCTACATTTAGATGATGAATTACATTTTGACTTTTAACTTTTAACTTTTGACTTTCCTAATAGCCGCCTTCTTCTTCGTATTCTGGCTGCTTGATTTTCTTGGGAATATTCAAAGGCTGCGGTTCCTCATCTTCTCCCCAAGCATCGCCATCGAGATCGTCATCTAAATCTTTCGGTGCTGTGTATGACTTCGGTTCAAACGGCTGGGGTTCGGGGTAACGGGGTGGAGGCGCAGGCGTATAGCGATCGCTTCCCGACGCTTCACTCCAGTTTTCCTCTTCCTCTAAATCGCGATCGTATCTGTTGGGTTCGTACTGCTGGCGGCGTAATGGCTGCTGTTCGATCCGAGGCTGGACTGTTTCATACTCGTATTCATCCTCGTCCCAAGCTTCCTGTACCGCAGGTTGAGTTGTCCGTAGAGGTTGGGCTTTTGGTGCTTGCAACGGTACGCCACTTCCCAGCTGGTTTTCCGGTCGCACTGCTGTGGGAGTATAGTACTCGTCTTCTTCTTTCTCCCAAGGTGCTTTACCAATACCAAGCCGTTCTAGCACTCCAACACTCAAACGATTAATTCTTTCTTCAGCGCCTTCAAATACAATTAGCCGATTGGGTCCACTGCTGACAACTTCTTCAATTGGCAATTCATAAGTACTAATTACCTGGTCGGGGATCTGGGGTAAACCCAACGAAGCGATAATTAAAGAATGGATTTTGCCTGTTTGAGCGTTAAATGTAAAGCCACGCACTCGCCCCAAGGGTTGACCTGTTTCTGTAATGACTTCACAATTAACTAAGTTGCTGTAAATTTCTACATCGATATCTTCGATCGCGTCTTCGTTCTCCACCAAAATTACATCGCCGATTTTGCTGATGCTGCTCAGGTACATATAACGCGGTACGCTAGCAAAGGCGATCAGGTTGTCTCGCAAACCAAGAGCTACAACCTCCCTGCGATCGATATCTACCCATAGTTGGCTGACAACCCCTAATACTTTGGCGTTGTCATCCGCGATCACCTTTGTGTTTAAGATGTCGGAGCGTTTAATAGTGTTTTCAGAGGTCATTGCTTTGCGGAGTCCCGATCTCGAATCAGGGTTAACGGTTAATACTTTCTAACGATCGATACTATTATGATGGAATCCTCAACCAAAGTTGTCTGAGGGTTACAATTTTATGCCTAAAACTTGCGTATAAGCTCCTCGCGCTTGGGTCACTCCTATTGTACGTTCGGCTGATTCTATCATGGGTCGGCGCAGACTCACGACAATAAACTGTGCTTGTTTAGCCTGTTGTTCGATCATTCTAGCTAATCGTTCCACATTTGCCCCGTCTAGGAACATATCTACCTCATCAAAGGCGTAAAAAGGTGATGGACGATAGCGTTGTAAGGCAAAGATAAAACTCAGCGCCGTGAGAGATTTTTCTCCCCCTGACATGGAAGCGAGACGCTGCACGGGTTTACCTTTGGGATGTGCAACTAAATTAAGTCCGCTGGTGAATGGATCTTCGGGGTTATCGAGTTGCAGAAATCCATCCCCATCCGATAGAGTGGCGAAAATAGTTTGAAAGTTTTCATTCACCGCATCAAAGGCTTCTTGAAACGCTCTTTGACGCAGAGTGGTAAAGTTTTCAATCCGCAATAACAGTTCAGTGCGTTCGGCTTCTAATGTCAATAATTTTTGACTCAATTCTTCTAATCGAGCGTTGGTACGTTCGTATTCTTCTAACGCCAACATATTGACAGGTTCCATCGCTTCCATGCGCTTGACAAGCGATCGCAATTCTTTCTGCAATTGTTCTAGATCTACCATTACCGGTACTTCTGGCAAGGGATCGGGCATTTCTGCGGCTTGGGTTTGAATTTGCGCTTGTAAATTAACTAATTCTTCCCGCCGCGATGTTTGCGTTTCTTGCAACTTCTGCTGTTGCCATTCTACCTGTTGTTGGTTTAAATGCAGTTCCCGCAGCTTTTGTTCGGCGCGATCGCGTTCTTGTCTTTCCGCCGTCATCCGCTGTTCGATTTCTTTCAAGGATGTATGGATCTGTTTTAAATGTTCGCTAATTTCCTGCAATTGAGCCTTGACAGCAGCTTGCTGTGCTTGATTTTCTTGTTGCTGCTGTTGGTAGTCTCGCGATCGCACTTCGCATTCTTGAATTTTCTCGTGCAATCTTTGAGTTTGATTTTCTATATCTTTCAATTGCTGTTCGGCGTTACGAACTATCTCGATTCTAGTTTGTAATTCCTGTTCTTGCTGTCTAATTGTGGCTTGAATTTGCTGCCACTGACTGTTAGTTTGAGCTTGTTCCAACTCCACTAAAGCTTGACGTAGTTGTTGTAATTGTTCTTCTTGAACGGGTAAATCTCGTTCTAAAGTTTCTAATCTAGCTTGTACCGTAGATAGTTGTTTTGTGTTCTGAGCCAGTTGCGATTGCCCAGTTTCCACTTGTTGAATTAGCTTGCGAATTTCTTTTTGTAATTGATCCTTCAGGAGATTATTTTCTCTTTGTTTGGTCTTCGCTTCTGTTAACTCTTGAGATAGATTTTTAGTTTTAGCTGCTAAATTACCAATCGATTCACCACACCGAGCTAAAATGCGATCGATTTCCTGCAAGCGATTTCTTAACTCTATAACTTCCTGCGATTCAGTAGCATCGCTCGTACCGAAATGCAAACTGGAATTTTGCTGGCTGATACTACCCCCAGTCATCGCCCCACTGGTTTCTAACAATTCTCCTGCTAAGGTGACGATCCGATATTGCCCTAAATGAGAACGCGCCGATTGCAAATCCGCAAAAACAACCGTACTACCGAAAACATAACCAAAAATATCTTGATAGCGGCGATCGCATTCAATTAAATTAATCGCATAGTCGATATAACCATTGGCATAGCGCATCCCCGAAGCTGGGGAAAATCGCGGGGCTTGAATTTTATTTAGGGGTAAAAACGTTACCCTTCCGCCTCGTTTTTGCTTCAGGATCTCAATCCCCGAAGCCGCTACGCCATCATCCTCTACTACCAATTGTCCCAACCGCGCCCCAGCCGCAATTTCTAAAGCCAGTTGATACCGAGGTTCGACTTTACCGAGTTGGGCTACCAAACCACAAATCCCGCTTAAACCTGATTGCAGCAAAATTTTTGTGGCAAAAGTCCCTTGAGTTTCCTGCAAGGCTTGAGACTGCGCCTCCAACTTATCCAACTGACGCTGTTTATCTCTTTGTTCTTGGAGTAGGCGATTTTGAGTTTGCTGTTGAATTTGTAACTCGGCTTCAGCCGCAGCTAAAGATTGGGCTAAAGATTGAATTTGCTCGATTTGGCTTGATAATTGAGTTTCTAATTCAGTTAACTGCGCTTGCTTTGTCGCCAGCTCTGGCTCTAAAGTTTGAATTAACTGACTTTGCTCTTGAATTTGCCTTTCTAATTGATCCGATCGCTCTTTTAATTGCGCTTGTTCGGTACGCTGGGGTTCTACAGTTTGCAGCAGAGATTCAACTTGGCGGCTTAAAGCGGCTTGTTGTTGCACCCAAGCATCGGAAGCATCGGCGACTGCACTAGCTTCTGTACGACTTTGTTCTAAGGTTTGTTGCGCCTCATCCCGTTGTTGACGCAGGGTAGAGAGTTGAGCAACGATTTCCTGTTGCTGCTGTTGCAACCGCACCAGAGAATTTTGGTGTTGTTGAATTTCTAACTGTTGTTGCGTGTAGGCATTCCCAGCATTTTCATAAGCATTTGTCAAGTCTCTTTGGCGATTTTGTAGCTGTCGCCGTTCGGCTTCCTGGGTGGCTAGAGTTGATTGCAGAGATAAGAGTTCTTCCTCCCCCAGAGTCTTCACCCGTGCGTTGAGTGCGTCTAATTCTGCCGTTACCTGTTGAATTTGGGTGTTGAGGGTAGTAAGTTGAGTTGTTAATTCAGTTAGCGTACGATCGCCCGTTTGAATTTCCGCCACCAACTTTTCTTGTTGCTGTTGTAGCGATCGCCAGACTAAAACAATTTCCCACTGCTGCTTTTGCTGGTATTCTATTCTCAGCTTTTGATATTTCTCAGCTTGGATGCGATCGTGAGACAGGCGATCGCGTTGCGTAATTAATTCAGTTTCAACGATGCGATAGCGGTCTTCCCTGTCTTTAACTTCATTTAAAGTTTCTTTTGCCTGAATAATTTTGCGATCGTAATTTGCTACCCCCGCCAGTTCGTCAATAATCTCTCGTCGTTCTCGCGAGTGCATGGAAATGATACTCGTCACGTCCCCTTGCAGCACGACATTGTAGCCTTCAGGATAAATGCGGATCTGACTCAGTTGTTCGTGCAACTCAGTTTGAGTACAGGTAGAACCATTAATGTAATAAGTTGACGTATACGAACCCTGCTGAGTCACTCGTAAGCGGCGCGTAATCGTCAATTCATTAGGGGTGAGGAGTGAGGAGTGAGGAGTGAGGGATGTATCTTCCTCGTCTCCCTTGTCTTCCTTGTCCCCCTTGTCTTCTAAATCCTCAACATAATGTCCATTCCCATTAACCTCTATTCCCTCTGCTTCCTGCTCCCTGCTCCCTGCTCCCTCTAAATCAAAAGTCACCGTCACAATCGTTTCTACTGCCGATTTTCCCCGTGTGGCTTTGTCGTGGTTGACGAGATCGGGTAGGCGTTCCGCCCGCATCCCTCTAGAACTTGCTAGACCGAGGCAAAACAGGAGAGCATCGAGAATATTAGATTTACCGGAACCGTTGGGACCTGAGACAACAGTAAATCCTGGCAGCAAAGGAATTTTAGTCGTGCCACCAAAGGATTTGAAGTTCGTGAGTTCTACGCGCTTGACATGAACCATGTAGGCTGGTCAGTGAAGGAGTGTGAGGAACAAGTGTATCAAAGACAGGATGCCCAACAGGTTAGCATAGATTATTCAATTGCTTCAGGTCTTACAGCAAAAATGTACCCTAGACCCCTACTTGTTGAAAATATTTACCAAAATCAGGGCGTTCGCTACTATTTTGGATTTTAGATTTTTGGTTGCAGAGGCATTAGTTGTCATATCTCTGGATGATACTGCGCTCGCATTCAAAGGCAACAAGGCGATCGCTAACAGCAAGAATGTGAGGTATTTGTAGCACCAAGACATACAATCTTTGGATGAAACATTCAGCCGGACATATTATCACATTCGGTGCAAGACATTTCATAAATCCGCGCGGATATCTTCTGTACAGATAATTATAAATTGCGTAACTTCCCAATAAAATTTATCTCTGATTCACCTATCAATATTGTTGAATTTAACGATGAAATGATATTTGGCTATCTACAAACTGTGGAACTACCCATATATATGACTTCTGTACGGGCGGGTTTAACCGTAGAACTAATTCTGACTTTTGACTTTTGACTTTTGACTTTTAACTTTTGACTTCGGCTTGGCTTGTCAATAAGCTCTCGACAAGTGAGAATAGAAAAGTAGTCGAAGTTACAAAAAAAATTGTAACAAAGATGAATTCAGATAATTTTATGGGTTGTAGTTTCTGTAACAATATGGGAGAGGGCGATCGCAGGGAGTCAATCCAAATTAAGTAACACTACGATACTTTTTATCCGCCATCACTGAAGTTTCAATCTTTAAGTTGCAGTATCCAGCAGTTTTAAAAATAAATTTAATTTGCGAGAATTCCCTATGCTAATCCAAGATAAGCAGCAGCGTGACTGGAAGACAATTATTAAAAAATTTGAAGCAGTGTTAGGCAAAAATGGTGTGGTACAGCGTCGAGAGGAATTGATCACTTATGAGTGCGATGGGTTAACGAGTTATCGCCAGCGTCCCGCAGTTGTCGTGTTGCCAAGAACGACAGAACAAGTAGCGGAAGTTGTAAAGATTTGCGATCGCCATAATATTCCTTTCATTGCCCGTGGTTCCGGTACTGGTTTATCTGGTGGGGCATTACCGATAGAAGACTGCGTGTTAATCGTCACCTCAATGATGCGGCAAGTCCTCAGCATAGATTTGGAAAATCAGCAAGTTGTGGTACAGCCAGGTGTGATTAACAACTGGGTGACGCAAGCAGTTAGCGGTGATGGATTTTACTACGCCCCCGATCCTTCCAGTCAGATTATCTGTTCGGTGGGCGGGAATGTTGCCGAGAATTCTGGTGGAGTACATTGTCTTAAATACGGTGTCACTACCAACCACGTTTTAGGTTTAAAAGTCGTCACCCCCGATGGTTCGATTGTCGATTTGGGCGGACAAGTACCAGAAATGCCCGGTTACGATCTTACAGGCGTATTTGTCGGTTCCGAGGGAACGTTGGGAATTGCTACCGAAATTACGCTACGGATTCTCAAATCAGCCGAATCAATTTGCGTTCTGCTTGCCGATTTTACCAGCGTAGAGGCAGCAGGGGCGGCGGTTTCAGACATCATCAGTGCGGGAATTATTCCAGCTGGGATGGAAATGATGGATAACCTCAGCATTAATGCTGTAGAAGATGTGGTTGCCACGGGTTGTTATCCCAGAGATGCCACGGCAATCTTGTTAGTAGAAATTGACGGCATAGCTGTAGAAGTTGCAGAAACTAAACAGCTGATTAGCGATATTTGTTTGAAAAATGGGGCGAGGGGAATTACCACAGCCAGCGATTCTGAAACGCGCCTCAAGTTGTGGAAAGGACGCAAAGCAGCATTTGCCGCTGCCGGACATCTCAGCCCTGATTACTACGTCCAAGATGGGGTGATTCCGCGTACTCAATTACCATTCGTTTTACAAGAAATTGAAAATTTAAGTCAGCAATATGGTTATCGGATTGCGAACGTATTTCATGCGGGTGATGGTAATCTTCACCCGTTAATTTTGTATGATAATTCCGTACCAGGGGCTTTGCACCAAGTCGAAGAATTAGGCGGAGAGATCCTGAAACTCTGCGTTAAAGTTGGTGGTAGTATTTCCGGCGAACACGGTATTGGTGCAGATAAGAAATGTTTTATGCCCGATATGTTTACCGAGGCAGATTTGGAAACGATGCAATATGTTAGGGAGGCGATTAACCCAAAAGGTTTAGCTAATCCTGGTAAGATCTTTCCGACTCCGCGCACTTGTGGGGAAGCAGCTAAGATGACTGATATTAAAGAGTTTGCTGGGGTTGAGAGATTTTAGATCCGCGAGATCCCCCCAACCCCCCTTAAAAAGGGGGGCTATGAGTGAGTGGAATAATATTAGTTTGGACATTAAGAGAAGTAATGCGATCGCATCCTCACTCAGTATTCCCATAAGGCAAATAGCTACTAACAATTAATATGCAAAAACGCAAAGACACCAAGTTAACTCTTAGTATCTTTGCGTATAGGCGCGATCGCTTTGACTTCTGATTGAGATACTTTAAAACGTAGCTACTCTCGACTATTCCAGTACTGCGGCTTACGTTTATGATGTGCTACAGCTAAAATCCGAATTCGATTCTCGGCAAGTATACGGTACAAGAGTGAATAAGGAAACTTTGGTAAAATTAACCGACGAATAGAACCTCGAACTACCGATCCTGCTTCGAGATAGCGTATGAGAAAATTGATTGCATGTTCTACTTCTGATAAATACGATAGTCCAAGACCTTTACTCTGTTCTTCATAGTAGGCTGCTGCGTCAATTACTTCTTGCTCTGCCAACGGATGAAATACGGCATTTGTCATTGCAAAGACGCTCGAATTCGTTGAAAAACTTCTTCAGCAGGAATACCAACAATTTGCTCTGCATTCATGGCTAAATCGCGCTTTTCAGCCTCCTCAATCCAAATGTTTGCAACCTCTGTGTCAATGTCACTGGTTTGTCCCAAATGCTCAAGTAGTCGGGCTAGTAACATTATTTGAGAATCTTTTGGAAGTGCAAGAACTTCGGCTTCAAGTTGTTCAAGTGTCATAGATACCCAAACTCTCTTGGTGCAATGTGTTTATTCATTGTACTAATTTATGCAGTGCAAAACATCATCATATCCAAAGGGCGGGTTTTACTAGAGATCTTCATACCTACAGGAATTCCTCAATAAACCCGCCCCTACAATAATATGGATCTTAAAAATTGAAACTCGTCCGAATCACCCCAACATATTGATTGCTATTGTCACTGTTATTTTCAGGATTAAAAACTACCCAAAAACCAGGAGTCACAGAAATGTAATCGTTAACTTGAAAACGGTAAAAAGCCTCAACGTGATAGGAAGTATCGTCTTCATCGCGCACGTCGCTATCTGTAACTCTAGGAGGCAAGCCAACCAAAATTCCTGGTAGATTACCTTCACCCCCCACATCTGGGAAAGTTAAACCTACTGCACCATACCAGAGATCCGCACTATCCCCATCTTCAACAGTACTAGTAATCGTACCCCCGCTACCATCGGCGATCGCACTCAAACCCGAACCATTAGCACTCGCACTAATGTAACCTACCCAACCATGTAGTTGAAACTTGGGTGAAAAGCGATAAAAACCTTGAAAAGCAAAGATGTCTGCGGATGTCGCAATATCGTCTCCAAATGGTTCGCTAGCTAGCAAACTACCCGTACTACCAGTGAGATCCACTACTCCCGCAGGGTTATAACTGCGCGAGTAAGCAATTCCAGCCGCACCCCAATCGCCATCAACAGCAAGTTGTGCTAAGGCGTGATACGTACCGTTAAATAAACCAGCACCATCGCCAGGATCGCTGGGACTACCAGCCAAATATCCTAGAGTCAAAGTTAAACTCTCGGCAATCTCCCAATTCACCGCCGCACCACCACCACCACGACGATACAGGGGACTGTACTCGCCAAACAGAGAGGGAATACCTCTGCTGTCATCAGCAATGCTAGGAGGGGTCAGGGTATCGGTAATATCGGTGTAACCGACTCCGGCGGGACCTACAGTAAAGGTGAGGTTGGAACCCACGGGAAAGCGGTATAACAGGTGCGGTACAGTTACATCGTTATCGGTGTTTGTATCGAAGTTAAGCCGTGTCATGTTCGTACCCGACACGTCTTCCATATCGCCAAAGTTACCAAATTCCAAACGAGTCCGCAGTAAATCTCGTCCGGTAAAACTCGTCTCGAAATTCATCCGCGAACGATAGCCGAATATCGTATTAGAATCGTCCTCATTTCCGGCTATGCGATCGCCAAATGTATCTGTAATTGCTGTAATTAAACTGACATTAAGTTTTGTCGTCGTCGAAAATTGATTGGCTTCTAATTCTGCTGTTTGTGCTTCTAAACTATCAACTCGACCGCGCAAAGTTGCCAGTTCTGTACCAAATTCTGTTTGCAATCGTTGTAATGTTGCTAAGTCTTCTTTCGTCACTACATCTGCACTAGCTGTAGCGATTAGTTCGTTGACTCGATCTAAACAAGCATTCAATCCTGCGGCAAATTCATAGCGGGTCAAAGCACGATTTCCTCGATACGTTCCATCGGGATATCCCGCAATGCAACCATATCTTTCTACCAAAGATTGCAACGCTTGAAATGCCCAATCTGTCGGTTGCACGTCAGATAGTTGAGAGACTGACGTAACTTGAGCCATATTATTTTCTAGCGGCAATGCTAAGGTAGTTTCCGCACTCATTCCTACTAAAGCCGCTACTAAATTCACAGCCAGAAACAATCTAGCGTGCGGCAATTTTTTGTTCATCCGTTCGCCACTCACTTTATTTTTTACAAAAAATTTTACTCTGCTTTTATTTGGTCTAAAGAGAAAACCTTTAGGCTCAACAATAGCTGTTTTTTAGCAGCATTACATCTTCATAAATTAAGAATATCACCGAGCATCTAGCTATAGTCATATATCTTACGGATGAGTTTGGATTGACTTAAGAAAAGTTCAAGAAATTGGTTACAAATTCTAAATTAATTTGCTAGAAAGCACAAATTATTTCTACGATTAATTATTAGGAGTTTTTAGGTATTAAGAAAATATCTAACCCACGACTGATAACAATTAAACAAAATTTAGTTTTCACTGAAAATTACAGCTTTTTGCAGCTAGGGATCGACAAACTACGAGAAAACCAGGAAGTAGGCGCTCGGAGCATTCCCGCCCCTACTTCTTAATTTTTCTTCACAAAACTTTTCGTTCAACGTTTAGCTAAAAAAATTAAAAATTGTAGGAGAAGACGGTGGCTGCTATAGATATCGTGTTTCTCGTTGCTTACTTTGTAGGTGTAGCGGCGATTGGTTATTGGTCGAGTCAGAAAAGTTTAGCGACTAGCAAATCATATTTTTTGGGCGGTGGAAGTATTGGTTGGGCAGCAATTGGTGCGAGTTTATTTGCTAGCAATATTTCTGCCGAACACTTCATTGGATTAGCGGGTAGCGGTGCTAGTTCTGGTTTAGCAGTAGGGCAATTTGAATGGATTGCCTGTTTTATGCTGTTGCTATTAGGCTGGCTATTTGTGCCGTTCTATCTCCGCACTGGTGTATTTACGATGCCGGAGTTTTTAGAAAGGCGGTTTAATCGTCAGTGCCGCACCTATCTATCCGCAATTTCATTAATTGCTTATGTCTTTACAAAAATTAGCGTAGCAGTTTATGCAGGGGCGATCGTTCTGCAAACAATTTTAGGCTGGAATATTTGGCTAGGCGCGATCGCCTTAATTGTAGCCACGGGTGCGTATACAATTTTTGGCGGTTTAAGGGCAGTCATTTACACTGATTTCTTCCAAGCATTTGTTTTGATTGCTGGGGGAATTTTCCTGACTGCGACGGCGATTATTGATGTGGGTGGTTTTGGTGCTTTGTATCAAAAAGTCGATCCCAACTTCTTTAGTTTGTGGAAAGACATCAACCATCCCGATTTTCCTTGGACGGGAATTTTATTCGGCGCACCCATCTTAGGTTTATGGTATTGGTGTACAGACCAAATGATCGTCCAACGCACCCTTGCCGCACCTAATATTGAAGTTGCCAGGCGATCGACAATTTTTGCCGGATTTTTAAAACTCCTACCCGTATTCATCCTCGTTTTACCAGGTATCGCCGGGAGAATTCTGTTTCCCGACGTGGAACCAGACCGGATATATGCCACGATGGTGAATAATCTCCTCCCGCCTGGAATTAAAGGATTAGTGGTAGCTGGGTTGCTGGCGGCGTTGATGAGTTCTCTTTCCAGCGTCTTTAATAGTAGTTCCACGCTAGTCGTGATGGACTTCTACCAAAAATGGAAACCAGAGGCAAGCGATCGCGAGTTAGTGCGAGCCGGACAAATTTCGACTATTCTACTGGTAGTGACTGGTTTGCTATGGCTCCCCTTTATCGGGTTGATGAGCAATCAGCTTTATGTCTATCTCCAGTCAGTACAAGCCTACGTTTCGCCACCGATTGCAGCTGTCTTCTTGATGGGGATATTGTGGAAACGCGCTACTGGTAGGGCGGCTTTCAATACCTTAATTACTGGTTTTATTTTGGGTGCGATTCGATTTATCGCCGAAATCGCCGTAAAAGCAGGTTGGATAACTTGGCGACCTTTGGTAGCCTATGCCACGATTAACTTCTTACACTTCGCGATTCTGCTGTTTGTCATTTCTATTGCCATTTTGGTACTTGTCAGTTTAACCAGTGCTGCACCGAACCAGAGACAACTAGAAATCTTCCAGCACTCAGATGCAGAGTTGGAGAAGTTTGCTGGTTCGCATCGATCGCACAATCTCAATGTTAGATCGAGTTTTATCCTTGCCGCGATCGTCTTGGTATTTTGGGTTGTTTTTAGTCCCCTTGTCGTTAGTTAATGGTGAGAAAAGAAAGTGTAGAGACGTGGCATGTCACGTCTCTACACTACTAATTCTTCGGTGACAGCTTCAGATTCAAAATTGACAAGACCAAGATAATTAAAAACATTGCCAAACCGATCGTACAGGCATAACTAATGTCTAAACTACTGCCAAAAGCTTGCTCGTAAAGGTAATAAACAATAGTTTTAGAACTGTTGCGGGGTCCGCCTTTGGTCATGATGTAGATTTCTTCAAATACCTTGGTGGCGGAAATAGCAGAAATGACGGCTACTAGCATTAAGTAAGGTCGCATTAATGGCACTGTAACATCCCAGTGTTTTCGCGCGCCATCGGAACCGTCGATCGCAGCGGCTTCGTATAATTCTGCTGGAATCGATTGTAACCCAGCTAAATAAATGACCATGTAGTACCCTAGTCCTTTCCACACTGTGACTGCGATGACGCTAAAAAGGGCGAATCTGGGACTAGTCAGCCAGGGTAGACCACTGGTTAAAATTCCAGTTTGTTTCAATAATTGATTCAGCAAGCCATTCTGAGCATATAACCATCGCCAAGCAATCCCTGCTACGACCATAGAAATAATCACAGGCGTATAATAGGCAGCGCGAAACCAGTGCATTCCTCGTAGTTTCTGGTTAACTAAAATTGCCAAAACTAAAGGAATTGCAACCAAAATCGGCACGGCGATCGCTAAATACAATATTGTATTTCCCAAAGTTTGCCAAAAAACTTTATCCTGCCACAAACGCTGAAAGTTGGCGAAACCAACCCATTCAGGTGCTTGGGTTAAGTCGTATTCGTAACGGGTAAAACTCAAGTAAAATGCTTGCAGGGCAGGATAAAAGACTGTCAGCCCTAGAACGAGTAGTGCTGGTAGTAAGAATAAATATGGCGTAAGGCGCTGTTGAATTAACGTCCAGTTGGCGGGAACGGATTTTTGCATGGAACTGATTGTAAGTCGTAAGTCGTAAGTCGTAAGTCGGAATTACCCGATCGCTAATTTTGCGGTCGCATTAGTACCAACAAGACTATTCCCCCCTTTTGAAGGGGGGCTAGGGGGGATCGAGTCACGTTCGCTCAACCCAGACCTAGATCCGTCACCGCACCAAGACTGCTAGAAGATACCAACTTGGCATATTTAGCTAACACGCCTGTAGTATACCGTGGCGGGCGGGGTTTCCAACTAGCACGACGTTGAGCTAATTCTTCATCCGATACGTGCAGGTGTAAGGCACGGGAACGAGCATCAATGGTGATAGTATCCCCTTCTTGTACCAGGGCGATCGCACCTCCTACAGCGGCTTCTGGGGCAACGTGACCGACAACCATACCGTATGTTCCACCTGAGAAACGCCCGTCAGTAATTAATCCTACCGAGTCTCCCAAACCAGCGCCAATAATTGCTGAAGTGGGGGCTAGCATTTCTCGCATCCCAGGACCTCCTTTGGGTCCTTCGTAGCGCACGACGATGATATCTCCAGCTTTGATTTGATTTGCCAAAATTGCCGCTAGACAGGCTTCCTCAGATTCAAATACCCGCGCTGGACCCGAAATTTTCGGTGTCTTGACCCCCGTAATTTTCGCTACCGAACCTTCCGTTGCTAGGTTTCCTTTCAGGATGGCTAAATGTCCTTCGGCGTAAAGGGGATTTTCCCAAGGACGAATCACATCTTGGTTAGCAGGTGGAGTATCGGGGACATCGGCTAAAACTTCAGCAATGGTTTGTCCTGTAATTGTCAGCGCATCGCCATGCAATAAACCATGTACGAGCAACATTTTCATCACTTGAGGAATTCCGCCGACTTTGTGCAAGTCTGTTGCTACATATCTACCACTCGGTTTGAGATCGCATAGGACTGGAACGCGGGCGCGGATAGTTTCAAAGTCATCTAGAGTGAGTTCTACTCCAATTGCATAGGCGATCGCCAGTAGGTGTAAAACAGCATTAGTCGAACCACCCACAGCCATGATCGTCGCGATCGCATTTTCAAACGCCTGACGAGTCAGAATTTGACGGGGTAAAAGTTGATTGCGAATCGCTTCAACTAAAACAAAAGCTGATTTTTCCGTACTTTCGGCTTTTTCTGCATCCTCCGCTGCCATTGTGGAAGAATAGGGCAAGCTCATCCCCATTGCTTCAAACGCAGAAGACATTGTATTTGCCGTGTACATTCCACCACAGGAACCAGCCCCAGGACAAGCAAGGCGTTCGACTTCGATTAATTCTGTTTCGTCAATTTTGCCAGCACTGTATTGTCCCACGGCTTCAAACACACTGACGACTGTTAGATCTTTGCCATTGTAGTGTCCTGGTTTAATTGTTCCACCATAGACGAAAATCGCGGGAATATTCATCCGCGCCATAGCAATCATCGCCCCTGGCATGTTCTTATCACAGCCGCCGATCGCTAAGACTCCATCCATACTCTGTCCGTTACAGACAGTTTCAATTGAATCGGCAATCACTTCCCGCGATACGAGGGAATATTTCATCCCTTCCGTTCCCATCGAAATACCATCGCTGATGGTAATTGTACCGAACATTTGCGGCATTCCCCCAGAGTTACGCACTCCTGCTTCGGCACGTTTGGCAAGATCGTTAATCCCCATGTTACAAGGGGTAATCGTGCTGTAACTGTTGGAAATACCAACGATGGGTTTGCTAAAATCTGCATCGCCAAAACCGACAGCCCGTAACATAGCACGGTTAGGCGATCGCTGTACGCCTTGGGTAACGACTTGACTTCTGAGGTTGTCCGACATGTTCTATCCTTGAGGATGCGATCGTAGGGGGAGACTTTGTATTGTCGCAAAAAAAGATTGGACTTGGTAACGCAACTTCTTACGATTTAATCATGCCGCAGATAGATACTGACATTTACAGCAAAGATACATAATAATAATGTCGAGAGCGGAAATTTAGTTAAATTTCTTCCTCTCGACAAGGACAGTGAATCGATACGAGATAGTAAAAAGTCTTAATCTTAAGATTCACATCGATCGCGATTGTTGACTGACTGGTGGTAAAAAAGTAGCGATCGCACTATAGTCTTTTGAGTATCTGTCAATAAGTCGTAAATACTGTTGGTTGTTGACGGTTAACAGTTGACAGTTAAGCGCCAATAAAGATAAGCAAGCTTCAATTCAAAAAATAAAAATTTCGCCCAAATACATCCTGACTGCTTAGCTCTTTCACCTCGTATTGTAGGTGCGATCGCGCTTCTCGGGTATTTGGCGAAAATCAGTGGTTGAATTTTCAAAAAACTCTCGATATTAACTGGCACCGGAGACAGCTACTGCAACAAAGACTAAAGCTGCAACCAAAACTGCACCTGCAACACCACCAATAATGTAGTTACGCTTCTGAGCGTTGCTTGGTGGTTCTGCGGTGTAAACCTTCGGCTCTACAGCAAAGTTATTTAAACGACCGCCTTCTTCGGTGGTATAGGGCATGAATCAAATCCTTTCTACTTTTCTTTGCTTAACTGTAACAAAAAATAGTAGAAATACTCTCTTACTTTGGTTAAGAAAATTTACATATGCGGGAGTCGTAGGGGCGGGTTTCCAAACTCGCCCGTACGGGAATCGGGAATTGGGGAAACTACCGCTTTAGCTAGTAACAGTGCCGCTCAGGGGAGAACTGGCGATCGCGTAATCTTTAATAGGTATCCGTCCGGCGAGGTAAGCGAGTCGTCCGGCTTCGGTGGCTAATTTCATGCCGCGTGCCATCGCAGGGGGGTTCTTAGCTTGGGCGATCGCCGTGTTAATCAGTAAAGCATCTGCCCCTAACTCCATTGCTTGCGCGGCTTCGCTAGGCGTGCCAATTCCCGCATCTACCACCACTGGTACGCCAGAATTTTCAATGATGATTTGAATATTTGCGGTTGTTTTCAATCCTTGTCCAGAACCAATTGGAGAAGCCAAAGGCATCACAGTCACGCAGCCGACTTCCTCCAACCGTTTCGCCAACATTGGATCGGCATTGATGTAAGGTAATACAGCGAAACCTTCCTTTACCAATTGTTCTGCTGCTTGTAAAGTCCCGATTGGATCGGGCAGCAAATATTTTGGATCGGGAATCACTTCTAACTTGACAAAATTGTTATCTTCTTGTCCTAAAACCTTCGCCATTTCGCGCCCCAAACGAGCAACGCGAATTGCTTCTTCCGCCGTCTGACAGCCAGCCGTATTAGGTAACATCCACAGCTTTGTCCAATCCAAAGCCTCGGCTAAATTTTCATGTCCTGGTGCTTTCGTTTGCACTCGTCGCACGGCAACGGTGACAATTTGACAACCGCTAGCAACCACACTTTGCTGCATTTCTTCTACATTACGATACTTACCAGTACCAGTCATCAAGCGGGAAGAAAAAGTGCGATCGGCAATAACTAAAGGGCGATCGAGGGATTGTTGCTGTGGTAGGTCTAAAGTTTGCATTTGTGAATTGTTGGTAATTGGTAATTGGTAATTGGTAATTGGTAGTTGGTTCTTAGTTGACAGTTGACAGTTGTTGCTCTCCTGTTCCTCTGCTCCTAGTCTCTTAGTCTCCTCTGCTCTCTTCCCCCTGCTCCCTGCACCGAAGCGCTCCCTGCTCCCTCTCATAAATCGCAAATAACTAAAACTATCTAACAAAGGCTCCGACTTTTGTTCCCAAACTAAGTCAGCAATTAACTTGGCAGTGATGGGTGCGAGGAGAATGCCGTTGCGATAGTGACCAGTGGCTAAGGTAAGATTCGAGCAGGGGCTATTTCCTAAGATGGGTAGTTCATCAGGAGTAGTAGGACGAAAACCCCACCAAAATTCGCGAATCGGATAATCTTGTAATTGAGGATAGATGCGGATTGCGCGTTGCAGTAAAGCTTGAATTCCCGCTGGAGTATTGTAAGGGGTAAATCCTACATCTTCGCTGGTAGCACCGATAATAATCCGGCGTTCGCGTAGCGTCTCGGAACGAGATTCGCGGCGCGGCACAATGTAAACATCTGGGGCATATAAAACCCGTTGGAGAGTCGCATCAGCGCGATCGCTATCTGGTATTTGTACCGATAACATTTGCCCTTTTTTCGGACGCACGGGCAAGGGTAACAACTCTGACGACCAAGCACCAGATGCCAGAATATAACGATCGGCTGGGAAGTTGCCACTCGAAGTCTGAACGCCAATGACTCGTCCTTGATGCTGTAAAATGCCTTCAACAGCAATCCCATCGTGCAAATCTACGCCTAAAGATTCTGCTGCCGACCATAAAGCCAATGTCAAAGCCCGATTATCAACTTGAGCATCTTCGGGATACCACCAACCGCCCTCAACTGCTTCGCTCAATCCTGGTTGGTAGAGGTGGATTGCTTCTTTATCGAGATAGTAAGCGGGGGAAGAATTATTTTCTTGTAGGGGCGCACAGCCGTGCGCTCCTACATCTTCATACACAGGCGCGAGAATGCCGCAAGCCCAGTAACCCGTTGGTTTCCCGCTAATTTCTTCTAGCTTGCGCGTCCATTCGGGGTAGAGCGATCGCGATCGCCAGCACAGATCTAACATTGCCCCTGGCGGGATTTGTTCGGCTTGAGGTGCTAGCATTCCCGCCGCTGCATGACTTGCCGCAGCATGAAAATCGCGGCAAAGTAACGTGACAGATGCACCGCGCAATCTTAACTCAACGGCGATCGCCAAACCAACGACCCCGCCACCAATAATTAAAATGTCATTTGTCATTTGTCATTTGTCATTTGTGAGTTAGGCAAGAGGCGAGAAATTGAGCGATCGCTGTCACCAGCAGCGCTTTGCCAGCCATTATGTATGCATTTTGAGTTCTTTCCATAAACAGCTTCCCTCCGCTGGTATTACCCAGTCTCAGGTTCTAAGGGACTATCTCAGCCTGGTTTCCCAGACACCCCTAGCTATATTCGCTCATCCTAGCACTTGCATCAGAGGAAAGTTTAAATTCCGAATTCCACACAATTTCCCTACCTTGTCCCCAAAAACCGTCAAATTTTGTTACCTTTACATCACCTAAAACTTTTGTTTGGCAAGCTAACCTTAAGTTGCGCGTGGGAGAATGGGGAGGAAGGGAGCGACGGGTTTTGTCCTGCCAATTTGGTTTGGAAACTTCGCCTTCAACTAACACCGCACAAGTACCGCAACTGCCAATACCGTGACAATTAATAACTTTAGCGCCGCCGTTATACAAGTCAATGTCATGCTTAAGCAAGACTTGTCGTAAATCAGCACCGCGATCGCATTCAATTGTTTTCCCTTGAGCGATTACCTTTACCATCTTCATGTTAGTTAGCGACTTCGCCATCTAGTTCTACCTAAAATCAGAATATCGCTTTCTAGAGTTCGAGCTTTCCTGTGTTTGTTTTTTCCCTATGACCGAAGCATTACCTTCTACCTCCAACCCGAACCAAATCTGGATTTACGATACAACCCTGCGTGACGGCACGCAGCGTGAAGGCTTGTCTGTATCCTTAGAAGATAAATTACGCATTGCCCGCCAGCTAGACCAATTGGGTGTTCCTTTTATCGAAGGTGGATGGCCTGGAGCAAATCCTAGAGATGTACAATTTTTCTGGCAGCTGAAGGAAGAACCCCTCAAACAAGCTGAAGTCGTTGCTTTTTGTTCTACCCGTCGCCCTCATGTTAGTGCGGCGGAAGATTCGCTCCTGCAAGCGATTTTGGCCGCTGGGACTCGCTGGGTAACGATCTTTGGCAAATCTTGGGATCTCCACGTTACAGAAGGGCTAAAATGCAGCCTGGAAGAAAATTTAGAGATGATTCGCGATAGTGTTGCCTACCTTCGCAGTCAAGGGCGACGAGTCATTTACGATGCCGAACATTGGTTTGATGGATACAAACACAATCGCGATTATGCCTTAAAAACTTTAGCAGCCGCGATCGCCTCTGGAGCAGAATGGCTTGTCCTGTGCGACACCAACGGCGGGACTCTCCCGCATGAAGTTAGTTCTATTGTCCGCAACGTAGCTGCATTTATTTCTGTAGGGGCGCATAGCTGTGCGCCCCTACCGATTCCCCAAATAGGAATCCATACCCACAACGATTCCGATACAGCTGTCGCCAATGCGATCGCAGCTGTGATGGAAGGGGCGAAGATGGTGCAGGGAACGATCAACGGCTACGGCGAACGCTGCGGTAATGCTAATCTCTGTTCTCTCATTCCTAACTTACAGCTCAAACTCGGCTACAAATGCCTTGCTGACGCGCAACTGCCTCAAATAACTGAAGTCAGTCGTTTTGTCAGCGAAGTTGTCAACCTTGCCCCTGACGAACACGCGCCTTTTGTAGGGCGTTCTGCTTTTGCCCACAAGGGAGGCATTCATGTCTCGGCTGTAGAACGCAATCCCCTCACCTACGAACACATTCAACCAGAACAAATTGGCAACCGCCGCCGAATTGTAATTTCAGATCAAGCGGGAATTAGTAATGTTGTCGCTAAAGCCCGTACATTTGGCATTGAATTAGACAAACAAAATCCGACAGCGCGACAAATTCTGCAAAGACTGAAAGAATTAGAAAGTGAAGGTTATCAATTTGAAGCCGCAGAAGCTAGTTTCGATCTCCTGATGCGCGAGGCTTTAGGTAAGCGACAGCATTTTTTTGAAATTAAAGGTTTTCAAGTTCACTGCGATTTAGTTGAAGGGCGAACGAATACTAATGCCCTCGCCACTGTTAAACTAACTGTTAGCGGTCAAGATATTCTCGAAGCCGCTGAGGGAAATGGTCCTGTAGCAGCATTAGACAGGGCATTGAGAAAAGCTTTAGTTAATTTTTATCCTCAAATTGCTCAGTTTGAATTGAGCGATTACAAAGTCAGAATTTTAGACGGACACAGCGGTACGGCAGCAAAAACTCGCGTCTTAGTAGAATCAAAAAACGGTCATCAGCGTTGGACGACCGTTGGTGTTTCTCCTAATATTTTAGAAGCTTCTTATCAAGCAGTTGTAGAAGGATTGGAATACGGTTTGATGTTGCATATGATGGCAGAAACAGTTCTCAGTACCTCTAGCTAGGCTAATTTTAGCGATTATTCGTCACCCCATTCAATTTCATTTTTTAGCGCCTGCAATGGGGTTAGAAGCATATCAGCTATGTCAGCTCTTCCTCTAGCTTTGTAGATATCTATAGCTTTTTGGAAATCTGTCACTGCCCCCTGTTTATCTCCTGTTAAAGTTCTAGCATGACTACGGTAAATATAAGCTTCTGCAAAGTCAGGATTGAGATTAATGGCTTGAGTAAAATCGTCAAATGCTTCTTTGTATTGTCCGTTTCTACCTCGCTCGCGCCCTTGTTGATAAAGTTCGTTAGCTTTCATGGCAATCCTTAATCTCTGCTCTTCGTTACGCTTCTTACATAATGGGTCAAGGTTAACTACTTTTCCCGATGAATTAATTATATAGCAACCAGGATAATCCTGAGCTATCACTACATTCTGAAAAAGAGATAGAGTTGATATAGCAATAAAAGAAAAACCGGAAATCAAATGTCTTAGTTTTAGCATTATCTATATTGTGTTAATTTATCTTCTCTTGGTTTTTAGTTTTCAAAAATTGTAAAACTCATAAATTTTACTAGTTTATATACAAGCACAATATTCGATCTAAACTTCGTAGTAAATCTACTTAATTTTTTTCAAAATTCAACAAATCCAGCGAAATTTCAGTGAAATTTCGCTGGATTTGTTTGTAAAAATAGCGTTATTTACGAAATAGTTTCTAAACAGCCTGTGAGCTGCAACTATGAATTACTTACAAAAGTTCGCTATATTTATCGGTATCGCAACTGCAATTAATGGCATAACTTTCAAAGCACAAGCTCAATTCTGTGCTGATGCCTCTCAGACAGCACTAACAAAAGCTCGACTAGATGAAATTGCTGGTAATCAAAGTATACCAGTGGGGCAGGCTCCACTAGCCTTTCAAAACTTTGCACTAGCTACTATCAGACCAGGTACTCCAATTCCAGAAAATAAGCGCAAATTTGCATCACCAGAAAGGGAAGCTAAGACGGGTGGTAAATTAAAGAATGTAATACCAGATGGGGTGCTTTCACTTATGGTTTACCCTCCGCTTTTCCCACCGGAAGAATATCAAGACAGTGTTTTCTATGAGGTTAAAGCATTAAGTGGAGGTTTGTTACCACCAAGTTACGACGAATACCAAATTCTTGGCTTCCTTGATGCTCTCCGCAGAAGCGATGCAGGATTAGCAGGAAGAATACCAGCAATTATTTTTCTTACTACCGCAGATGTTAGACAAATTAGTGCTGCAACAGTGGCAGAAGCTACATTTAAAGGTGTAGGTGTCTGGCACTCCATAGGCTGTGAAATTCCAGGTAGTTTCAATAACCTCCAGCTTGGTCAAGCTTCGCTGAGAAATCCTGAAGTATATCTTATCCGCCTCACCTTTCCAGAATTCATAGGTCCTGGAATGCCTGGAAGACTTTTCCTCAATCCACCAAATTCAGATCCAGATTAATTACTGGATTAGAGATTATCTGAGTTATACCTCAATAAAGGCATAGAGTTTAGTGTTATCATTACTCTATGTCTTTAGTTGAATTCATTTAAATTAATAATTTCATTTCGTTGTTTTAATTAGACAAAAATATGACTCTAGAACAGAAAAGAGGGATCGAATCTATTGACTTAAATCAAACTTTTGTTTTCGTTAAAGCTCCAATAGAAACTGTTGCACCAGCCTTTGTTCAAGTAAGACAAGCAGACAGATGGGAACAGGACGTGTACGATCGCGAAATAGTAACTACAGGTCAAGGCTTTATTGTATTTCAATTTAAAGAACAGACTTGGACATCAATATACAACTTCGGTTTTGTACCAGGTCGTACTCCACTTCAAAAAAAGGATGCTCAAACTCTTTCTAACTTGCTACAAACTCGCACAGTTTACTATAGAGTGAGCGATACGGGTGGCTATATTGGATATGAATTATATGAAAATGGCAACTTTATAGAAACGCTAGACTTTGAAGAAGATATTTCTTTTTACTTCCAATCTCAAAATCGTCAGCTTCAACGTGAAGACATGGGAAGCGTATACTTATTTATCTACGATTTTATGGTTGAGCAAGATATTTATATCCCAGCTATTCGTCGAGTTGAAAATCAGCAAGGTTATTTGCGGCTACTGGGTCCTGAATTGGAGAATTTAGAGCGCAGTGATTTTGAACGGCTAGATTACCTCACGCTAGGATAAAAACATGGTAGAGACGCACAATTATAAAGGCGCACAACTGTACGCCCCTACAATAGAATAATTAGTGGACTGATTCAACTGGTAACTCTGCGCCCGCAGGAGAGCGCAAATCTTCTACCATTTCTTGTACGGCAATTGGTGGTGGTGGAGTCAGGCGAGAAACCACAAGGGTGACGATGAAGTTAATCATCATCCCGACAGTGCCGATCCCTTCGGGAGAAATCCCAAATAACCAAGGTTGCATCCCGTAGAATTTCACCCCGACGATGTAGAACAGGGTGAACAATAGACCGACTACTATACCAGCGATCGCACCTTCTCGATTCGTTCGTTTGTCAAAAATACCGAGAACGATTGCGGGGAAAAAGCTAGCAGCGGCTAAACCAAAGGCAAAAGCCACCACTTGCGCCACAAATCCCGGCGGATTGATCCCAAAATATCCCGCCAGCACCACAGCTAACCCCACCATGATGCGACCGACAAACACCCTTTGGGTTTCCGAAGCATTGGGATTGATGATGCGGTAGTAAATATCGTGGGCGACAGAACTAGAAATTACCAGCAGCAAACCACTAGCTGTTGATAAAGCAGCTGCTAACCCTCCCGCCGCGACAAGTCCAATCACCCAAGGCGCTAACTTAGCTACTTCTGGGGTAGACAAGACAATAATATCGGGGTCAATCGTGATTTCGCTCGTAGTTTTATCGGGCGTTAACTCAATTCGTCCATCATTATTCTTGTCGTCAAAGGTCAATAACTTGGTTTTTTCCCATTTATTTGCCCAGTCTAACTGTCGCACTTCGGTAATTGGTTGGTTGTGCAAAGTGTTAATTAAGTTGTAACGGGCGAAAGTTGCCAAGGCGGGAGCGCTGGTATAAAGTAGGGCGATAAATAATAACGCCCAACCTGCCGAATAACGCGCCGCTCTGACGTTGGGAACCGTGTAGAATCTGACAATCACGTGGGGTAATCCTGCCGTTCCTACCATCAAGGCGAGGGTAGTGAACAGCACATCCAACATTGAGCGATTAGCAAATGGTTGCGAGTACTCCTTAAAACCCAAATCCAACTGAATTTGATTCAGTTTGCCGACAATATCGCTAAAAGTAAATGCCAGTTGCGGGATCGGATTACCAGTCAAAAGATAAGCGATCGCCGCTGCTGGAATCAGATAAGCCACAATTAATACACCATACTGGGCTACCTGCGTCCAGGTGATGCCTTTCATGCCGCCCAAGACGGAGAAGAATGCCACCACCACCATCCCGATAATCACGCCCGTGCTGATATCGACTTGTAGAAAGCGGCTGAAGACAATTCCCACACCCCGCATTTGTCCGGCAACATAAGTGAAAGAGACAAATAAGGCGGCGACTACCGCGACTAACCTAGCTGCATTAGAATAATAGCGATCGCCGACAAAATCCGGCACGGTATACTTGCCAAACTTGCGCAGATATGGGGCAAGTAATAGCGCCAGCAGCACGTAACCGCCAGTCCAACCCATTAGATAAATCGAGCCATCGTAGCCCAGAGTTGAAATTAACCCAGCCATCGAGATAAAAGAAGCTGCTGACATCCAATCCGCCGCTGTTGCAGCTCCATTTGCAATTTGAGGCACATCTTGCCCAGCAACGTAAAAGCCGGAACTATCTTTGACGCGCGATCGCCATCCGATGTAGAGATACAGTAGGAAAGAGAGGGCAACTAAAATAATCGTCCAAAGCTCTGCTGACATGATTTTCCCTCACTTCCTAATCCCATATTTGCGATCGAGCTTGTCCATTTGAAAGGCATAGATAAAAATCAAGACGACAAAAGTTAAGATCGAGCCTTGTTGTGCCATCCAAAAGCCTAGAGGAACGCTTCCAAGTCGGATTGCATTCAATGGCTGTGCTAACAGGATGCTAAACACCAGCGATACCAGCGCCCAAACAATTAATAGATTCCGAATTAAAGCCGTGTTTGCCCGCCAGTATGCCTCTTGTCTATCTCTATCCATAGTTTTATAAATTGAATTTGTGAAATGATATGAATTAAGGTGTAAAAATGCAAGGCTTTGACTGTAAAAATAGCTTAAAACTTAACAATCTAATCGATACATAAAATGTTTGCTTTTCGGTTGTAAGGAAGCATGAATTAACTGAAAAAGAAATTAAAACTTAAAGACAAGTAAACTGAGGCAACGGCAATTTTTTGGTATAACGGCGACTTAATCAAAACAAATATCATCGAGTTAGCAATAGACGATCCAGGGTTATTGTACGGAGCAACCGTGTTTACTACCCTGCGAGTTTATTGTCAGTCACTCGATCGCCCCTTAACAAACTGGAAAGGACATGGCGATCGCCTCCGCTCCAGTATTCAATTCTTAAACTGGCAAGAACCAGACTGGCAGAAAGTTCGACAAGGCGCAGAAATCTTACTGCAAGATTTTCCCGTATTGAGAATCACAATCTTTTCAGACGGGAGAGAGTGGATAACTGGGCGATCGCTACCAACAGACTTGACAGAAAAGCAAAGACATGGAGTAGCAGCTAGCTTAGTATCAGGAGAAGAATTTCATCGCTTCCTACCCACCCACAAAACAGGTAACTACTTAGGTGCGTGGCTAGCCAGAACAAAAGCCCAACACATGACAGCCAGCGAAGCAATTTTCGTCGATCCCAACGATAACTGGCTGGAAACCAGTACGGGTAATTTGTGGGGATGGCAAGACGGTAGCTGGTGGACACCCCCACTAGAAACAGGAATCTTACCAGGAATCATGCGATCGCAACTCATTGACTGGCTCAAAAATCAAAACCAACCAGTTATGGAAAAACCTTGGACACCAGAAATAATCAAAACAATGGAAGCGATCGCCTACAGCAACAGCATCGTGCAACTCATTCCCATTCATACCGTATTTGAGGAGCGAGGAGTCAGGAGCGTAGACGCGATAGCGGCTTCTCAAAGAGTGGAGCGAGGGCAAGAAAAAATGAATCAACTAAACTACAACCCCTATCATCCAGCCTTTGAGCAACTACGCAAATTGTTTGCAGACTAACTCTCAGCGCCTTCCTCTTAGCGCCTTAGCGTCTTTGCGTGACATTATCCTCTCCCACTCCCATAAAGAGAAGCCCCACCCGCCGCAACTGTCACCAAAGCGATCGCCACGATCGCCCGCAACTCCAAAGTTTCCCGCAAAACAATAAAACCAATGACAGCCGCCGCCACAGGCTCCAAACTCAACAACACGCCAAACACCCTTACAGGTAGCCACCGTAACGCCTCTAACTCAAACGAGTATGGAATCGCCGAAGAAAGAATCGCCACCCCAAACCCAATCAATAACATTTGTGGATTTAACAGCGCCGAGCCACCCGTAACAATTCCCATTGGCAACATGACGATCGCCGCCACTGCCATCGCCAAAGCCAGCCCCACGCCTCCAGGTACAACCCGCCCTACTTTAGCAGAAAGGAGAATATAAGCCGCCCAAAATCCCCCCGCCGTCAGCGCCAAAATAATTCCAGTTAGATTGACAGTCAAACCGCCAATTGGAGCCAGCAACACGATACCGCATCCAGCCAGCAACACCCACAACAGATCGAGCAAGCGCCGAGAATTGGCGATCGCCACACCCAAAGGTCCGATAAATTCCAGCGCCACCGCAATGCCAATTGGAATCCGCTCGATTGCCAAATAAAATGAGAGATTCATCAAACCCAAAGACAAACCAAACAAAATCAGCACCCCGTAGTTCTGGCGCTGAATCCCCTTAACTTGCGATCGCCATAGCACCAACAACACCACCGCTGCAAAACCCACCCGTAACAGCACTACAGCAGCAGGACTAAGCGTACTAAACAACGTTTTCGCGATCGCCGAACCTAACTGAGTCGAAGCGATCGACAGCAGCACCAAACTTGTAGGCGATAGAGTAGGCTGAGAACCAATCTTTTTCATCGTTCACCAACATCGTCGATCGAAGTGCGATCGCGTCACCCCAATCCACCATAATTCAACATCAGCCGCCGCAACAAATCACCCCTAAGAATAGAGTGGTGCGTGGTGCGGTGCGTGAAAAGAGGTAAAAGTGAGAGATAAAAAGTACATTTTTTCCCTCGCTCCTCGCTCCTCACTCCTCGCTCCTCATTCTGATACCTGACAAGTGGCAAGATTCTAAGGTAGATTAAAATTAATTAACATAAGAAAAAAACGCCCTTGCCCGTAAGCTTTAGGAGGCTAACCCTCGGTGAATAAACGGTGGAGAAACGCAGGGCTGTACGCATTACTGGCAATTGTGGTCATTGCGCTGGGAACAGCGTTCTTTGACAAACAGCCTCAGAGTCGAGAGACATGGCGATACAGCGATTTTATTCAAGCAGTTGAAAAAGGTAGAGTTGCTCAGGTCAGACTTAGTGCCGATCGCACCAGGGCGCTTGTCAAGCCTCAAGATGGCAGCCAAGTCATCGTTAATTTACCCGATGACCCCGAATTAATTTCAATCTTGACGGAGAGAGGAGTTGATATTGCGGTTCTACCTCAAACCGATGAAGGTTTTTGGTTCAAAGCCCTCAGCAGCTTATTTGTCCCCGTCTTGCTTTTAGTTGGCTTATTCTTTTTACTACGCCGCGCCCAAAATGGTCCTGGTAGCCAAGCAATGAACTTTGGCAAGTCTAAAGCCAGGGTACAAATGGAGCCACAAACTCAGGTAACATTTGGCGATGTGGCTGGAATCGATCAAGCCAAATTGGAATTGAACGAAGTTGTGGACTTCCTGAAAAATGCAGATCGCTTCACCGCAGTCGGGGCGAAAATTCCTAAAGGTGTATTGCTAGTTGGACCCCCAGGAACGGGTAAAACCCTACTGGCTCGTGCTGTAGCGGGTGAGGCTGGCGTTCCCTTCTTCTCAATTTCCGGTTCTGAATTCGTTGAAATGTTCGTTGGTGTGGGTGCGTCTCGCGTCCGCGACCTATTCGAGCAAGCTAAGGCAAACGCACCTTGTATCGTATTTATCGATGAAATCGATGCTGTCGGACGGCAGCGGGGTGCTGGTTTAGGTGGTGGTAACGACGAACGGGAGCAAACCCTGAACCAGTTACTCACCGAAATGGATGGTTTTGAAGGCAATACTGGAATCATCATTATTGCTGCGACTAACCGCCCAGACGTACTCGATGCAGCGTTATTGCGTCCTGGTCGTTTCGATCGCCAAGTCGTTGTAGATCGACCCGATTATGCCGGACGTTTGGAAATCCTCAAAGTTCACGCCCGTGGCAAGACTTTGGCAAAAGACGTAGATCTAGACAGAATTGCCCGTCGTACGCCAGGTTTTACAGGTGCAGACCTATCGAACCTGTTGAACGAAGCTGCAATTTTAGCTGCTAGACGCAACCTAAGCGAAATTTCGATGGATGAAGTCAACGACGCGATCGATCGCGTTTTGGCAGGTCCCGAGAAGAAAGACCGCGTGATGAGCGAGAAGCGCAAGCAACTCGTAGCCTATCACGAAGCCGGACACGCCTTAGTAGGGGCGCTGATGCCAGACTACGACCCCGTACAAAAAATTAGCATCATTCCTCGCGGTCGCGCTGGTGGTTTGACTTGGTTCACGCCTAGCGAAGACCGGATGGACACCGGACTTTACAGCCGTTCGTATTTAGAAAACCAAATGGCTGTGGCTTTAGGTGGTCGGATTGCCGAAGAAATTATCTTTGGTGAAGAAGAAGTCACCACTGGTGCATCCAACGACTTACAACAAGTCGCCAGAGTTGCCAGACAAATGATCACTCGTTTTGGTATGAGCGATCGCCTCGGTCCCGTTGCCTTGGGTCGTCAACAAGGTAATATGTTCCTCGGGCGCGATATCGTTGCCGAACGCGATTTCTCAGAAGAGACAGCCGCCGTCATTGACGAAGAAGTGCATCAGCTAGTTGATACCGCTTACAAACGAGCAAAATCAGTATTAACTAACAACCGCGCCATTCTAGATCGACTAGCCCAAATGCTAGTAGAAAAAGAAACCGTAGACGCAGACGAACTGCAAGAGTTGTTAGCAAATAACGATGTCAGAACAGCTGCGATCGCATAATTGTTCAAGACACTCATATTCTCAGAGGGTGGGCAATGCCCACCTTTTTATTTCAATAGTAGGGTGGGCAATGCCCACCTTTTTTCTTTCAGCGAGTAAGTGTTGTCATAGGGCAATTTCTGGGAATACTGAAAAATAGCGAACAGTTGTCAGTTCAGTTATCAGTTATCAGTTATCAACTACCAACTACCAACTACCAATTACCAGTAACTATTATCCCTTAAATACCTATGTCTATTCAACAACTTCAACCCGCCAACCAGCAAGAATTAAGAGTTTACCTTCCCTATTTTCAAGGCAATAAACGTAATATCTTACCCCTTGCCATCAGTTTGTTCAAAAAAGGAGTGATGGAAGGACAGCGTAAAATTGAAGGTGCGGATGGTATTCCCTTTATAGCAACTTGGAATATTTCCACATTACCAGCAGACCTGATCCGGTGTCGGCTACAATTTGATGGTAATGCCGAATTGAGTTACGAGTTGCTGATGCAAAGTTCGGAATATATCGATTATTTAATCGATGTTATTCTCAATTTTCAACGCAGTCGCAGTACAGATTTTTCTAAACCTTTTTACCGCAAATTACTCCGCATTGAAGAATAGCAAACAGTTATTCTTATGAGTAGTTCTGAGCAATTAGCTACTAGCGATCTATAATTGGTAGCGCGATCGCATGAGGGTGAGAACATAGACTATATCGCCCTCAATCCCCTTTAGAAAGGGAGACTTGTAAATTGTGATATTAAAACTTGGATTAGATTTTCTAGCAGCGATCGCATTTTATACTTGTCTGCCCATTCCTAAGTTGAAATTAGACTTTCAGCGCGTGGCGCGTTTTGTCCCGCTGGTAGGTTTGATTGTTGGTGGAATTCTGGGATTGATAGATCTAGGCTTATTTTTATTAGGCGTACCCATACTGACTCGCAGTGCTGTAGTTGTCGTGAGTTGGATTGCGGTTACTGGGGGACTGCACCTAGATGGAGCAATGGATACAGCTGATGGCTTGGCAGTACAAGATCCGCAAAGGCGCTTGCAGGTAATGGCAGATAGCGTTACAGGTGCGTTTGGAGCAATGGTAGCGAGCGCTATCCTACTCTTAAAAATATCAGCCTTAACCGATCTCGATACTTATCGCCCTTTAATATTGATGGCAGCTTGTGGTTGGGGACGATGGGGACAACAAGTCGCGATCGCCTGTTATCCTTATCTCAAACCTACAGGTAAAGGAGCGTTTCACAAAGCGGCAATTCAGTCTTATTGGGATTTATTGCCAGGATTGTTATTATTACTCGGTCTGAGTGGAGTCCAAATCTTGCTAAATCGCGATCGCATTGTAGCGTCTCTTGCTATGGCATTAGGTGGCAGCGCGATCGCTATTCTGACTGGAGCTTGGTTGAATTATAAGTTAGGTGGTCATACGGGAGATACCTACGGCGCGATCGTAGAATGGACAGAAGCTTTGTTTCTGTGCTTGTTGACAGCTTTTTGACAGTTATCAGTTATCAGTGTAGAGACGTTACATGTAACGTCTCTACTAGTGGAATTGATGACAAGAAAAGAGTCCAACCACTAGCCACTAGCCACTCATTTAACGCCGAATTGTCCGTCCTTCGATTGCAGGATAAGGTAGATCGGGAACGGAGTTCCACAATGCAGATGGTTTGTCTTTGAGGACGAGAGGAACCTTGGCTGGCATTTTGGGATCGATAACAGGAATTTTGGACTGGTTAGGTGCTGTTTGTAAATTGCCAGGAGTGGTAGTAGGATGGCTTGTATTCGGAGTTTCAGGTTTAGCGGGAGTGGGAGATGTCTTCTTGTTACATATTTGAGAAAGATCCACTTGTTTACCATCCCGAGTTTGAAGGTAGCAGAGTAGCTCGTTAGCACTAGCACTTGAAATAAATGCGGTTGCAGCGACCGATATTGATGTCGTGACTAACCCTAATAATAGTAAGTATTGGTTTTGCTTGTTTATCATTGATGGCGATTGAGTTAACCTATGGAACGGGGACTGCGGTGTCGTTAGTTGCTCCTGTGGCTCTCAGTTTGAGAATAGCTGGCATAAACCGCTCTAGAGGTACTGCCGTACTAATTGATGTGCCGTCAGGAAATGTCAAGAAACCGTTATTCAAAGCCATAGTCCGAAAGTCTGTTTCTGAAACCGCAGAGAATAGAGACGAACCAGAGGTTCCTTTCATGATGTCACAGTCATGTAAGAGGATTTCTAACTGTGGATCTTTATTCAAAATATTACAGCCACCCTGCAAGGCTGGTAAGTATCCTTGATAGGCTTTCAAAGCTGGATCTGTGGGCCAATCAGTAGGATAACCGATGTAATTTGTGGGCTGACCGACAACAGTGTCTCCTGCTTTGCTAATATCGTTTGGATTCCACTCGACATTACCATACCAACCTGTGGCATCTCCTAAATTTGTGGTAAATCGGATAATTGCCCAATCTCGTTTCCATTCTTCTACGTTTTTAGGAGCAACTTTTAGCCCTGTCCAATAAGCATCAACATTTGCTACGGCTAATTGAGTCGTGCCATAGCGTATCACATAAGCTTTGGCTTGTAATGGTATCCTGCCTTGTTCATCCCTCACGCAATGGCTATTTGTCAAGCCAATATTACGACCGACAACGGTGAAAGTACAAAGTCCCCATTGCCCATCTGCTCTCTGAGTTTCTAACTGCCCCACTGCTTTACGAGGCGCTACTGTCAACCACTCATACGCAGGCAAAACGCGGTCATCTTGCCCAATAATACTTGCTTTTGCAGATTGGAGTGTGGTTGCGATCGCTCCCAAACAACTGCCAAGCGACAAGATACTTGCAGTTAACCTACGGTTTTTCGTCAAAAACTTTAAGCAATTAAGATTTTTACTCATAAAGAGTACCTTCATCCATAATCCTTAATTTGTGGATGAAAGCTAATACATAAGGTAGATGACATATTTCCTACCGTTTACTAGCTATTTACCCAATCTTCACAGTAGAGTTAAAGTCTTGGTAAGGCAACAACTTTTTATGTCAATTTAATGACTAAAACTCGGGTATAACCTGTAGGATGTGAATTTAAGGTATAGCAGAGAGGGCGATCGCAGTAAATATCTGAACACAAAATATTTACCAATATGCATTGCACCCGAAATCTTTTACATTGAGGAAGGAATACATACTTCACCTCTACGACTCCACCCAAGACAGTTGGCAACAGTCGAGCGGTGAAGCACAAGACGCAACGCAGAGGGAACACCCAATATGCACCTGAGTGAAATCACCCATCCTAATCAGTTGCACGGTTTGTCGATTCGTCAATTACAACAGATTGCTCGTCAAATTCGCGAAAAACACTTGCAAACGATCGCCGCTAGTGGCGGACACCTGGGACCAGGGCTAGGCGTGGTGGAATTGACCCTAGCACTATATCAAACATTAGACCTCGATCGCGACAAGGTGATTTGGGATGTCGGACATCAAGCATATCCGCACAAGCTGATTACTGGTCGATACAGTGAGTTTCACACTCTCCGGCAGAAAGATGGAGTCGCTGGCTATCTCAAGCGCTGTGAGAGCAAATTCGACCATTTTGGCGCGGGTCACGCCTCTACGAGTATTTCTGCTGCACTGGGAATGGCACTGGCACGAGATCTTAAGGGGGATAAATTTAAAGTCGCAGCAATTATTGGTGATGGCGCGCTGACAGGTGGTATGGCACTCGAAGCAATTAACCACGCCGGACACTTGCCTAAGACAAATTTACTCGTGATATTGAACGATAACGAGATGTCAATTTCACCGAATGTTGGTGCAATCTCTCGTTACTTAAATAAAATGCGTCTTTCTGCACCAGTACAGTTTCTTGCCGATAATTTAGAAGAACAAGTTAAACACATTCCCTTTGTTGGCGAATCTCTCACCCCCGAACTGCATCGGCTTAAGGGTGGTATGAAGCGGCTAGCCGTGTCAAAAGTTGGAGCAATTATCGAAGAACTCGGATTCACCTATCTCGGACCAGTAGACGGTCATAATTTGACAGAATTGATTGCGACTTTCGAGCAAGCGCATCACATCCAAGGACCAGTACTCGTCCACGTGGCGACAGTTAAAGGGAAAGGTTACGAGATTGCCGAAAAAGACCAAGTAGGATATCACGCCCAGTCTCCCTTTGACTTGGCAACGGGTAAAGCCATTCCCTCCAGCAAGCCCAAACCCCCGGGCTACTCTAAGGTTTTTGCTCATACTTTGGTCAAACTAGCCGAAAATAACCCTAAAATTATTGGGATTACGGCAGCAATGGCAACAGGAACGGGACTGGATAAACTTGCCAGCAAGCTACCCAAGCAATATATCGATGTTGGGATTGCCGAACAACACGCCGTTACTCTAGGCGCTGGCTTAGCTTGCGAGGGAATGCGTCCCGTGGTGGCAATCTATTCAACTTTCTTGCAACGTGCCTACGATCAGATAGTCCACGATGTCTGCATCCAAAACTTACCCGTCTTTTTCTGTATGGACAGAGCGGGAATTGTAGGGTCTGACGGTCCAACACACCAAGGTATGTACGATATTGCCTACCTGCGCTGCTTGCCCAACATGGTTTTGATGGCTCCCAAAGACGAAGCCGAGTTACAGCAAATGGTCGTTACTGGAGTTAACTACACGGATGGACCGATCGCCATGCGCTATCCACGCGGTAATGGTTACGGCGTTCCCCTCATGGAAGAAGGTTGGGAATCCTTGCCAATTGGTAAAGGGGAAATCCTCCGACATGGGGACGATCTGTTGCTAATTGGTTTTGGTGCGATGGTTCATCCTGCAATGCAAGTCGCAGAAATTTTGCGCGAACACGGCATTGAAGCAACAGTAATTAACGCTCGTTTCGCCAAACCCCTAGATACAGAGCTAATTCTACCTCTAGCGCAGCAAATCGGGCGCGTCGTGACTTTAGAAGAAGGCTGTCTGATGGGTGGGTTTGGTTCTGCGGTAGCCGAAGCTTTACTCGACGCAAATGTTGTCGTTCCTGTCAAGCGAATTGGCATCCCAGATACTTTGGTAGATCACGCCGAACCAAATGAATCGAAAGCCGATTTGGGTTTGACCAGTCCGCAAATTGCTGAAACCGTGCGTCAAGCCTTCTTTAGCCAGCAGCTATCTTCTGTAGGTTCGTAATTTTTGATTTTGAGGTGGGCGATCGCCCACCTTTTTTATATTGGTTAAGTTGTTAGTGAGTCATGAAGAAAGGGTGTAGGGTGTAGGGTGTGGGGTGTAGTGAGTAAATAAAGAAGGGTGTGGGGTGTAGGGTGTAGGGTGTAGGGTGTAAGAATTTTGAATTGTTTTGCTCCCTCAGCTCCCTCAGCAACCTTGCGCTTCCTCAGCTCTCTTCTCTCCCTTGTCCTCCTTGTACCCAGAACCCACACCCAATTTCTCTAACTCCCTATGATCTCCAGTCCTACCCACGTCTACCCTGTAATTTGGTACGAAGGCTCGGTTTTACTCATCGACCAAACGCACTTGCCAGCCGAGTATGCCTTTGTGGAAATTCATCGCTGTGAAGATATGGCACAGGCAATCAAAACGATGATTGTCCGAGGCGCACCAGCAATCGGGATCGCTGCTGCTTACGGTATGTACTTAGGGGCGCGAGAGATTGAAACCCAAGATCGAGAGCAGTTTTTGTCGCAGCTAGAGCAAGTGGCTCAGATGTTGCGAACAACCCGTCCGACAGCGGTAAATTTGTTTTGGGCGATCGCCCGCATGTTAAAAACTGCCTACGAAACGATCGGCACGGTTGAGGAAATTCGCCAAGTTTTGTTAACTACAGCACAGACAATTCAAGCCGAAGATTTACAAACTTGTCAGGCAATTGGCGATCGCGGTCTGGAACTCTTGCCAAAAACTCCCGCCCAACTCAATCTCTTAACTCATTGCAATGCTGGAGCCTTAGCAACCGCAGGTTACGGTACGGCTTTGGGTGTTGTGCGTTCTGCTTGGTCTTGTGGTAGGTTATCGCGCCTCTATGCCGATGAAACTCGCCCTCGTCTTCAGGGGGCAAAACTAACTGCTTGGGAATGCGTCCAAGAAGGGATACCCGTTACGGTAATTACAGATAGTATGGCTGCCCACTGTATGCAGCAAGGTATGATTCACGCCGTTGTGGTGGGCGCTGACCGCATTGCCGCTAATGGCGATACAGCAAATAAAATCGGCACGTACAGCTTAGCACTGGTAGCTAAGGCACATGACGTTCCTTTCTATGTTGCTGCACCCGTAGCAACAATTGATTTTGCGATCGCAACTGGTCGAGAAATTCCGATTGAGGAACGCGATCCGGTTGAAGTCTATCAGATTGACAATACTATCTTGACTCCAGCAGGCGTG
Organism: Scytonema millei VB511283; assembly: GCF_000817735.3. Taxonomy (NCBI): domain Bacteria; kingdom Bacillati; phylum Cyanobacteriota; class Cyanophyceae; order Nostocales; family Scytonemataceae; genus Scytonema; species Scytonema millei. Next base: position 757,121 of record NZ_JTJC03000002.1, on the reverse strand, counting down.
GAATTTTACAACCCAGCTTTTGACGTAACTCCCGCTCATTTGATTACAGCAATTATTACCGAGCATGGGGCATTTTCTCCCAGTCAGTTGCAGCAAGAGTTACAGCATAAATATGTAGCATAGGAAAGGGAGAGTCGCGGAGCAACTTCCAATTCACGCATTCACGCATTAATTCCGAATTCCGAATTCCGAATTCCGAATTCTTTACGCACCACGTACCACCTTCTTGATGAACACTTCAAGCTCAGATCCCTGGATCGGTCGTTTTATTGGCGATTGCCGACGCTATTATCTAGAACAGCGCATCGGTGCGGGTGGTATGGGTAACGTTTATCTAGCTATGGATACGCGGCTGGGACAGGAGGTAGCGCTGAAATTACTGAGAGACACGCTCGCTGTCTCGATTCCATTGCATAAACGTTTTGAGCGCGAGGCGATGCTTTGTGCTGCCCTCAAAAGCGACCATATTGTCGATATTAGTGACTACGGCGTGACGGAAGAGGGATATCCTTTTTACGTCATGGAATACCTCGTTGGCGAAACACTAGGTCAACTCCTACGGCGAGAGACACGATTGCCTGTAGAACGAACGATTGAAATTGCCTGTCAAGTCTGTGCGGGGCTGCAACTTGCTCACCAAGGTGTTAGGATTCGGCGCGAGGGAGTTGTCACCACGAGCGATCCGATCCAAATCGTTCACCGCGACCTCAAACCCGATAATATTTTTCTGATTCCAACCGCTTTGGGGGAGTTAGTTAAAATTCTCGATTTCGGGATAGCTAAAATCCGCGATGAAGCACTAGAGTTAACTAATCTGACCAGTACGTTTTTGGGTACGTTCCGCTACGCTGCACCGGAACAGTTACAAATAGAGAAAAATATCGATGGACGGGCAGATATTTACAGTTTGGGGATGATTCTCTATGAGATGCTGAGTGGTTCCGATCCATTTGGCTTCGGAACTGAAGCCCGCAAAACGAGTGGCGTGTCATGGGGAATTGCCCATACTTCCCAAATGCCTCAATCATTGCGATCGCAACCTAAATGCGAACACTTGTCGGTCGAGCTAGAAGCAATTGTCATGCGCTGTTTAAACAAGCAACCAGAGCAACGCTTTGGCTCGGTGGGGGAATTAAGCGCGGCACTACAATCCGTGCTACCAACTTCTTTGGGGTATACTGCTGGTTTTATCCATTTTCAACCCACTAAGGAGGCGATCGCCCCAAATTCGCCAACCTCAGCTACAGATGAGAGCAAGCCTATACCACCGTCAGTTACTTCCCCCGCATCTAATCAAACTCAGACTCCTCAAACGCGCATTTTCGATCTGCACCAACATCAACCCAAGCAGTATACGCCACCAACTCATCACACCGATGCCATAAACTTGAATCCCAGCAACGCGAATCCAACCAACTTAAGTCGATCGCCACAGTTAAGTCAAACTCAATTGCAAAACCCTCCTATCCAGCAAGATAGCCGCGAAATACAAAGAACCAGAAGAAACTTATGGTTATTATCTAGTGCGGGCTTTGTGTTAGGAGTAGCAGGAGTGGGACTTGTAGCTGGCATTTTCTACTTATATTTTTTGCTGCCTCAACACAAGCCTCCCACTCAAACACCTTCAACGCCACCCGCATCACCACAACCGCTAGAACCGTGGTAAGCAAGCGATCGCGCCACAGCCCTCAAATCACTTGTACAATTGCAGTATAATAAATCACAAAAATTAACCGAAAAAATCCTTAAATCCTCTGTGAACGGTTAGAAAAAAGGTACTATTTTCTATGTAAGTTAAGAAAAATTGAATAAATTCTTCGAGACATTTCACGAAAATTTAAGATGTCAGTTTGTATAGAGAGTGAGTAGTGTATGGAAAGCCATAAGTCGTAAGTCGTAAGTCGTAAGTCGTAAGTATTTCACACACCACGCACCGCTTTCAACTGATAACTGACAACTGATAATTAAAAAAGTTTCTTATGAAATTTAAATTTCCAATCTTTGTTTTAGTAACTAGCGTGACATGTGCTAGTGTCATAGGATTTCAGGATCGAGTAGGGGCGCAGAATACTAGTCGTAGTCAAGCAACCCCACAAAACCCCTCCAATCAGGCAACCACTTTTGTCTGCGTCCGTTCTGGTAATGGCTTTGCTACGGTTGCAGCTAGGGGAAATCAACGCTCTGCTCCCATGATTACCTGGCAGAGACAAGTCAGTGCAGAATATACACCTCAAGAACGCTGTCAGCTAGTTTCCCAGAAATTGACTAAAGCAGTTGCTGCTAATGGTGGAAGACTAAGTAATTTACTACTGACGACCGGAATCATTAAAAATGAGACGGTTATCTGTTATGTCAATTCTGGCGCTAGCTGCGATACAAGCAATACGCTATTTACCCTCTCTCCAGAAAATGCTAAAAACCCTGGTGCCGCTTTAGCCAATTTGCTGCGTTTCGGTCAGCGTGCCGACTATTCGGCAATTCGCGAGAGTGCTAGCGGTGAAGGTGAGACTACATCTACTGGCGCTATTGATATGGAAGCAGCAGTAGAGGAGGCTTTTTCAGCTGGTTACGAATCAGCAGGTGGCGCAAGCGAAGCATCTCCACAGCAACCTAACGTTCCGACAAATGGTAGTAGTTGGTAGTTGGTAGTTGGTAGTTGGTGAGAGAGGTAAGAGGTGAGAGGTAAGGGGCAAATTGATTGTTAAAGTCTTGGTAAGTACACTGATAACTATAATTTTGGTGTATGTTTCTATACTGAATAAGTGTGGGCAAGCCTTAGCGCGATCGCAGTCTCAGCCGATGCTGATGAGTCAGGTTACAAGTGCAGAACCCGCCGTAGCGATCGCAGTGCCAGTAGTTGCCAGACAAGTGACCGTACGGATTTTTGCCGCAGATGCTACAGGATCGGGCGCGATCGTGCGGCACAGAGGAGAAACATACACCATATTGACCTGCGCTCACATTGTGGGTGAGGGTGAGGACGAGCGCTTCACGATTCTAACCGCAGACGGACAAAAGCACGTAGGCAAGCGGTTGCGATCGCCTGTATTGTCTGGCTCGGATTTAGCCTTGGTAGAGTTTACCAGCAAAACAGCGTATCAAGTTGTGGCGATCGCCGATACCAAAGCTGTAGCTGTCGGCGATTCCATCTATGCTGCTGGATTTCCTAATTGGCAATGGACGAGTGCGGATGCAGTCGAGGACACTCGGACTTGGGGTATTAAAGCCTTACGAGTGACGGATGGTGAAGTGGCAATGCTGCCAGAAAAATCTCTACAGGAAGGATATCAACTGGGTTATACCAACGAGATCGATCCAGGGATGAGTGGTGGACCAGTTTTAAACCGCAAAGGACAACTAATTGGAATCAACGGTCGCTTGAAATATCCGCCGCAAGGTATTAGTGCATTTACATTTACCGATGGCTCTGCACCATCCGAGCAAATGTACCAACAAATGGAAGCATTGAGCTGGGCAATCCCCGCCACGGCTTTTTGGCAAGCACTGAAGTAGAAGTCGTAAGTCGTAAGTCGTAAGTCGTAAGTAGAGAATTAACTGGTCACTGGTCACTACTCCCTGCTCCCTGATAACTGATAACTGATAACTGATAACTGATTTATGAAAACAAACTTTACTTATCCTCTTTTGACCGGAACGGTAACTTTAGCGGTGCTGGTAACGAGCCATAATTTAGCGGTGGCTCTATCTCCGCAAGAAATTGTCAAAATTGGCAGTCCCATGACGGTGCAGGTCAATCCTCCGATGGGAGTTAAAGATGGCGGTTCTGGAGTGATTATTCAACGACAGGGCAATACTTACACTGTCCTGACGTGCAATCATGTTGCTTTAATGCCTGCACCGCATACGATTCGTACTCATGACGGTCAGAGTTATGCAGTTGTGAGTACGGAAAAATTGCAAAAAAGCCCGAATGAACCCGATTTGGCATTGGTGACATTTAGTAGTGCGGCTGTATACCCCGTTGCCAAGCTAGCGCCGTCTAACGTGCCTGTAGGAGCAGAAATTTTTGTCATGGGCTTCCCTGCTTTAGATCGAAAATTTGGTGCAGACCGCGATTTTGTCTTTTCGCCTGGATTCGTGACCAGTCGCCCCAGCAGTGCGCCAGAAGGCTATACACTGCGTTATAACTCAGTGACAAAAGGTGGAATGAGCGGTGGTCCTGTCTTTGATATTGATGGTCGAGTCGTTGGGATTCACGGGTTGGGAGGTAGCGATCGCGTAGACGTGAAGCAGCAGGGGAGCGACGCGACGATGGCGGTGAATATGAAAACTGGCTTTAATGGGGCAATTCCGATTAATACGTTTTTGGCAATGCGATCGCAGATCCCTCAAGCTCCAGCAGTCGCAGTGGATACTGCCCCCAGTACGGATAAACCAGCTCAAAGGTTAGAAAATCCCAAATCTGCCTCAGACTTTTTCGCTAAAGGATCGGTAGAACGCGATCGCGGCGATCGATCGAGAGCAATTGCTAACTACACTCAAGCGATCGCCCGCAACCCTAACTACGCCGACGCTTACTATCAACGGGGAAACGCGCGTTACGACCAAGGAGACAAGCAGGGGGCGCTAGCAGACTACGACCAAGCGCTGAATTTTGACCCCAACTATGCCAATGCTTATTACCAAAGAGCAGTGATTCTTTATAATCGGGGCAACAAGCAGGGAGCGCTGTCAAATTTCGATCGCTACATCACTCTCGTTCCTAACGATGCTCAAGCCTATCACAGTCGCGGTGCGATTCGCCGCAGTATGGGAGACGGTCAGGGAACGTTTGACGATTTCGATCGCGTTGTTCGGCTCGAACCGGATAATTCTAGAGCATATTACAATCGTGCCTTGGCTCGGACGATGTTGCGAGACTCTAAAGGAGCGCTGGATGATTTCAGTCGTGCCTTAGATCTCGATCCGAGTTGGACGACAGTGTACAACAACCGAGCAATTCTCCGCCGTCGCTTGGGAGACCGACAAGGGGCAATAGATGATTTTAGTAAAGTCATTAGCATAGAGCCGAAAAATGCCGAAGCTCATTACAACCGAGGTCTCGTGCGGCGCGACTTAGGCGATCGCCAAGGTGCGATCGCAGACTTACAGCTGGCTGCTAATATATTCCAACAAAAAAACGACAGCACGAATTATCAAAAAGCATTAGAAAAAATTGAGAGCATTCAAGCAATGCCCGTAATTCCAGCAGTACCCGCACCTGTAGTCACTCCAACAACAACTTCACCATCAGATAATTCCACCAATCTAAACCAACCAACTAACTCTCAACCAACCAACTCTCAACCAACTAACTCTACTGATTCGGGTAATGTCCCTGAATCTGCCGCACCAACGCAACCCGAAAATAACTCAACTTGGTAGTAGATAAGTCGTAAGTCGTAAGTCGGGAGTGGCTAGTGGCTAGTGGCTGGTGGCTAGTCGCCAATAGGGTGTGGGGTGTGGGGTGTAGAGAATTTTGAATTTTGAATTGCTCCCCCAGCTCCCCCGCTCCCTGATAACTGATAACTGATAACTGACAACTGACAACTGATGCGTCACCTAGCTCAAAATGATGAGAAAATACTTAAACAACTCATCATAGAAATTTACAGATCGTCATTATGGCTCAGATTCAGTTTTCTAAAGGTGTTATCGAAGAAACAGTCCCAGATGTACGCTTGACGCGATCGCGCGATGGGAGTAATGGTACGGCAACTTTTTATTTTCAAAACCCCCAAATTTTGAGCGAGGGTAGCAATGAAGAAGTGACGGGGATGTACTTGATTGATGAAGAAGGGGAACTCGTGACCCGTGAAGTCAAGGGAAAATTTATCAACGGCAAACCAGAAGCCATTGAAGCGATCTACCTGATGAAATCGACCGAAGAGTGGGATCGGTTTATGCGGTTTATGGAAAGATACGCCAACGAACACGGCTTGGGATTCAACAAATCATAGTTTTTTTAGGAATCTGTGACACATCAGCCTCACCCTGACATACCAGGATTGACAATCAGTTGTGCTGTTATCACCGTCAGCGATACCCGTTCCCCAGAAACAGATAAAAGCGGTCGCCGCATCGAGCAATTGCTCGTAGCAGCGCGTCATACTGTGGGATTTTATGCGATTGTTAAAGACGAACCAGATCAAATTCGATCGCAGATAGAATCGTTCAGCCAGCGTGTAGATTTAGATGTGGCAATTTTTAACGGGGGTACGGGTATCGCCCCCAGAGATACAACCTACGACGCGATCGCCTCTTTACTAGAGAAAACTTTACCAGGATTTGGCGAATTATTTCGGTATCTGAGCTATCAAGACATTGGTTCCCGCGCCATAGCTTCGCGGGCGATCGCGGGTGTATATCAGGGTAAACTAATTTTTTCGCTTCCAGGTTCTACTAACGCCGTACAACTGGCAATGGAAAAGCTAATTTTGCCAGAGTTGACTCATTTAGTCCGACAGTTACGCAAGTAGTTGGCGATTGTTGGTAGATGCGCAGACATCTAGCAAAAGATATAAGTAAAAACATAAAACTTGGTTTCTCCACCATTCAAAAGAACTGACAAGTCAATCTAAATATTTCTCATAGTAATCTTTTCTCAACTTGCATAAACTGCTAGGCATAGTGTAGCGGTTGTTGCATTTTTATCGATGGAATTAAGCTTGCAATTTGACTGCAATCGGGCAAATTGTCGAGCTTGCTATGCTCTATTTTCCACATTCTTCTAGCTTAAAGTGCCAAAACTAGAAGCAAAAAGGTAATCCTTGAGTCTTTAAGTACAAATAGATTGCTAATCAAAAAATATTTTCAGCAAAAATTTGTGCTTGAACTCTAGGCAATTTCAGCCATAGAAGTAAGAGGATTTGTGTTGAATGGCAACGTCTGAAAACGACAATAACGGTGGCAACACCACCAATAGTGAAGATACACCTTTTGCTGTTGGATCGAACATTACATTGCAACTTCCTGCTGATAGCAACCCACCAAGTGATAGTAGCGAACCCTTTGCTGTAGGTACGAATATGACAATACAATTCACAGATGATAGCGGTCAACCACAAGGCGAACAGTTAAGCTCGGACAACATTGTAGGGACAAACTCAGCTCCTTGGGGCGACACAGAAGGTAGCGATTCTCTGACTGGTGATAGCGGCGCTAACCAATCGCCTACTGGCGATTCCGGTAGCTATACATGGGATTTTAGTGAGGTATCTGGCGGGGAGTCAAACCCTAACAGTGACACTAATGATGATAGTAATGGCAGTGGTGACAGCACTGAGATGAGCGATAGCACCGATATGGATAGCCTCTTTCAACGATCGCCTTGGGGTTCGTTGCAAGAAGTTGGCATCGACAGCTTTGAAGATGTCTTTGGTAATGTTGGCGCTAGTGGTGGCGAAAACCCCTTCGGCGGCGGTGCTAGTGGTGGCGAAAATCCCTTCGGCGGCGGTGCTGGCGGCGGCGAAAATCCCTTCGGTGGTGGTGCTGGCGGTGGCGAAAACCCCTTCGGTGGCGGGGGCAATCCTTTCGGCGGTGGTGCTGGCGGCGGATTCATGTAGTTCGGAGATGCGATCGCCGTTTAACTGATAGCGATTCTCAGTCCAGTACATAAAACTTGTAGGGGCGCACAGCTGTGCGCCCCTACGAAATGTGTACGATCTATTTTTAGATCGCTCAAGCCAGCCAAATAGATACCAAAGCCAAAAAAGCATTAATTGCATAGAATACGGCAACTACTTGTAGTTCTGACCACCCAGACAATTCTAAATGGTGGTGGAAGGGAGCCATTTTAAACAGACGCTTGCCTTTACCATCAGCTCCTTTGGTGGCTTTGTAATAGCTAACCTGGGCAATTACCGATAAAGATTCGACAAAAAAGATCCCACTGAGGATAAATAGCGCCCAGAGGGTGTTACTCATGAGAGCGACTCCTGCTAACGCGCCTCCAAGTGCTAAAGAACCCGTATCTCCCATAAAGACGCGAGCCGGATTGCGGTTATGGACTAAAAAGCCGATACAGCTACCGCTCAAACAAGCACAGAAAATTGCCAAACCGGGGAAATTAGGCGCGACGATCGCCCCTAATCCTAAAAGCGCGATCGCTACCGTTCCTCCCGCCAAACCATCCACACCGTCTGTTAAATTCGTGGCATTGCTTTCGGCAGTCAAGACAAACACTGCTAATGCCCAGAATAGCAAACCCAAGGGCAGAGCAAACCCAAAAGGTAACGCGATCGTCGTCAGATCTCCCGATCGACTCCACAGCCACAGGCAATATAGGCAACCGAAACCAACTTGCAGAGCCAGTTTCAGACGTGGGGAAATACCTTTATTAGACTGACGACGTAAAATTTGCCAATCATCCAACCAGCCAATAAACCCGTAACCAAGGGTAATTCCAGCGATCGCCAATACAGGAGCAAGGTTTTGGATTCCCAGCGCCAGCGCCGATAAGATCGTGCTAGCGATGACCGCTACAGGTACGAAAAATATGCCACCCATCGTCGGCGTACCTGCTTTTTTTAAGTGCGCTTGGGGACCGTCTTCGCGAATCACTTGTCCGGCTTTTAACTGCTGAAGGATCGGGACTATCCAAAAACCAACTGCGGCAGTGACAGCAGCACAGAATAAGAAAGGAAAAGTTAGCGATCGCCCTTGCCAGGGTAGCCGCTGCGCTGTTAAATCGAGAGTCAGCGAGGCAGTAGCGAGTGCAAGGCTTAGGACGATAAGCAGTCTCGTACCGGAGAGATGGAAAGACCAGAAAGAAGATGATTTCGCGTCCACAACAAAGTTGCCTTTTGACTAGATAAGTGCTGAGGACATTATCGGAACTGAATCGAAAGTGCTGCCTTGAAAGTATTTAAATGTAATATTTTTGAAGAGTCAGTGGTCATTCGTCATTTGTGAGTTGCTAATGACCAATGACAGATGACGAACGACGCTCAGCTACGCATCATCAGCTTCATCAATATCTCCTAAGTCATCGTCATCATCGTAGAAGTCGCCGACATCATCACCTTCGAGCAAGTCGAGAGAAGAATCTCCGTCTTCCACTTCGGTTAGCAAATCTGGTTCCTGAACGCCATCGCGGGGGATCAACCGACCGTTAGATTGCAACCAGTCAATTAGTGACGATTCTTGTTTTAAAGGAATGACGCGAGCTGGCTGTTCCCGTGGTTCTTCTCTAAGCGGAGAGTTGTGCATATTTAAGCTTTGTCTAGACAAGGAGATGCAATTATACATCTAAAGTTTATCATTTGGTAGTTGGTAGTTGTAAGTGACAAGCGCTCCGACAATCACAAATATGACAAAAAAATATTTCATCATAGATAGCAAAAACTACATGGCTTCGTATGATGAGATTATACGGAAAGAAGTCAGAAGTCAGAATTAACTCTCGACTCCCGACTCCCAACTCCCGATAAAGAGGAGATAAAAATGTTAGGAAAAGAAACACTTTTGGAAAAGATCGCTGGTAAGAATCGCGGATTGTTATCAACAGAAGTAGATAAACAAGCTGTTCTCGCCGCGATCGCTCAGTTAGAAGACCGCAATCCTACACCTCGTCCGGTAGAAGCTGGCGAACTCTTGAATGGAGACTGGCGCTTACTCTATACGACGAGTAAGGGATTGTTAAATATCGACCAATTCCCATTACTCAAACTCGGTCAGATTTATCAATGCGTTCGCGTTCAAACTCAAAGTATTTACAATATCGCTGAAGTTTACGGCTTACCTTTTCTTGAAGGGGTAATTAGCGTTGTCGCTAAATTTAATCCTGTCTCAGAACGCCGGATCGAAGTTAAATTCGATCGATCGATTATTGGTTTACAACGCTTGTTTAGCTATCAATCTCCTGCTAGTTTTATCCAAGAAATAGAAGCGGGAAAGAAATTTCCAGCTTTGGATACTAAGATTAACAGTAACAGACAACAAGGCTGGGTAGATATTACTTACCTTGATAGCGATTTACGCATCGGACGGGGTAATGAGGGTAGTATCTTCGTATTGACTAAAGTTTAATTTGTTGAGAATACAGTCATTATTTCAATCTGGCAATTCACCGAAACGTTCCCGATAGCGTGCCAACATAGACTCTAACTCTGTTGCCTGTTGTTGTGCTGCTTGTGCTTGTTGCTGCGCTGCTTGTGCTTGTTGCTGCGCTGCTTGCGCTTGCTGTTGTGCTAACTCTCTTTGCTGCTGTTCTGCGGCGGCGGCTTCTTGCGGAGTCGGTATTAATTGACCATCAGGAGTAAAAAAACGTAACTTTTCTTCAGAAATCCCTAAATACAACTCTAGTTGCTGACTCCACAACCAACCTTGAGGATTTGACTGTAGTTCTTGGTATTGACCTCCAACCAATTGAAAGCCTTTAAATTCTAAACTTTTTGGGTCAAACCAAAAATACTCTGGAGTGCGAAAGGTATCTTGGTAAATTTGTTTTTTTAAACCTCTGTCAGTTTTGGCAGTTGTATCAGAGAGGATTTCTACGATGACATTCGGATACTTGCCATCCTCTTGCCAAACAACCCAGCTTTTGCGTGGTTTACGTTCAGTACCTAGCACGACAAAGAAATCTGGACCCCGAAATTGTTCTGATTTGAGTTGGCGAAGACTGTAATATATGGTGAGATTGCCGAAAGCATAAAAGTCTTGACGGTGTTTCCACCACAATTCCAGGCATTCAATCAGCAGTAGCAGTTGGCGTAAATGCAGTTCGCTTTCCAAAGGCGGTTCATCACTCCATAAGTCCCCAGGAGGAAAGATAACATCTTCTGGTTCAAATTCTGGAGTTTCTAAGTCTTTTGCCAGGGACATCGCATTTAAACCTGGGAATGTAGACCGACATATTATAGTTTAGTGCAAGAAAGTAGGAGACAATCGCTATAACTAGTCACTAATTATTAAAATTTGCCGTGTAGAGTTTTGCGCCTTGGAAATTCGCGCCAGTTACAACTGCTCCATCAAAAACAGTGCTTGCTAATTGTGCTTGTTGAAAATTAGCACCTTTTAAATTTGCATTAATCAAACTTGTATCGCTAGCCAAAACTTTCTGCAAATTAGCTTTTTGTAGGTTAGCACCCTCTAAATCTGCACCTTCCAAGTTCGCATTTGTTAGGTTAGCACCTGATAAATTTGCATTTCGCAAATCCGCACCAATTAAATGAGCGCCACTCAAATTTGCCCCAGAAAGATCGCAGCTCGGGCATTCTCCAGTTGCCAGTAATTGTCTGACATGAGCGGGGTTTTCTGCCCGTACAGGAGTCGCAATCGAAAGAGCAGCGATCGCAACCGTAGTAGAGAGCATTGCTAGTTTCATCTTGCTTAACCTCAATTCACGGATGCAGCTATCTAGTAGCTTGTTATTAGGATCGCGCAATTAATCTGCTATTTCCATCAGGCAATAGGCGGAACTGGATAGCAATTATACTCAACCTTAGACAGAAAATATCAAGGCTGATTGCAAAAAATATGTAATTTGTCAATAGCCTTGCACCTAATTTTTTGTCAACATTCCCAGATTGGGAACGCGCACGTTGCTCGCTATCTCCAAAGGGCGATCGCTAATCGCACGGCTAGGTTGAGGTACGACTGCTGCTAAATATTTTTGTACTAACTCACCCAACACAGCAACCCCGCGATCGATGTCTGCAAGGGAATTAGAAAAATTTAAGCGCAGGGCTGGATAACCTTGGTGATTGGGAAAAAATGCCGTTCCAGAGGCGACGAGAATCTTACAAGATAATGCTTCTCGACAAATCGCTTGTACGGATATACCTTCTGGTAAATGTACCCAAAGAAATAGCCCTCCCTGGGGAATCGTCCAACTGGCTTGGGCAGGAAAATAACGCTCTAAAGCCTGAAGCATGGCGTTACGACTTTGAAGATGGTTTGTCCGCAAGCGGTTGAGATAGCGACGATAATGTCCGCCAGCCAAAAACTCGCTGACAATTGCTTGTGAAACTGTAGATGAGTGCAAATCTTGCAGAATTTTCTGTTCTAAAATTGGTTGATAATGCTTGCCCGTCACAACCGTATAACCGACTCGCAAACCAGGCATTAAAGTTTTAGAAAACGTACTGATATAGGTGACAATATCGCTGCGATCTAAAGCTTTAATTGGAGCTGCAACAGGCTCAAATTCAAAATTTAGAGCTTCATAAGCATTATCTTCCAAAATAGGACATTCGTATTGTTGAGCCAGTGCTAACAATTTTTGGCGATGAGCTTGAGAAGTCGTAATTCCGGTCGGATTGTGTAAAGTACTAATCGTATAAATTAATTTAGGACGATGACTGCAAAGATATTGTTCTAACAACTCCAAATTCATACCTTCTGCTGTCATGGGAATACCAATAACTTTAACGCCCAAATTTGCTAGTATTCCCAAAGCTCCGTGATAGGTAGGCGTTTCAACAATTACCCAATCTCCAGCCTGAAGATAGTAACGCATTGCCAGCGATAATCCTTGTTCCGATCCATTGGTCACGATAATTTCTTCAGGGGAAACTTCTAGACCTTGGTTTAATAGCATCTGGGCTATTTGTTGGCGTAAAACAAGTTGTCCTTGGGGTAGATCGTAGCGAAATAAAGTATCGGTAGAATTGGCGATCGCCCGTTTAGCAATGCGCTGAAAATTCTCTAACTCTTGAGTCAGCGGAAATCCAGAACTGAAATTAATAATTTCTTTTTGTTGTTGAGCCTGCAAAGCAGCCATTATTTGCTCGCAAAAAGTTTCTCCCGTTTCAGAAATCGTCACTTTTTGAGTCGGAGCAAAATGCGATTGGCGCTGTGGCGAGGATACAGCACTGCTGACAAAATATCCCGCACCTGGACGAGATTGAATTAAACCGTCAGCTGCTAATACACCATAAGCCTCAATAATCGTCAATTTATTCACACCAACACTGGCTGCTAAATTCCGAATTGAAGGCAATTTTTCCCCGGGCGCAAGTTTACTAGATTGAATCAAGCGACTCAAATAATCGCGGATTTGTAAGTAAAGCGGTTGGGAAGAGTGGCGATTTAAAATAATTTTCATAATAAATTGGTAATTTGTCATTTGTCATTGGTCAGTGGTCATTGGTCATTGGTAATGAGTGGTTGACGGTTGACTGATAACTGCTAACTGATAACTGATAGCTGATAACCGCACTATAAAAGATTTTTCCGAACTGCACACGGTACAATTTGGCATATTTGAACTAGGACAGTTGAGAATTGCGATCGCTGTACTGGTATGTAAACTGCTTTTTCTCATCGAACGGTGAAGTTTAATCCATTGCCTTTAATACATCTCTTGGCAAGAGTTTATCCTTAAACCAAACAATCCTAGCTGGCACGTCATTCATTTTGACACCTGCTTTTTCTAAATTCAATCGCTCGGAAATTGCCAAAATCAAGTTCTCGGATTGAGCGCGACGAACTTGAGAAAATTTCTTTTGCAAATATTCCGGTCGCCAGTATCCAACAATTTCTAACAAAAACACTCGTCCGTCAGGATGTACCAAACGAAAATCGGGAATCATGACGCTACCAGGAATTGGAATTAAATCGACTTCTCGCTCTAGTACCCATTCGGTTTTTGTGGCATTCCAACGCTCGACAAAAGCTGCTTCTAGCATACTGTCATAAGGTTTACCTGGCGGATAATGAGAGACTAAACCGCACTCAGAATTTAGCGTGAATCGTCCTGTTTTCCAGTTATTAGTATAGAAATCGCGGGTTTGTAAAATTGCGCTCAAACTCCATTTCGTGACGTGAAGTAAAGCCGGAATAAGTTTGGCGATCGCTAGTCCATATCTCGTACTAGGATTAAATAAACTTGCTGGACCATCAACCGTAATTGTAAATCCGTGGTCGGCATCTCCTTCGATATATGCCATCAATTGAAATAATTTGAGATAGCGAAATAACAGCTTGTATTCTCCTGGGACGTTGCGATGAGCATTGAGAGTCAGGTGGCTGGCACGATAAAATACCCCTTGAACTTGAGATAAATTGTAACGGTGTAGTAGAGCTTCTGGCGTTGGCGGCTCGAACCGTGTCATGATGCGGTTTTCTACTAAGTCTGCATACAAACCCGTGCGAATTTGTTCGGGGAAGACTTCTTTGTCTAATTCGCGGCTGAGTTGTAATGCTAACTGTTCCAATACTTGGTGGCTCTGCTGGGGACTGGGAGCCGATTGTGCTGCAAGAGCGAAGACTCGTTCGCGCAGCATTGGTGGTTCTAGGGGGCTGACAATTTCAAATTCACAAAAGCCACTGCGCAGGAGATATGCCAAGCCGCGTTTAAGGCGATAATCGGGGCTGTCTCCTTCCAGTTCTTGTAGTTGTCGGTCGAGTTCTGCTTGGATGTTACCGAGATTTTCTTGGAACGTGGTAATAATATCAGTGGCGATTTCTAGGTTGTGTTTGTCTATTTTGAGTCGCTTTGGGGTGATTTCTTCCCCGTTTTGGCGGTGCATGAGTAAGTCGGTTGGGAGCATTATCAGTTATCAGTTATCAGTTATCAGTTGTCAGTTGTCAGTGTAGAGACGTTACATGTAATGTCTCTACAAAATTATCAGTCATCAGTTGTCGTAGGGGCGGGTTTAGCAAGCATATTCACGACTATGACAAGAAATCTGCCCCCAAAACCCGCCCTTACCAAATGTTGGTGCAGTAAGTTCATAGATTAATGTCACGCAAAGACGAGCCAGTGCGTTGCGGAGGACAGTTGCGTGCGGGGGTGGCGCTATCGCGGACTTCGTCGCCCCCCGTTGTAGCACGTCGCGTCAAACTGTCCGGTGAGGTTCCCTCCGTTGTAGCAACTGGCGTGCAAAGGCGCAAAGGGACAAAGTTATTCTTCGGTTTCTGGGGAATTATTATCGTCCCATTTTCCTGGAGATTCGGCGGCGCGTTGGCTGGTGCGATCGCCACTTCCATAGGTAATCTCTTTAGTAGGTACGATCTCCAACTGTGTAACTTTCCCCTCACTCCTCACTCCTCGCCCCTCACTCCTCTTAACTCCTCGTCTCCTCACCGAGGTTCTTTCTTCGCTGGTGTCTTCGGCTACGACTTCATACATCAGGGCAAATTTGTCTTTATCTTTGCCTTTACGCAGAACTCGCCCCAAGCGTTGAATGTATTCCCGTGCCGAGCCTGTACCGGATAATATAATGGCAATTCTGGCGGCTGGTACGTCTACGCCTTCGTTGAGGACGTGGGAGGCGATGAGGGTTTTGTATTCCCCTTCCCGAAATTTGGTTAAAACTTCGTGGCGTTCTTTGACGGGGGTTTGGTGGGTGATGGCGGGAATGAGAAATTCTTGCGAAATACGGTAGACTGTGGCGTTGTCGGCGGTGAAAATTAGCGTGCGTTCTGGATAGTGTTCTGCTAACAAGTCGGCGAGAATTCTGATTTTGCCATCTGTGCCTAAAGCGATTTCTTTGGCTTGACGGTGTGCGAGCATGGCTCTGCGTCCGGCGGCGGATCTGGCGCTGGCTTGGACGAATAATTGCCATCCTTTGAGGCTACCAAGAGAGATTTTGGCTTCGCGGAGAAAGTCGTTACGGGTTTGAATCAGTTGGTTGTAGCGATCGCGTTCGTGTTGTGATAGCTTGACTTTAATCTGCACGACTTCGTGTTCTGCCAGCGCTTTACCGGCTAAATCGGCGGCTGTTTTGCGATAGACTTCTTGTCCGATGAGTAGATTTAAGTCTGAGTGTTTGCCATCGGTGCGTTCTGGGGTTGCAGTCAGTCCGAGACGATAAGGCGCGATCGCGTATTCGGCTATGACGCGATTAAAATCTGTGGGTAGGTGATGGCATTCGTCAAAAATCAACAGGGCGTAACGATTGCCTAATGCTTCGGCATGAATTGCCGCACTATCGTATGTCGATACTAATATGGGCGTGCGATCGCGGGAACCACCTCCTAATAATCCCACTTCAACATCGGGAAATGCAGCCGTTAAGTGAGCGTACCACTGGTGCATCAAATCCAAAGTTGGCACGATAATCAAGGTACTGCGGGGAGTGGCTTGCATCGCCATCTGTGCTAGATAAGTCTTTCCCGCCGCTGTTGGTAACACGACGACTCCCCTACGTCCAGCTAGTTTCCAGGCTGCCAGCGCCTCGCTTTGATGCGGATATGGCTCCATTTCCATGCTAGGAGATAGTTCTAGCGGTTCAAAGGCTTTGGCTTCGTCACTAAAGTAACTTCCTTCTGCTTGTAGTGCTTCTACAACTTGGCGATATTGAATGGCGGGAATGCGAAATTTTTCTACCCTGTCATCCCACGTCGCATAGTCCACCCACGATTTACCTCTGGGTGGCGGGTGCAAAATTAACGTACCGCGATCGAACGATAGAGTAGGAGTACGAGGCATTAAAAAAAGTTGTAAGTCGTAAGTCGTAAGTGACGAGCGGCTGATTAACGAGTGCTAATTTTTGTTCGCTCTATTCACTCTATAAAGAGATTGGAACGGCTGGCAATAATCAGTTGTCAGTTGTCAGTTGTCAGTTATCAGTTATCACTGGTAGTTGGTAATTGGTGTTTTTCTCCCTTATCCCCCTTGTCCCCCTTGTCCTCCCTGTCTCTCTTGCCGACTCCCGACTCCCGCCTGCAATTGCGGTTACTTACGTAAATCTACGTCAGTGTGGTTCACACTTCGCAAAATATGACTCATAATATACAAACTTGAGTTAATTAGCATCTCACTTGTTTAGATAGCAGTCGCTGCAAGGTAGGGAAGTTATGCTAGGGCAGGCTTGGAAAAAATTACTTTGGCTGACGATAGTTTCGCTCTGTATCAGCGTAGCCGTGCCAATTTTTGCCCAAAACTCCCCTGTAAGAGCTTATCAGTCTAATTACTGGCAGCCAGTATCGCGGGTGAATCCTGGTGGTCCTGTCAATGTAATGTTAGTTAATCGTACCAAGTCACCGTTGAAATATAATTTTCTCGACGATCGCGACGAGAAAGATTTACCAGTCGGGGACAGCGTTCAAGAAAAAATTTCTTTCCTCCCCATCGATATTGCTATTTACGATCCTGCGCCTCAAACGCCTATTAGTAAGACTGGCGGATTGAAGTATAAAACAACTGTTGATAAACAAAACAATGATGTGACAGTCCAAGTTTTATCTAGAGAAGATAGCAGCATGAGTGTAGTCAGAATTGCCAAGACTGGATCGATTTACATTTTTTAGAACAGCATGTATTAGAAAACATAACGAAAAATATAACTATGCCGCGACACAATCCCTACAACTTGCAGATGGAAATTACCCGCTTGTTCGAGCAGGGACAATCGTTTTTTGCCACAATTAAAGTGCAAGATTGGTTAAAACAACGCAACGAAAATCCTGCTGACTACGACATTCTTTTCCATCAAAAACCAGCTCCACCAGGCTCCAAAGCCGTCATTGCAGTTGAAATTGAACTGCGGCGCAAAGACGGACAACCAGTCGATCCTTGGTTGCAAGAACAAGCAAATTTACATGCGTGAAATTGTCATTGGCCATTGGTCATTTGTGAGTGACTAGCCACCAGCCACTAGTCACCAGCCACTAGTCACTTTTCGAGTCAATTCACTTACAACCGCAGCTAATTTATCGGGATTGACTGGCTTGGCAATGTGACGTTGAAAACCTGCTGCTAACGCTCGATCGCAATCTTCTGCTCTAGCATAGGCTGTCAGCGCGATCGCGGGAATTTGTCCGCCTTGTTCTGGTGGTAGTTGTCGCAAGCGATGAATCAAAGCATATCCATCCTCTTGTGGCATTCCAATATCGCTAACGAGGACGTGCGGCTGAAATTGAGCGATCGCCTCAATCGTATCCCGTGCAGTTGCACAAGTCACAACTTTAGCTCCATACTGGCTCAAAACTGTATCGAGTAAGTCTCTGGCATCGGCTTCATCATCGACGACGACGATCCGTAAACCTTCTAGGGAGGGAGGTGCGATCGCAGTTTCTGCTTTTTGACTCTGAGGTTGTTCTGGCTCATCTAGATTGTAATCTACGGCGCGAATTGGCAGAACTACGGTAAATGTAGCCCCTTTACCCAATCCTGCACTTTCAGCTCTTACCGTACCACCATGCAGTTCTACCAAATGCCGCACGATCGATAAACCCAGTCCTAAACCACCATACTCTCTGGTCGTAGTGCTGTCTGCTTGCAAGAAGCGATCGAAGACATGGGGTAAAAACTCGGGACTAATACCTTTTCCGTTATCAGCGACTTGTATTTGTACCTGAGAATCCAACAGAAATACACGCACTTCAATCCGTCCGTCCTTGGGAGTAAATTTAACGGCATTAGCCAGCAAATTCCAGAATACTTGCTGCAAGCGGTTGGCATCTCCCATGACTGGTCTAACGCTAGAATCTAATTTCGATTCAATCTGAATGTTTTTGGCTGTTGCTGCGGGTAATACGGTTTCAATCGCAGCAACGATAACTGGTGCAATGTCTATCGTGCGGATCTCTAAATGCAGCTTTCCCGTAACGATCCGCGACATATCTAAAATATCTTCGATCAACTGCGCCAGAGATTTTGTATTGCGATCGATAGTCTCTAAAGCGCGCGCTGTCGTCTCTTCGTTAAACTTGCGGTTACGAAGTAACTGCGTCCACCCCAGCATCGCATTTAAAGGCGTGCGTAATTCGTGAGATAGGGTAGCCAAAAACTCGTCCTTGATTCGATTGGCTGTTTCTGCTTCTTCGCGAGCTACCTTTTCCCGTTGTAACAATCGTTCTCGTTCTACTTCCGCTTGCTTGCGTTCCGTAATGTCAGTATGAACGCCGATCCATTCCCGCACGCTACCATCTGTCTCCATAACTGGCACGCCACGGGCAGTCATGTATCTATACTCGCCGTCGTAGCGCCGCACCCGATGCTCAATTTCGTACATGCTGCGATGAGCTAGAGCTTTTAACCATGCTTGCGCAGTGCGATCGCGATCTTCTGGATGAATCGCTTCAATCCATCCCCATCCTTGATATTCTTCAAACTTCTGTCCGGTAAAAGCACTCCATCCAGGCAGTTCGGTAAGGACTTCCCCTTCTGCTTGAGTATCCCAAATAATGTTTGTCGTCGCTTCTACTAGAGAACGATAACGTTCTTCACTCCAACGTAGAGCTTCCTGCGCAGCTTTGCGATCGCTCAAATCTAGAATAAAGCCGATAATTTCCGATCGAGGCGTATTTGTATCTGCTAACAATGCGCCACCAATCAGAATTGGGACTCGCGTACCATCTTTACGGATATATTGTTTCTCAAATGGAGCTGCAATTCCGTGTTTTTTCAGTTCTTCAGCTGCCTGAAGATCTAAAGGAAGAAACTCCGCAGGAGTTAAACTGTTCCAATGCAATTTTCCTGCCAGCAAATCTTCTCGCTCGTAACCTACAAGTTGGAGAAAATAGTCGTTTGCATAATGAATTTTCCCCTGAAAGTCACCAAAGGCAACGCCAAAAATATTTGACTCTACCAAACGTCGAAACCGCTTTTCACTCTCTGTCAGAGCTGCTGCCGATCGCTCGGCGGCTTTGCGCGACGAAGAGAGCGAGTGCGTCATGGCAAATAGAATCATACTCATCGCCACTCCAATAAAGGCGACGAAAGGTGCGAGATTGATGTCTGAAGCCAGTTCTAATTCAGGGTGAGAGGTAAAAACTAAACTCCAAGTACGTCCGGCAAGATCGATCGTTTTGATAATCTGAAATTGCGGCTGATAGCGGTTATTTAGCGTATGAGACCTGGATGAGTGTAGCAAATTTGCCGAGCTGACGTTGTTACTATCGTAAATTTCAAAATTCACCAAGCGGTCTTCATCGCCAAAAATACCATTAATCAAATCGTCAGCTCGAAAAGGACTGTAAACAAAACCAACTAACTCTGTCTGTCTTTGTACTTTCGTGGCGGGAATATCACCACCACGATAAACCGGAACATAGATGAGAAAACCCGCTTGCTTGTGTTTGTCGATTTCTTGAACCAAAGTCACTTTACCTGAAGCAGCTGGACTACCAGTGTCTCGGGCGCGTTCCATCGCATTGCGGCGTACTGGCTCAGAGAACATATCGTAACCAATTGCGACTCGGTTGCGGCGATCTTGTGGTTCTAGATAGATAATGGTGTGATATTCCGAGCGAGGATAGTTGGGGCGGATGCTCAAAGCAATTCCCTGTTGCTGTATCTGGTTGACAAATGCATCTTTTGCTGCTGCTGGCACTCGCGCCGAATAGCCAATTCCTTGAATCCCAGGATAGCTACCGCGTAATTTCGTCCGATTGACAAAAGCTCGAAATTCTTGCGGTGTTACTGCTTCACTTGCAGCAAATAGACCACTTCCTGCCCGTAACAGAGTTATGTAAGCCTCAATCCGATCTTGAATCTTGGCTTGAGTTGTTTGGACATCATTTTCAAACCGCAACCGCTCTTTATTTTGAACCGTACTCGATACATAATAAGTAGCTGCCGTAGTAAATAAGAGCGCGATCGCCAATACAAAATAGGGAATCCAACTTCGACGCAGTTGTAGATACCTCCCAAATAAGTTCGCTTTCATTCGTCGCTTCGAATTACAGAATATCAGCCTAAGATAGCAATAAAGTTAGTCATAGTCGCGCGTGACTTTTCAGGCAATCGCTCCCCCAAACTACACTTGATAAATTAAGACTGCATATATTGCTACGTACAACATTAACAAATTCCAAAGATAATCTGAGAAGTTCTCGCTCATCTCTACACACCATGCCCTCTCTATACCGATAACTGTACGGGCGGGTGCGCGCAGATAGATTGACAACCACAGCTCTAAATTTTTGGTCAAAACCCGCACGGACAGTTTGCTCAACGGGGGATACCCCCGCACGCAACTGTCCTCCCCTACGATAACTGATAACTGTTATCTGTATTCAGACAGAAATTTAACTCTTCAATCGCAACAATTGAATCTCTGTTCGTTGGTTCCGGTTATCATAGGGAGAAAGATCTCCTCTAAGCTGGCTAAAGCCTTTTCCTACTGCAAACATTTTGTGTTGCAGACCGCGTTGTTTGAGATAATTAACAACTTCTTGCGCTCTTTGTTGGCTGAGTTTTTGATTTAAATCGGCTAATCCTTTTCTAGAAGTATGACCGATAACTCTTATAGCTACAGTCTGCAAATTAAATTCGGCTATTTGCTTAGCCAATCTATCGAGTGTTTGCTTACCTTTCCTTGTTAGTGTAGTCGAGCCAAATTGAAACTCTATCTCCCCTTGTACGCGCAAATTTCCTAGATTAGAAGTGGTTTCAAATTCAAAATTAGAATCGTTCGCTACTCCTTCCATTAGACTATCTGCTAGTTTTGGATTGTCAATGCGGATCGAACTAATGAGTTTTTGGGTTTGACTAGCAGCGCGATTGAGGAACTGGTAAGTAAATAAATTCTGAGGAACTGGAGGTACTTGTTCTATCCTACCTGTTAACGTCAACACCGCAGCTGTAGAATTTATTCTTTTCTCTAGCGTGCCATCGCTCATCCAGTTTTTCGCCTCAACTGACGTAAAAAAATCAATTCCTTGCAAGACAGATCTTGCATCGCTGGGTGATAAATTGCTATCCCGGGCAATTTGATTTTGCAACAACAGACGATCGCTAATAGACGTATCAATTAAACGATAATAAGCTTCTAAAAAAGCTGAAATTTTTTCAGGTTGCGATTGAAGAAGGCGATCGCTAGCAACAATAACATCGACAATTGCACCTGGAGTATCTCGACTTGACAAGACCACTGTATATCCTTGTTGCCGAGCTTGCGTGACAAAAGGTTCCCAAAGTATAGCTGCTGCTAGATTTGAATTAGATTGCAATTGCTTCCAGGCATCAGCAGCATCGACTACTTTTATTGTTTGAAAATCTAATAACCTAAATGCTTCAAATTTAGCATCTAGCAACAAACCTAGATATTCACTGGGAGAATCGCCAGCAAAAATGATGCCTAACTGGTTTTGCGATCGCCTCTGTTGTACTAATTGGTTCAGAGCTTGGAGCGATCTGAGGTTAGGATATTGTTTCGTGTTTAAAACAACCGCATCACCTCCGATTGTATAGTTAATTAAACCAACTATTTTCCCTTGAGGTTTTTGTTTCAAAAACTGATCTAGAGTTGTGACTAAGAAATCGGCTTGTCCTTCATTTAAAAGTCGAGCGCGTCGAGCTTGATTAAATTCATCTTTATAGTACGCTTCAATTTGAACTTCTTTGAGTGCTTGCCGCAATCGATCGCTCCGAAAAGTACTGTAGCCGCTAAAGGTGTCGCCCAAAATTGCGATCGCTTTTGAGTTACCCTTATCTCCTAACCGCTGAAAACTTTGAGTGCTAATGCTTTGACTGCGCCAAAAGAACAAGCTTCCTCCCAGTAGCAGTGATAGTATTGACACTAATATCAACCAAGTATTGGGGAGATAAAACCGATGCCGAGTTACTTTTTTACTATTAGATACACTATTTCTAAAAGTACTATTTCTATTTAAAGCATAATTTAGCTCTAGTGGCTGCTTGCATAAATCACATCGAATGGCAGTGATAGAATTGCCATCATAGCCACAGTTATGACAAGTTATGAATAATTTTGGTGGTTTTGGAGCCATATTTCTGCTTGACAAAAACCAATTATTTGCTTAACTATTTTGGTCTGAAATTTCAGCTCGATTGATTTTTAGTAAATATTGGTAGCACTCTATATATACTTCCATACAAACTGGATGCAGTTTTATCAAAATTTCCTGACACAATAATTCTGTTTGAGTCCAGCTTAAACTATGCCATTTTTGCAGAGGACAGCTTACTGTTGCTTCTATCTCGCTGAGTAATTTGATTATGTCTACCTTTTGCTCTAACCGCTGTTTTAAAATAGGTGCAAAGACTGGCTCTTGAGGACATTGTTGGCTAAACCAGCTTTGCAAAATAGCAAGAGAGCGATCTGTATGAGTTATGGAGGCAACGCGATCGCCTGTCTGTTGTATGAGCTGGCTAACTAATTGAGCGAATCGGTCGTAAATTTCAGCATTAAATGTAAAGTAGTATCGCTTGGCAAGTGCTTCTACAACTGCTTCCCAGTCAGTTTGTCGCCGACCGAATTGCCGATCGCGCGGTTCAATTCTGGTTTTTAAATTGCTGTAAGCGCGTTCCGCTGCCATCGCTTTTTGCAATAACTCTTGTTTTTGAGCCTCGCATTCCTCTGCTAATCGCTGGAAGATCGCGCTCAAAGTTTCTAATACTCTTAGCACCGAGCGCGAACCGGAGTGCTGTAGTGAGTCAAAGAACTCTTGCATCTGAACTTGGTGCTGCGATCGCATTGCTTCCACATTGGAGTGCAATTGCGCTCTGAAGCCGTCGGCTGGGTAAGAAGATGTGCGCTCTTGAGTAAATCCAACTAGATCGGCAGCTTTCTGCTCGATCCATTCTTTTATATCAGAATCTGAAGATTGCCAGCCGAATTTGTCAATCGACTTAACGTTCGCCACCAATTCTACAGAAATCAGCGTTCCTTGCTCCATTCGATCCAGAGCTGTAACAAGGGGATAAGTATTTTCTGTCTTGATGAATCCCAGTCGATCGAGAATTGTACCTACAGCAATTTGCTCTGCCGCGCGATCGCGCCATTGTGCAATCAGTTGAGCCGCCAACCAGTAACTCCACAACTTCAAATCAGGCACAGGTAAGCGGACAGGTAGGAATTGTAAGTCAGCCAACTGCTGATAACTTTTTTTCACCCTAGAAAGTAGATGGTGTAACAGCGCAACGCTCTCCTCGTCCTTGCTATTGAAGTTGAAGAGTAAAATAGCATCTTCCTGTTTACCATCATGAGGCTGCCAGCCTTCTAGCACCATGTTCCAAACTCCAACTACACAAATACGAGTGCGTAGCGGCTTCCCAAAGGGAAGTTCGCTGGCGCGGACTGAGGAAATTTACAGCTTTTGAACCTGTGTGGTGCGCTTCGCAAAGCGCCAGCGCGATCGGCAGGTTGCATCTGCATAGTTCCACGACTCGCAGTCGCCAAGTACAAGTAGA
Source organism: Scytonema millei VB511283 (assembly GCF_000817735.3). NCBI lineage: Bacteria > Bacillati > Cyanobacteriota > Cyanophyceae > Nostocales > Scytonemataceae > Scytonema > Scytonema millei. The sequence goes on along the minus strand of NZ_JTJC03000002.1, from coordinate 733,072 downwards.
TATTTCCTAAATTATTTCAACTTGTTGCATTAATATATTCTATCGACTGCAAATAAAATGAGTTACGCATTGTGTTTTAATAGCAAAGTAAATATGTTCCTATGTTGCCCTTTATACAATACTGATTATGGTTCTGCATATGTTGGTAATGCTTTAGAATTACTTGACTGCCTCGAATCCAATTCTATCGATTTAGTTATGACTTCTCCACCTTTTGCCCTACAACGTGAAAAGAGTTATGGTAATGTCGAGCAAGAGGCTTATGTCAATTGGTTATTTAATTTTTGTGAAAAAGTCTATCGAGTCTTGGCACCCCACGGTAGTTTTGTCCTCGATTTAGGAGGAGCATATCAAAGTAAACGTCCCGTGCGATCGCTCTATAACTACCGCATTTTAATTAAACTTTGCGACGATCTAGATTTCCGGCTGGCTGAGGAGTTTTTTTGGTATAATCCCTCAAAATTACCATCTCCGATTGAGTGGGTCAATAAACGCAAGATCCGCACTAAGGATGCTGTCAATACTATTTGGTGGTTATCAAAAACCGATCATCCCAAAGCAAATGTGAGTAATGTACTCGTGCCTTACTCAGAGCGCATGAAGAAATTACTCCAGAATCCAGAAAAATTTTATCAACCAAAAGAACGTCCGTCAGGACACGATATTGGTAAAGCTTTTGCTAACAATAATGGAGGAGCAATCCCTTCTAATTTATTACAAATACCCAATACTGAAAGCGGCTCTCGCTACATCCAATTGTGTAAAACAGCGAAGATTGGCGCACATCCAGCACGTTTTCCGCAGAAACTTCCCCAGTTCTTTATTAATTTTTTGACAGAACCAGGCGATACAATCCTCGATATCTTTGCAGGTTCTAATACTACAGGTGCAGCAGCTGAATCATTACAACGACATTGGATCGCGTTTGAACAAAACAGATCGTATCTAGCAGCTTCTGCATTTCGATTTGTTGATGCTAATCTGAGTCAAGCACAAGTTACTACTCTATATACTCAGTTGATGTCAAGTTCGCAGACAGTAGCTTTGAAGTCATTCGATACTCACCGCATAGTTGATTAAATACTGTTACTAATGTTTTCTCTATGCGATCGCATATAAAAATAGATTTATTGCATCAAAATTAGAATTGTAAACCTTTGACTGAATCTTGTGATATTCCTGATAGATTCAACTCGGTCTATCTAGAATAGTTATTTATCAAATTGAGCTATTTGTACAAAAAAGTAAGTTAGTATAGCTAAACTTTAAACTTTAGTGCAATCGGTCGCGTTCGTCAATATTACGGATGCGATCGCTAATCTTAGCGTGCCAACCTAAAACTCATTATTATAATGAAGTTATATGACTTAATTCTATGAAAATCAAAATCAAAATTTCTTATCTCTCGCTCTGCTATTTAGTAACGGGATTATTATTTTATCTAAATCCATTTGTCAAGGCGATCGCTGTTTCACATACAAGCATAAAATCTTCTCCTCAGATAAATAAAATAAACCTATATAATAATACTAAAATATATAATGTGGAAGCCCTCATTCCTGGCGATCGTACAACTGTCGATCTGATGCAAATTGTACCACCAATTCGTTTAGTCGAACTGAGCCAGAAATTTAAAATAGCATTGCAAAAAAATTCCGATAGCGAATGGTTATCGAGCTTAATCAAAAATACTCCCGCCGGACAACCTCTACCTTACGATTCTCGGCTTGGCGTTTCTAAAACTGAGTATCAAGAATTTCTTAGCCTCTCTCACAAATTAATCATTAAGAAGACAGGAACGTCTATCTTACAAATCAAACGCGAGGGTAATAAGTACGTATTTCTAGGCAATAATTCTTTGTCTAATTTAACTGGAATTAAACTCGATCTCGAACGCAATCTTCTGGAAACTCCTTACGGAACAACGGCAAAACTATTAGTAGTTGTAGCTCATGCAGAGCGACAACATCTGACTGGTGCGTGGAGTGGATTCATGTGGAAATTAGAGCAATTCGACCGCCATACTAACTCTAATATTAGAATCCAATTTAGTTTGGGGAAAATGACGCATAATGGACGAGGAATTTTGCATTACGATGTCACTAGAATTAGCGATCGTGTTGTGGCAAAATCTACTCCTCTCATTCTTCAATACAATTTAATTCCATTCCGTTAATTCAATAAAATCGAGTTTTTATACGCTTTCTTATTCTCGGCACTCATCGAGTTACTTGCCGAACTTTAACATAGCTTTGTTTTTCTGTCTGTAAAATTACTGAATAAATGTTGATTTTATAAATTAGTTTAATAATTTATAAAATTGAGCCATACTAGTGTTGTTCATGCCAATCTTAGTGTGAGTCATTGAAAAATCTATGCAGTTTTGTTTTGGAAAATATGAAGGATTGAGATCCCAAATCAATCACGGATTACTTAGAAATTAGAAAATTGTAATAGGTGAAACTGAGTTTAAATAGTAACTTGAATTCATTTTAAGCTGTTCGTTTGTAAATGCAGATATTAATTATAAAAAATTGGAGAAATTATGTATAAAAAATTATTATTATCAAGTTTCAGTGTCATTACAGCATTACTGGCGATCGCCGCTCCGCGCTCTCTAGCCGAACCGTCAAGTTATTCTATTTGGTCTGACTCTACACCTTTAAATGTAGTTGTAGATGAAGATACTAACCCTGTGGAGCTAGGTCTAAAGTTCCGTAGCGATGTAGATGGAGAAGTATCGGCAATTAGATTTTATCGAGCCGTGGCAAATGATAGCGGTTACATCGTTCATCTGTGGACTACCACTGGAGAGTTGCTCGGTACGGGCATGGCTGTTGAAGGACAGCAAACCGCTCCAGGTTGGCAAACCGTACAATTCTACCCACCCATACCAATTAAGGCAAAACAAACATATATTGCTTCTTATTACGTCAACTCTGGGCGATATGTCGCCAGCGAAAAATTCTTCGAGCGTGCTGGGGTAGATAATGGATTTTTACACGCTCTGCGTAATGGTGAAGCTGGAAGTAACAGTACATACATTTACGGCTACGGCGGCGGTTTTCCAACTCAGTCATACAACAGCACTAACTACTGGATAGATGTTGTCTTCAAACCTAAAACAACGAGTATTTGGAATGATTCTGTAGCGCCATCTTCTATTGCCACTTTTGATTCTAGAGCAATAGAGGTAGGTGTAAAGTTTAAAGCTACAAAAGAGGGCTTTGTGACTGGCATTCGGTTCTACAAAGCCGCCACTAACACTGGTACGCACGTCGGCTCTTTATGGACTGCTGGGGGTCAGCTCATCGCACGCGGTACGTTTGTTTCCGAAACAACTTCTGGCTGGCAACAACTTAAATTCGACCAGCCAATTCGGATCTCGGCAGATGCAATTTACGTAGCTTCCTATCACGCTCCAAAAGGTAACTACGCTTACACGCTGAATCACTTTACTAACCCTATAAGCAATTTTGGTTTGCAATTTCTTGATGGTAATAATGGCGTGTATAAATACGGTAGCTCCAGCTTCCCCAGCCAAACTTATAAAAGTAGCAATTACTGGGTAGACGTTCTGTACACTCCGATTGGAGATTAATTGGCAGCTCCTATTGCCTCGATTGCAGCTTCTAACGCGATCGCAACGTGCGTCCAATGAGTACCCCCTTGACAAAAGATCGCGTATGGTTCCCGTAAAGGACCATCAGCGGAAAATTCCGAGGTACTACCATCGATAAACGTCCCCCCAGCCATGACTAACTCGCTCTCATAACCAGGCATCTCGGCGGGTACGGGGTCGAGATAAGAACCAATGGGCGAGTTTTGCTGAATTGCCCGACAAAAAGCCACTAATTTTTGTGGCGAACCTAATCGAACTGCTTGAATCGTGTCTCGACGCGGAACCAGCGGGGCGGGATTCACCGGATATCCTAACTTGTCGAACACGTATGCAGTCAGGTGATTGCCTTTCATCGCCTCTCCTACCATCTGCGGTGCGAGAAATAGCCCCTGAAACATCAGTCGATGCTGGTCGAACGTCGCCCCGCCAGCACTACCAATTCCTGGGGCTGTGAGGCGACAGGTAGCCGCTTCTACCAACTCCTCTTTCCCTGCGACATAGCCGCCAGCAGTGACGATCGTTCCACCAGGATTTTTAATCAAAGACCCCGCCATCAAATCCGCACCGACAGCCGTAGGTTCTCGATCTTCGATAAATTCGCCGTAGCAGTTATCGACAAAACAAATTGTGTTCGGGTTTTGCTGTTTGATGATGTGGACGATCTTTTCAATCTCAGTAATGGAAAGGCTAGAACGCCAGGAATAACCGCAAGAACGCTGAATTAAAACTAAACGGGTGCGATCGCGTACCGCCGTTTCTAACGCCTGCCAATCAATATTTCCTGCTGCGGTCAGATCTATTTGACGATAATTAATGCCAAACTCTATTAAGGAGCCTTGCCCGCTGCCCCTCAGCCCGATCGCTTCTTCCAGCGTATCGTAGGGCGCACCGGCAACTGCCAGCATCTCATCCCCTGGGCGCAACACGCCAAATAAAGCACAGGCGATCGCGTGAGTTCCAGAGACAAACTGGACTCTCACTGCGGCTGCTTCTGCTTGCATCACCTCGGCAAACACCCGATCTAACGTCTGACGACCGAGATCGTCGTGACCGTAGCCACTGACAGAAGCAAAATGATGCGCCCCCACCCGCTGGTGACGAAAGGCACTCAGCACTCGTTTAAGATTTTGCTTGACCTGAGCGTCAATTCCAGAAAAAATCGGAGATAGTGCCTGTTCTGCTAGTTGCAGCTGTTCGTAGCTGTTCATCGTCAAATTTATCGCTTTAGTTTAACTTAATGAGTGGATCTTTGATTTTGGCAGATCGGGCGCTAGTTTTTGAATTTAGGTTATCGCATGACGATTGCTACCTCAACCAAACTAACAATCAACTGGGTCAATACCCTCTTTTTTATTGGTTTGCATTTTGGAGCTTTATTTGCTCTACTCCCTAGCAACTTCAGCTGGCAAGCAGTTGGTGTTGCCGTGTTTCTCTACTGGGTCACTGGCGGTTTGGGAGTTACTCTAGGATTTCACCGTCTTGTCACCCATCGCAGCTTTCAAACTCCAAAATGGCTGGAGTATTTCTTGGTCTTTTGCGGCACTCTTGCCTGTCAAGGAGGACCAATTGAATGGGTCGGGACGCACCGCGCCCATCACCTATACTCCGATACCGATCCAGACCCCCACGACTCTAACAAAGGTTTTTGGTGGAGTCACATCGGCTGGTTAATTTATCGCAGACCGATTGAATTAGATCTTGCTCGTTTTACAAAAGATATTGCTGGCGATCCAGTCTATCAGTTTCTAGAAAAAAATATGATTTTCATCCAGATCGCTCTGGGTGTAGTCCTGCTATTACTTGGTGGCTGGTCGTTTGTCGTCTGGGGAATTTTCGTACGAGTCGTGTTCGTCTACCACTGCACCTGGTTGGTCAACAGCGCCACGCACAAATTTGGCTATCGCAGCCACGAATCCGGCGATCGCTCGACCAACTGTTGGTGGGTAGCCCTGTTGGTGTTTGGCGAAGGCTGGCACAACAACCACCATGCCTTTCAATACTCTGCCCGACACGGCTTAGAGTGGTGGGAAATCGATCTCACCTGGATGACAATCTGCTTGTTACAAGCTCTTGGCTTGGCGAAGAATGTGAAGTTAGCTGGAAAGGTTGACGGCTGACGGCTGACGGTTGACGGTTAAGTGTTAACCGTCAACCATTAAAATCTGCTATTACCCTGCACGATATGCTTTACCGTCGTCAGGCTTTCGGGGCTGATCAGTCCTCGGCGGTGTCCTTTTTGATTTGACATCCCCAGAAATATTGACTCTCCTCGGGCGGGATTGCGGCAAAAGCGCGGGGAGGCGTTGATATAAGTGGAGGCACTATTCACCCGCAAAGCAAAGTGACGGCTTTCTTGATAGGACTCGGTAACGATGCAGTCGGCATGACCGCTACTATAACGATTGATCCACGAAATGGCTGCTTCTAAGTTGTCTACTACCTTAAAAGCTACTGTTTTGTTTAAATATGATTGACTCCACTCGGAATCCTTTGCCAGTTGTAGCTGGGGAAATGCTTCGACTAAGGCGCTATCTCCCCTAACTTGAAAACCTTTTTCTTGCAAGCTGTTCCACAGGGTAACGAGGGACGAGGGATTGGTCGTGCGGTGAATCAAGACTTTCTCGATCGCATTGACCGGATCGGGTTCGCTAGCATGACTGTCTAAGATCGTCCAGCGCATCATTTCGATGCTGCCAGATAACGACCAGTAAAGGTAACAGTTCCCCATCGCCGATTTCAAAACTGGGGCAGTGGACTGTCGCACGACTTGTTGAACTAAGCTGGGGCGACCGTAGGGAATGACGAGGTTTATGTATTGGTCTTGGGTAATTAATTCCTGTGTTAAGCTCCCTTCCTCTGTCTCAATTCTTTCCAGACAACCGGAAGGCATTCCGCTTTCCTCTAAGGCAATTTGCAGCACCTTAGCAATAGCAGCATTAGAGTGACTGGCTTCTCCTCCACCTTTGAGAATGAGGCTGTTACCAGTCTTGATACACAGTCCTGCTGCGATCGCCCCAAGTTCTGGAAACGCTTCGTAAACTAGGGCGATCGTTCCCAACGGCATCAGCTGGCAGTAAGTTTGAGAATCAGCAAGCTGGTAGTCAGCATTTCTAATCCGTCGCAAAGGGTCTGACAGTTCGCCGAGGCGTTGCAAAATTTCTACCGCAGCTTGGAGGCGTTCGGGAGTCAACTTCAGCCAATCCACGATTAATTCTGGCACTGCCATTTCGCGACTAGCTTCCAAGTCCAAAGTGTTGGCTTCCAAAATGTCATCGAAAGATTGCTTGAGTGCTTCTGCCATTTTTTGCACGGCACGACTGCGGTCTGCCCCCTTACTAATTCCTAGTTTTAGGGAAGCTCCGTAGGCGCGACGAGCAGTAGCGACCAAGCCTGAGTGAGTATGAGATGTGTCACCTGTCATCGACTTAACGTCTGTAAATCAGCCAGACCATTAGTGCTGGCAGTACTGCTAGGAGTACTGCTACTAATGCCCATACTAGAATACTGGCATGGTGTGGCGATCGCAGTGCCAAAGGCAACCAAAAAATTAGCAGCCCAAACACTACTAATAGTGCTACTGGAAGATAGCTCTGTCCCAAACGTGGCTTAGCTACGCTCCAGCGATTGCCCAGCCAGCGCCATGCTCTCTTGTAAGGGTAGCTGGTGGATAATTGTTCTAATACATACCCGTTTTCTTCCACAACGAAGAGTTGCTGACAGCGATCGCAACCAAATGCTTCTGTCAGCGTAATCGGAATTAATCGCCCGTGTCGGCGACAGGGACAAGGGTAATCTACACTCAGATCGATTTTTTGGGTCTTTTGAGGTTGCACGAGCCGCCGTAGAACCAAAATGTGGCTATCCTACGAGTTTACATAATACTTCCTAAGTCTAACCAAATAATTCTCAGCTTTCCATTACATTTTCCAAATGCCAAGTTATTTGCGCTCGACTCAGATTGTTTGTTGTTGCTTAACGCAACGCGAGGTTGGTAGATTTTACCTCCTATCTGAGATTCTAGAACAGATAAAAGTCCTTTGGCTCCGACTGAAGCGATCGTTTAATTAACTTATTCCTTTGAACTTTGCTTTATTTTTTCGACTTACCTTAAGCGGGTAACGCGATTCGAACGCGCGACATCAACCTTGGCAAGGTTGCGCTCTACCACTGAGCTATACCCGCAATTTACTGTGCATTTATTAATGTCGCAGATTTGGCTGAGTTTGTCAAGCTTTTTTCCGCGATTGTCAGGAACCTGGGAACAGAGTGTAGGGTGTAGGGTGACAGTGACCAGTGACTAGTGACCAGTTAGTTATTTTATCTCCCTCAGCAACCTTGCGCTCCCTCAGCAACCTTGCGCTCCCCTGCTTCCTTGTCCCCCTTGTCCTCCTTGTCCCCCTTGTCCCTTCTTAAGTTTTGGTACTAGGTATAAATACTATGTGGGGGGGGGTACGATTGCTGTAAGTGTTTTTTTGGGCTAGTTGAAAATAGCTCGATCTCCTGGCGCTGTCTTTCTACAGCTACCATGACTTGCTGCACTTGTTTGCCGATTTTGTCTATAGCCTCTAGCAGAGGAGTAGCATCATCGCCATCGCTATTATTATATTTTGTATTATAAGTATTTCTAATGGCTTCACCTGTGAGTTGGTGAATTGACTTACCCGTTTCCCGTTCAATTCTTGTCAATAACTCTATATCTTCTGGTTCTAACTCAATACCAATTGTGTTTCCTCGCATTTGTGCTACCTAAAATATATTCTGGTCTGCTTTAAACTGGAAAGTTATGTTTGATAGCGTACATTAATAACTTGTGGTTTGTCACTAGATTAATGCCAATATATGCGCTGGAGATCGGCTCAAAGCAAAGACTTCAACTGCCACGAACTTAACCTAATTTCGACTTATTGATATACCTCTATTGGAGGATTTTTACTAGACAAAAAAGGTAGCGCATATAACTAACGCTACCCACCATTTTTCAGAGTATTGAGTAGCATTTTTCACTTGCTACTCCTGCATTGTCACTCGCCACTTTCTGCAATTGGCGATCGCTCGTTAGCAACGGCACTTTTCAACGAGGCAGCGGGCAAGGATTGAGAATTATTGTTGTAAGACTCTACAGTTATATCGGCATGTAGTTGCCGCATCAAGCTAGCCATCTCAATCGCGTTCATGGCGTAGTCCCAACCCTTGTTACTCTTAATTCCGGCTCTTTCCAGAGCTTGCTGCATCGAGTCTACAGTCAAAATACCAAAAATGACTGGTACGCCAGTTTGAAATCCTGCCGCAGCAATGCCCTTAGCTACTTCTCCCGCAACATAATCGAAATGGGGAGTTTGACCGCGAATGACTGCTCCAAGACAGATCACGGCATCATAGCGATGAGATAATGCTAATTGTCGCGCCACAATTGGCACTTCAAAACTACCAGGAACGTAAGCATAATCGACTTGACTGCCGTGAGGATTCGGATCGATGCCATGACGTTTCAAGCAATCTTGACATCCTTCTAACAGCTTACCAATGACTAAATCGTTAAACCGACCGATGACGATCGCAAACCGTAAAGGTTCTGTCTGAGTAAAAGTTCCCTCGAAAACTGCCATTACTAAATCAGTTGTCAGTTATCAGTTGTCAGTTGTCAGCGTAAAGACATTACGTGTAAGTCTCTACAAAGTAGCGATCGCTTGCTTGTCAATCGCGACGATCGACAAGGGCGATCGCCTTAAGTTGCTTATACAACCAAAAAGTTCAAAACACCGATGACGATCACTAGACCGAACCAGGCGATCGAACCGATCCAAAGCAGCCTTTTTGATTCCACCCAATTTTGGGGAGTAGCGTAAGCCACGGGAACGCCAATCACCAAAGCAAAGGACAAGAATACCAGGGCAACTAAAGTCAATTGAAACAAAGCAGATAACATCAGTATGTCTCCCTACACAGCAACAAACCAGAACAGATCTAGATTAAGCTTAAAGCTTGCTAATTTTGCTTATAACCTATATGTAACCTATCAGAAATTGTCACAATATAGGGAGTGGTCATTCGTCATCGGTCATTCGTCATTGGTTATTTGTTAGAAGTCAGGAGTCAGGAGCCAGAAGTTGTTTAATCTCCTCTCCTCACACTCCCCACACTCCCTAGTCTCCCTCACTCCTCACTCCTCGCTCCTCACTCCTCATTCATGGACTTAATTCTTTGTCATACAACAGCGGATTTTGATGCTTTGGGTGCGGCTGTGGGGCTGTCGCGGCTGTGGGCGGGAGCGAAGATCGTGCTGACGGGTGGTAGTCATCCAGCGGTAAAGGATTTTTTGGCACTGCATCGAGACGAATATGCTTTGATCGAGCGCCGTTCTGTGAATCCGAAACAAATTCGATCGCTGATCGTCGTCGATACACAACACCGCGATCGCTTGGGTGCGGCGGCGGAGTGGCTGGATTTGCCCCAAGTCGAACAGATTGTTGTTTACGACCACCACTTAGAAATTGACAGCGATATTTCGGCTACGGCAACTCATATTGCTGATGTGGGAGCGACTACGACGCTAATTGTCGAAGAATTACAAGTTCAGCAGGTGGAAATTACGCCGTTTGAAGCAACTGTGATGACGTTAGGCATCCACGTTGATACGGGTTCGCTTTCATTTGACCAAGCTAACCATCGCGATGCGTTGGCTCTAGCATGGTTGATGCAGCAGGGAGCTAGCTTGCATGTCGTGCGGGATTACATCGATCCTGGGTTTTCACCGCAGTTGCAAGCATTGTTAACTGAGGCACTGGATAACTTCCACTGCGATCGCTTGCGGGGATATACAGTCACTTGGGTCTTGCTAAAAACTCCAGGTTATGTATCTGGATTATCTAGCTTGGCAGCACGGCTGATGGAATTGACCGAAAGCGATGCCGTCCTACTGGGGGCAAGGTATGCTTTGGGAGACAGTGGTGAGGAAAGGCTGACAGTTATCGGGCGATCGCAAATTCCTGGGACAAATCTAAATGACTTGTTTCAGCCCCTCGGCGGTGGGGGACATTCTCAAGCTGCATCCCTCTCGTTACGGGGTGTCGATGGGCAGGCAACTTTACAACACTTGGTAGACCGACTCAAAGCCACGATTCCCCATCCGCCGACAGCTAGGGAATTAATGTCATCCCCCGTTCGCACGATCCGCCCAGATACAACTATTGCCGAGGCACAACGGATTTTGCTGCGTTACGGTCACTCTGGATTGTCTGTGGTCGATCCTACAGGCAAGTTGGTAGGAATTATTTCCCGCCGCGATCTTGATATTGCCCTGCACCACGGCTTCAGTCACGCTCCCGCCAAGGGGTATATGACGACAAATATCAAGACTATTACCCCAGATACAACCTTGCCAGAAATTCAAGCGTTGATGGTGACATACGATATCGGACGCTTGCCAGTGTTGCAAGACGGAGAATTGCGTGGCATCGTCACCCGTACCGACGTACTGCGAGAATTGCATCAGGAAGGAGCGAGGAGCGAGGAGCGAGGGGTGAGAGGGAATGCTGTTGGGATTATTCCACCTGGGGCATTCTTAAGATTGTTGAGCGATCGCCTTGCTGCACCTTTTTGGGAATTGTTGACTAAGGCTTCTGCCCAGGCAGAACAACGCGGTTGGCACTTGTATTTGGTTGGGGGAGGAGTGCGCGATTTACTGTTGGCAAAACAGAACGGTGCAGCACCCCTGTATCTACAAGATATCGATCTAGTTGTAGATGGCTTTCATCGCGCTGCTGATGTAGGGGCGGGAGTAGAGTTAGCTCGCGCCCTTCAGCAACTTTACCCTGCTGCTCGTCTCGAAATTCATGGGGCATTTCAAACAGCAGCATTGTTGTGGCACAAAGACCCTATTTTCGGCTCTCTTTGGATTGATATTGCCACTGCACGCACGGAATTTTATCCCTATCCTGCTGCCAATCCTGAAGTAGAAGCGAGTTCCATTCGCCAAGACTTGTATCGACGCGACTTTACAGTTAATTCCCTTGCCGTCCGTTTGACACCACCAAGAGCGGGGGAAATGTTAGATTTCTTTGGCGGATTGCTCGATCTACAGGCAAAGGAAATTCGGGTTTTACACCCCAACAGCTTTATCGAAGACCCAACTCGAATTTATCGTGCCGTCCGCTTTGCCGTTCGTTTAGAATTCGCGATCGAACCTCAGACGGAAAATTATATTCGCTATGCCATTAATAGCGGTATCTACAAACGCACACAAGGCAATAATTCCAGAGCGCCTGCCTTACAAACGCGATTGAAAAACGAGCTGAAATACATTTTGCAAGCACCCTACTGGCAAGCAGCTTTACGTTTACTGGGAGATTTAGATGCTTTGCAATGCCTGCATGAAACTTTGAAACTAGATAAAGCTCTTTGGCAGCAGTTGCGGTTTTTGGAGCGTTGTTTGAGACGATTTAATCGAGAGTCGGTACGGGCGGGTTTGGAAACCCGCCCGTACGGGAGTCGGGAGTCGGGAAAGGGAGCAGAGAGGCAGAGGGGCAGAGGAGAAATATTACCACTCACTCCTCACTCCTCACTCCTCACTCCTGATTGGCTGTTACGTCTAGAGGTTCTCATCGCCTATCTTGCCCCAGAATACCGCGATCGCGTTGCCCAAAATTTACAATTACCCGATGACAGTATTAATCGCTTGCGCCATTTGCAACAGGCACAGGAGCGAGTTTTGACAGCTTTACCTTCTTGTCGGCTACCCAGTCAAGTATTTGACTTGTTGCGGCAATACGACCTACCGATGCTAATCTTAATTGCTCTACGCAGTCCTCGTCCTGTGCGATCGCTTGTCTGGCAATATGTCACCCATGGGGCTAACGTCCAACCACTATTAAACGGTCACGACTTGAAACAATTGGGATACAAACCCGGACCTCAATATCGTCAAATTCTCGACGATCTACTTGCTGCCACCCTAGATGGAACTATCCGCGATCGCACGGAGGCTAAGAGTTATCTATTTGAGCATTATCCCCGCTAGGTGTGAGACAAGGAGGACTTGGGGGACAAGGGAGCATTTCTAGTCACCAGCCACCAGCCACTAGCCACTGATAACTGACAACTGATAACTGACTGACTGGTGCTGGTTGCATTTCGCCACGAAAGTCTAGTAGTTGCACGAGGAGGAGATAGGCGATCGCCAGTAGGATTGAAATTGCCCCTGTGATAATAGCAACGATTTTTGAGCGGTTCATGAATTGCCTCAAAAGTTAATTTTTTTTACTACTTATATATAATCTGGCATTTTTACCCATACTTAACTTTCTTCACTCCCTCAGCTCCCTCAGCCTCCTCAGCCTCCTCAGCTCATCCTCACCAATAATCTTAACTAGGATGAGTATAGGTGCGATCGCTGTCGGCATGGAGCGATCGAGTGAGCCATAATAACTGTTGTCATTTTTGTTTGGAGCAAAGGTAGTTTGACGCGATGAAGACTGTTACTACTGATTCGCCTACTTTTGAATCTAATCCTTCCGAGCGCCCAGCAGTCATTCAAACTTCTCAATTGCGGAAAGTTTACCGGACTGGCTTTTGGATGAATCAGAAAATTCCCTCGCTCAAAGGTTGCTCTCTAACGGTATATCAGGGCGAAACTTTTGGTCTTCTGGGACCGAATGGAGCGGGTAAAACAACGCTCTTAAAATTATTGTTGGGTATTCTTCGCCCCACGAGCGGACAAGGTTTATTATTAGGTCAACCTTTAGGCGATCGCCCGATCAAACAACGCATTGGCTATTTACCAGAAAATGCTTATTACTACGACTATCTAACTGGTTGGGAAGTTTTAGAAATGGCAGCGGGACTGTTTCAAATTCCCCGCAGCGTTCAACGTCAGCGCATTCCTCAACTGCTGGAATTAGTCGGACTGCCTTTAATTGCTGCCCGCAAAAAGCAACTACGCCAATATTCTAAGGGTATGGTGCAGCGGGTAGGGATGGCACAAGCTTTGATCAATAACCCAGAATTAGTGTTTTTAGACGAACCGATGTCTGGTTTAGATCCGTTAGGACGCTACCAGATGCGACAGATTATTCTTTCTCTCAAAGCTCAAGGCAAGACTATTTTTTTCAACAGTCATATCTTGTCTGAAGTCGAGCAAATTTGCGATCGCGTTGCCATCCTAGCTCAAGGAAATTTAATTTGTAGCGGTTCCCTGGATGAATTATTGGGAACGACTGATGCTTATCACGTCAAAGGCAAAGGTGGTGATGTAGAAATACTCTGCCAATGGTTAACTAATTTGCAAATAGAAGCCGATGGGACTTGGAAAGGCGAACTTAGTGGCGAACCCTACGATTTTCTGGCAAAGTTGCGTTCTCTCGGCGGGCAGATCGTCGGCATGAATTTGTCTCGTCCTTCTTTGGAAGAGTTTTTCTTGCAACAAATTTCTGCTACATCAGGGAGTAGGGAGCAGGGAGCAGGGAGCAGGGTGTAAGTGTTTGGCAGGCGATCGCACTGGTAAACTAGCTTAACGTCACCGCAGTTTAACTATTCGACCTGTTACGCCTAATTAACCAGAATAGGAGTGCTAACAGGAGTACAGCAATTGAAATTCTGGCAATGGGAGCGGTATACCAAACAACGACTGCATAACGCCTGCCAAGCAGGTATCCAGCATAAGCCAAGGCAGTTTGCCAGATTGCCTCACCAGATATGACATGGAATAAGAACGGTAGCAATCTCATGCCACTAATACCCGCTGGTAGCGCAATTAACGTGCGGACGCTGGGGATGGGGCGACAAAAAAAGACAGTTTTCCCACCGTGGCGATCGAACCATTGTTTGGCTCGCTCTATTTCTCCAAAGGAGAGTTTTAACCACTTGCGGTTGCGCCTAGCAAATACTTTCAAGCGCCGTTCGCCCAAGTATTTACCTGCTAAGTACCAAGGTACGATTGATAGAGTACAACCCAAAACTCCAGCTAAAATCGCGTATGGTAAGCTGAGCTTGCCTTGAGCAGCTAAAAAACCCGCGAAGGGTAAAACAATTTCTGGTGGAGTTGGAGCGATTAAAACTAGCAGGAAGATGCCCAGATATCCAAAAGAGTTAATAGCATCGGTCATTCCTTCTAGCATTCGATCGCTTCCTGCTAAGTATGGTGTTAGCTACTGTTCTAACACCTAGCTGGAAGTCTCTTGGCTAGAAGCCGCAATCATTGCTATTTCAATCTCATCTTCAGCAGGTTGCGTGACTTCAACACGTACCCCAGGACCAAAAAAACTTTGCATTTTGTCTTGTTTTTTTTGCCACTGTTCCAGTGTCACGAAGGGAGAATCAAATTCTAAAATCAACCCATAAGCACCATCGATTTGTGTTTCTCGCACGCCTTTAACAATCGGTCTTTCTTCATCTGTTGGCGCAAGTCCCAGCCGTTCTAACGCTGTATCTAAATGAGCTGACTGACCGTAACGATAGCGGGTAATATCCAGACGGACTTGATTTTGAGTTGCTGTAGCTTGCTGTTGGCGCAAAGCAACTACTTCAGGGGAAGTTGGTTGAGTGTATGGCACTGGCTTCAGTTCCGCTGCCGTCAACGCCAAACCTCCTAATAAAAGGGGAATGCCATAAAAAAAACCCACAAGGTTGAGTGTGGGATTATCAATAAAATAGGCAACGAATCCCACAATCGTAATTAAACCACCAACAACTAAACCTAGCTTTCCTAAAGATACTTGTCGCAACATAACGATCGCTTAACAACTTCTGCTTTATTATCAGTTATCAGCGACCAGTTATCAGTTATCAGTTATCAGGGAGCAGAGAGCAGGGAGCAGAGAGTAGGGAGCAGGGAGCAGAGAGCAGGGAGCAGAGAGCAGGGAGCAGAGAGTAGGGAGCAGGGAGCAGAGGAAGTTGGGGGAGCAAAAAACAACCGTCAACTGTCAACCGTTAACCGTCAACTGTCAACTAACAACCAATTACCCATTCCCATCAAATCATTTGTCGCTTTTAGCAATAGCTGGTGTATTGCTTAATAATTCTACTGCTGCTAAGTATTGTGGGTCTGCTGCGGTGGCGATTTGGTCGCGGCTGAGGCGATCGGTAGCTACATTGAGGTCTGGGACAATGCCCTGCTTGTGAATGTCTCGATGACTTGGGGTTTCGTATTTGGCAACGGTAACAGCCATACCGGAACCGTCAGATAGTTCAAACAAAGATTGAATTAAGCCTTTACCAAACGTCTTTTCACCAACAATTTTCGCTCGTCCGTTGTCTTGCAGCGCTCCAGCGAGAATTTCACTGGCGCTAGCCGTACCGCGATCGACTAAGACGACTAGGGGGTCGTGAGTTAATGCCGAGCCAAAAGCTTCAAAATTTCCTTGGATGCCTTGGCGGTTAACCGTATAGACGATCGTGCCTTCGTCTAACCACAGACGGGCAATTTCAATTCCCGATTGCAATAAGCCTCCAGGATTATTGCGTAAATCCAAAATGTATGCATTGGCACCTTGTTTTTCTAAATTGGCGATCGCGTGGGCAACTTCTGCTGTGGCGTTGGCATTAAATTGAATCAGGCGTATGTAGCCGATCTCTGCTCCGCTAGGTGAGGTTTGAAGTTGGGCAACTACGGGATTGACAGCAATGCGATCGCGGGCTACCTGGATTTCTTTTGGCGAACCATCCCGTTCTACGATCAGCATGACTTTACTACCCGCCGGACCCCGCATTTTGGCTGCTGCTTCATCTAGAGTTAATTGGGTGGTCGGAATACCATCGATTTTGAGAATGCGATCGCGAGATTGAATACCTGCTTTTTCCGCTGGAGAACCAGCAATTGGTGCTACGACCTCTAACTGTCCTGTTTTTGGATTAAGGGCAATTTGCAGTCCTACACCTGTCAGTTCGCCAGAAGTATTAACTTGTAAACTACGATACTGTTCTGGTCGTAAAAAGCGAGTGAAAGGCTCGTTTAAACTTGCCAGCATTTTCTCGACTGTTGTATATGCTGACTCTGGGTTGTCAAGGGGTTGTTTGAGTGCTTGTTGCCGCACTGCCGACCAATTTTGATGGTTAAACGTATCGTCCAGATAGGCGCGATTGACAATTCGCCATGCTTCTACTACCACTCTCTGCTCTTCCGTGATGGCGGTTGCTGGCTGAGTCCAAATACCCAACGCTAGCAGAATTGGCATGACCAACAAAACTCCGATCTGGAAAATTCGCTTTGACATCATCAGTTATCAGTGATTCAGTTATCAGGGAGTAGGGGACAGGGAGCAGGGGGAGAGCCGCGAAGTTGGGGGAGCTGAGGGAGAAAAAAACCAACAGCCAACTTACGACTTACGACTTACGACTTACAACTTCTTCCAACTGTCCTCTCGACTATGTTACTTTTTTTATAGAATCTGATGCAGTCTGGACGAGCAAATTGTTCGCGATCGCAATTAAGATCGAAGTGACTGGATTTCCAGCCATTAGAAGACCTTGAAAAGACGATCCCTGCAAAGACGATCGGGAATTTGAACAGACGCAATCCATTTTTAGGAACTTTTGGTTGATGTTTAGTAAACAGGTAACTGATTCAAAAGCATACAACTGGTTTGAGGAGCGCTTGGAGATCCAGGCTCTTGCTGAAGATGTAACCAGTAAGTACGTCCCCCCACACGTCAACATTTTTTACTGTCTCGGTGGTATCACCCTGGTTTGCTTTTTAATCCAGTTTGCGACTGGATTCGCTATGACTTTCTACTACAAGCCGACTGTAACTGAAGCTTATGCTTCCGTACAGTATCTCATGACAGATGTGAACTTCGGCTGGTTGATCCGCTCCATCCACCGCTGGTCAGCCAGCATGATGGTACTGATGATGATCCTGCACGTATTCCGCGTTTATCTCACTGGCGGTTTTAAAAAGCCCCGTGAGTTGACTTGGGTTAGTGGCGTGATTTTAGCAGTCATTACTGTTTCCTTTGGTGTAACGGGTTACTCTTTACCTTGGGATCAAGTCGGTTATTGGGCGGTAAAAATCGTTAGTGGCGTACCAGAAGCAATTCCAGTCGTCGGTACTCTCATTGCTGACTTATTGCGCGGCGGTTCGAGTGTAGGTCAAGCAACGCTAACTCGCTACTACAGCGCTCATACTTTTGTCTTACCTTGGGCGATCGCTGTCTTCATGCTGCTGCATTTCCTGATGATCCGCAAGCAAGGTATTTCTGGTCCGTTGTAATTACAGTTAACAGTTAACAGCTATCAGTTGTCACTGTTAACTGTTAACTGATAACTGATAACTGAAACAAAGGAGAACAACTTTAAAGATGGGAACACTAAAAAAACCAGACCTGAGCGACCCTCAATTACGTGCCAAGCTGGCTAAGGGCATGGGTCATAATTATTATGGCGAACCTGCTTGGCCTAACGACTTGCTCTATATTTTCCCTGTGGTAATTTTGGGAACGGGTGCTTGTATAGTCGCTTTGTCCGTACTAGACCCAGCAATGGTAGGCGAACCAGCAAATCCTTTCGCTACGCCTCTGGAAATTTTACCTGAGTGGTATTTATACCCAGTATTCCAAATTCTGCGGTCAGTTCCCAATAAATTATTGGGAGTCGTGCTGATGGCTTCCGTACCACTGGGGTTAATTCTGGTTCCATTTATTGAGAATGTCAATAAGTTCCAAAATCCCTTCCGCCGTCCAGTCGCAACAACTGTGTTTTTAGTTGGTACTTTAGTTACCTTGTGGCTCGGTATTGGTGCTGCTTTCCCGATCGACAAATCTTTCACTTTCGGTCTGTTCTAATCGTTCAGTTCTGCACTTAATCAAGTGTATTGAGTACGGATTTGTCTTGACACCTGTGGGTTTCTCAAAAAGTATATCTACTGAATGAGAAACGTTAACAGGTGTCAATTTTAGTTACAGAGGCTTGATAGTAGTCGCGATTACAGAATAAAAAAAGAATAAGTAAACATTTATTGAGTTGACAAGCAATTAACATCGGATCGCGGTCAAGCCGTGGCATGTTGGAGCAAAATCATCTGAGGGTGTGTAGCGATTTAAAGTTACTGAACCAGGTACAAGACTGGTTTGAAGATTTTTGTCTTCAACATAGCGGTCAAATACCTTGGTCTGAGGGTCAACTATATCGCTTAAATTTAGCTTTAGCAGAAGGATTTACGAATGCGGTCAGACACGCCCATCAAGCCCTACCGCGAGAAACGGCGATAGATATCGACCTGTTATTATGGAGCGATCGCATTGAGATTAGAATCTGGGATCGGGGTCAGCCTTTTAATCCCGATGCAATTGCCGAACCTAAACCAGGAACCTTACAAGAAGGAGGCTATGGCTGGTTTCTATTGCGGCGCTTAGCAGATCGAGTCGTATACGAACGGGCTGCTGACGGCAGAAACTGCTTACTCATTGTAAAAAGTGATAAAAACCGCCAAGAAGTTAAGACATAAATCGCGCAGGGTAATTGGTGTTGTGTAATTAATGACAAATTTTTTACAATTCTCCTACTCCCCTGTACGGGCGGGTTTAACCGTAGAATTGTTTGCTCTGCGATAGGTATGCTGAAAACCCGCCCCTAAAACTCCCGACCCCTAGCTATCCTAGAGGCAGAGCAGCTTAATAGAAAGAACATGAGCCTCAAGTCTTTTCAACTTAGTTTTTCCCGCCTCTCCGGTTGGCTCACCCTATTCCTCTTCATCTGGTTATTGGGTGCGGTAGGTCTTGGCTGGTTGGTCAACTCATTTCTAATTTTAATGGGACTGCTATTGTTGGCTCCAGCGATCGCATTCGTCTGGTTTCGCTGGTGGCTGCAACGCAACCTCGTTCAGTCTGAATGTCCGGTGTGTAGCTACGAACTAGCAGCACTCAATCGTACCCAACTTCAGTGTCCTAGTTGTGGCGAACTTTTGAAAGTAGAGCAAGGCAAGCTGAATCGCTTAACACCTCCAGGGACGATTGACGTGCAAGCTGTGGAAGTCGCAGCTAGCGCGGAAGAGTCATAATTCAGTTGTCAGTTATCAGTGAACAGTTATCAGTTGTCAGTTGTCATTGGTCGTGAGTGCAGTGTTAACCAATGACAAATGACGAATGACCAATGACAAATCTATTCACCTTTTTTCTGAGAGATTGAAAGGGTATAGGGATATTGTCCTTGAGTGCGATCGCCAACGTATAGCGAGTATTTTCCTGCTTCCCAGTAACCCGAGATTTCGGGAGCTTCTCCTGCTGCTGTATCCGCCAGTACGCAAAAACGCCGTTTTCCTGGTCCTTCAATCAGTAGTGTAGGTTCTCCTTCGCTCTGTACTTGTAGCTTGAGATATGGTAAAGGTTCTGGTACTTGTAGCACCTGACTGGGAGTCGTACTGATGTTACCGCAATCGCTGTTTTTTTCTCCTCCAGATCTACCTTTAACAACTAGAGGGTCTGCTTCTAATTGGGGGGGGACTTTTACTACTGCTTCCTGAGCGAAAGTTGTAGCTGCGATCGCACAACTCATAATTAAAATGGAAGGTAGGATAGTCCACTTTATTAACTTGTACATAGTAGCTTGCTTTGTCATTTTATTTATCCACTTACGGACTTTCAATTACTAGGTTTAAATCACCTGAAATGCAGGACATTTATTTGCTTTTCAAGAATCAAATATTTGGATTTACTGCAACTATCGCAAGGCTGAATCTGTTACTACTTCATAACCTCCACTGTTAAATCTGCTTCTTTTGATAGAGTTTTAGCTGTAATTCGCAATTAATTTACAGCGATCGTTAGACCGCTATTGAGTCTAATTATAACAATTGACTTTTCTCAAAAACTTGCGTAATTTCTCCATTTTTTGGGCGGAAAACCATTCATAACGAACATATATAGCGAGCCTAAATGATTTGTGAATCTGGGTTATTGCTGGTTGACGGTTGACGGTTAACGGTTAACTGTCAACTGTCAACTGTTAACCGTCAACCACCACAACGAGCGGTTCATGACTCAAATAGAATCGCTATATTAGTTGTTTGTCAAGTTTTCCTATCCAAGTCGGCGTGTAGTTGTGCTTTGCATTAGCTACAATCGCCCTAATAACAGTGAGCAGTGACGAGTGGCTGGTGGCTAGATGCTTCCGACTTGTGACTTGTGACCTTGTGACTCGTGACTGCTCGCCACTCTCTTACTTTTTGGTAAAAGCATATGAATCCTCAATCAGAACAAGATTTGCAACAACGCTTAGAACAACTAGAAAGAGAAGCAAATTCGGCATCTGCGGAGGTAGCACGATCGCAGCCTGCAACGCCACAGATAGTACAAGAGACAAAAATCGCTGCTAGCGAGCCATCGCCTTTGGGACAGTTTTTTAATTGGTTTAGTCATCTATCGCGTGTCAGCAAGCTTATAGTCATAAGTGTTGGAGCTGTGTTTGGAATTGCAATTCTCAGAGCGGTGCTAAACCTAGTAGCAGCTGTCATCAGCTTAGGAGTGCTGGCACTGGTGTTGTATGTAGGATATCGGTTTTTTGTCAGTCGCAATACTGAAACAAAGAACTGATAACTTAATGTCTGCGATCGAGGAGTGAAAACAACGAGAAGGGGAACTATTAAGATGGCGAATTCAAGTGTGAGGAGAAATGCCAATCGCGCTCGTCGTTCGGTGCAGGCGAAAAGCAAACCGCTACCACTAGCAACTAGACGCTTTGCGGCATGGGCAGTAGAAGTATCGCTCGTTGCACTCAGCGGACTGATACCCTATAGCTTAGGAGAACAGGCAAAATTGGAGCCATCAGGGGAGCAAGTCACCCCAAATCCAGTGGTCGCCCTAACTCAAAAAGCGATCGCCAGTACCCTAACTATATCCGCCGAACCGAGCGATCGCCGTCTCGTCACACCCCTAACGAATATATTTTGGTCTGTCGCTGTCATCACTCCTTTGTTAGTAGGGGGATGGCAGCTGTATTTACTGGGAAAAACAGGCAGTACTCTACCCAAGCGCTGGTTGGGGGTACGGGTTGTTTCTGCTGCTGGCACGGTTCCAGGTCTATCTCGGATCGCGATCCGAGAAACTTTGGGAATGTGGGGCTTACCACTCTCCGTAGCCTATATTATGTGGCGGGCGACGGCTTTTCCTCATTTGGGCATATTTTTCGGTTTGTCTTGTTTCTTCGTACTAGGTGAAGGCATGACTGCCCGTTTTCACCGTCAGCGGCGTTGTTGGCACGATTTAATTGCAGGCACTTACGTAGTGGATGCCAATCGCGCTATGACTATTTTGCCTGGGACTAGAGCGAAACAGTTAATAGGGAGCGCTTCGGTGCAGGGAGCAGGGAGCAAGGGGCTTTATAATAGTCCTTCGCCTCAGCTACAGACTCAGCCATCAGTTGCTAAATCTGTCATTAATAAACCGAAAGTGCGGCGTAGTTGGTGGCAGTTGATGCGCCAACATCCGAATTTATTACTATTCTTAGCTTTTTTGTCCTGCATGGTGGCAGTATTAGGAACCTTGATTGGAATTCAAATCTACATTCAGGCGCAAAAATACCAACGGCAGTTAGCAGAGAATAAAAGCACGCAGTTTCTCACTCTCATTCAACACCTAGATGCTAGTGGGACTACCCTAAGCGATCGCCAAAGGGCAATTCTGGCTTTGGGTACGATTGGCGATCCGCAGGTACTTCAGTTACTTGTCGATTTGCTCGGACAAGAGCAACGTCGCGAAATTATCGCCACGGTACAGCAAGCTTTGGTTAGTTCTGGTTCCTCGGCTTTGCCATATTTACACCGCTTGAACCAATCGGTCGCCAATGAAATAGCTGCCGGACGTTATAGTAGTAGCCCTACTGAATTAGCTCGCAGGACGCAACAATTGCAAGCCACTCAACAGGCGATCGGCAAAATTTTGGCAGTTTATGGTGGTAGGTTACAGGGCATCGATTTGAGCCGCATTAATCTTGCCCCTAGCACTAGTCAAGAGCGGGTTTTTACTCTAGAGCTAGAACGGGTCAATTTTGCTGGCATAGGATTCAAAGGTGCTAATCTGAACCACGCGAGTCTACCATCCAGCCAGTGGCGCGATGCTGGGGCAGATCGGCACTGGGATACTTTTGACGACGCGATCGCCAATTTGAGTCATGCTCAGATGAAGGGTGCTAACCTAACTAAAGCTAATCTCAGCCGCGTACCGATGGAGCGGATCGAGCTGATGCAGGCAAATCTAAACCAAGCCAATTTATCTGCTGCTAGTCTCGGTCATGCTAATCTCAGTAGCGCCCAACTCGTAGGGGCTAATTTACAAGCAGCAACTCTCGTAGATGCTAGCTTGACAGGAGCAAACTTAAGTACGGCAAATTTGTCTGATGTTAATTTACACGCAGCCCGCTTGAGCCGCGTCAGTGCTTTAGGCACGCGCTTGCAGTCAGCTAATTTAACCAAATCGAATTGGCAGGGGGCAGATTTATCGAGTGCGGATCTGAGTCATTCCAATCTCAGTCATGCTGACTTGAGCCTAGCGCGTCTCAGCAACACTAATTTAAGTCATGCCCAAATGCAAAACATCAACCTGCGTCAGGCAGATTTGCGAATGGCAGATTTGCGTGGGGCAAATTTAGCAGGGGCTGACTTCCAGGGGACGATCCTGTTTAGTCCTCAACCTCCGGCATCAGGCGATCGCTTCATTGCCACGCCACCAGAATATACTCAAGCAGCATTAGTGCAGGGTGTTAATTTTAGCCAGGTGAAAAATTTAGATGCCCAGCAGATTGCTTATATTTGCGTTTACGGAGGATACCATCCACGTTGTCCTTAACGCTCTATTCTTCTGCAACAAAGCGAACTTTAGCAGTTTGACCGACTAATAAAGCTTCCTGCGGGTTTTGAAATTGTACCTCGACTATATGAGTCCGATCTGGCTCTGGAATCGGATTAATTGTCACGACTGTTGCCTCAAATTGTTTGGCTTCAGCTGCCTTGCCCAGTTGTACGACTGCTCTTTGTCCTAAACGTAATGTATTAATTAAACTAGTACTAACAGAAACTCGTACTTTTAAAGATTTTAGTTGCGCTAATTCTACTAAACTTTTACCTGCGTAAATGCGATCGCCCACAACTACGGGCAAATTGACAACAACGCCTGCTGCTTGAGCCGTGACTGGAAACGATCCTGTGAGTTCTGATTCTTTTGGTAACAGAGAACGCTGCTGGTGAAGCAGATTGAGCCTCTGAGTTGCTTGACGAGACTGCGAACGAGCAAGTTGTGTCTGCCCTTCGATCGCAGCAAGTTGTTGTTGGTGTTCGAGTAGCGTTAGTTGTTTGCGAAGTTGCCATTGTCGGCGTTGTTGTTGCTCGATTTCTTGTATGATTGCGCCTGTTTCTGCTTTAACTAAATTTGTTTTAGCGGCGGCTAACTTAGCTTGCGATCGCTCGACTTCGCTTGCAGAAACTGCCCCCTGTCTAGCTAATTTCTTAAGGCGATCGTGCTGCATTGCTGCTCTTAGGTATATGCCTTTAGCTTTTTGAACGACACCTTGCTGTTGTTGCCATAATTGTAAACTCGATTTAGCCGTACTCAGACGTAACTCTGTATCATACAGCTGGGCGATCGCTCCGATTTTGCGATTAATTATTGATGTTTGTAGCTGGAGTTGCACTGTTTTTTGAGCAGCGTTTTCGTGTTGTTGTCGAGCTTTTTCAAGTTCTAAATCAGTCTGAAATCGTTCTTTTCGCAACCGATCGAGTTTTTGCAAATCCACTAAATTTTCTAGTTTTGATATCGGTTGACCGGGCTGAATGCGATCGCCAATATCAACATAGATTTTTTTTACAACTGCTGCTGAATTAGCAGAAATATTCATTTTTTTGGCTGGATAAATTGTACCAGCAAAATCTAAATTTTCCACCAGAAGATCTTGTCTAACAACCCTTGATGATGCGAATGAAGGTTGGGTATTTTGGCAAGTAAGATAAATTACTGTAGTTAAGCCAAATGCATAAATTGATAGTAATAATGATTCCCGCAAGCCGATATCTTTAAACCAGTTAAAAATGAGGCGATCGCTGTCATTCCAGCTAGGGGTTTGCTGGTTGTTATTTAAAGGGTTTTTTCCAAACAGAAGCATTGTCTGACTACAACCTATTACGTTTATGATTTGTTGCTAATATTTACTTGGAGAGCATTCTTAACCTACTCCCTTTTTTAAGGGAGAAAAGTGAAAGCTAGACCATTCTTACCCCCCCCTTTTTTTAAGGGGGATTGGGGGGATCTTCTATGGCATAGTTTTACTGAAGTAGCCTAGTTACAAAAAAATAAATTTAGCTGCCTCGCAATCAGATATAGAGCCTTACTGCTGCAAACAAGTGTTGTACACCAATTTGTGTAAACTTAACTAACTGCCAGAGAACTACGTAGAAATTCGGATCTATAACTTAGTGGAACTAAAATCAGTATGGCATAGGTATTTAAAATCACAGTGTAAATTCACACTCACTTAATTCAAAACTATAGAAACTTGTCATTTTAATAAACACCATCAACAAAATAATCGTATTTTTACTGAGATCGACGCTCTCATTCGCTTTACAAACAACTTATGCTGCGTAGCGCGAGTTAGCCGTCAACTACCAATTACCAACTACCAACTACCAACTACCATAGAATTACAGAAATTGTTGGAGGTCCTGCCTCATGACCGCCCCCCTGCTAGAGTGCCAGAATTACATCAACGGTCAATGGGTTGTCGCATCAGGTGAAACTTTAGAAAGCCGTAACCCCTCTGACTGGCGTGACGTAGTAGCAACTTTTCCCCGTTCCAGTGCTGCTGATGTCGATGCAGCCGTAGTAGCTGCCCGTAGAGCCTTTAAATCTTGGCGACTCGTACCTGCTCCCGCCCGTGCTGAAATAATTTATCGTGCAGGAGAATTATTGCTCCAACACAAAGAGAAACTCGCTCAACTCATTAGCAGGGAAATGGGTAAACCCCTGACAGAAGCGCGAGGAGACGTGCAAGAAGGCATTGATTGCGCCCTCTACATGGCAGGAGAAGGACGAAGGATGTTTGGGCAAACTACCCCTTCAGAAATGCCTAATAAGTTCGCGATGACAATGCGGATACCTGTAGGAGTTTGCGCCCTCATCACTCCCTGGAATTTTCCTGTGGCTATTCCTTGCTGGAAAGCTTTTCCCGCTTTGATTTGCGGTAATACAGTCATTCTCAAGCCAGCGGAAGATACTCCAACTTGCGTTCATTATCTCAGCCAGTTATTTCACAAAGCAGGCTTACCAAATGGCGTTGTTAATATCGTGCATGGTTTGGGAGAAGAGACAGGACGGGCGTTAGTCGAACATCCTGACGTAAATTTGGTGTCGTTTACCGGATCTTCAGAAACGGGGGCTGAGGTGGGTTCTGTTTGCGGACGCACTCACAAGCGTTCTTGTTTAGAAATGGGGGGTAAGAATGCTCAAATCGTGATGGCAGATGCCGATTTACAACTGGCTCTAGATGGGGCTGTTTGGGGCGCTTTTGGCACTAGCGGACAGCGCTGTACTGCTACGAGTCGGCTGATCCTCCACCGCGATATTAAGGAAGAGTTTACTAACTTGTTGTTAGAAAGAGTTCATCAGTTACGATTAGGTCTTGGTACAGATCCGCAAACTGAAGTAGGACCGCTGATTAATTCTGCCCAATTGCAAAGGGTAAACCATTATTTAGAAATTGCCCGTGCTGAGGGGACAAAAGTATTAACTGGTGGGGAGATAGCTAATACAGAAAATCTCGCACATGGTTTTTTCTTTCAGCCAACAATATTAGATAAAGTCACGCCAGAGATGCGCGTAGCAAAAGAAGAAATTTTTGGTCCCGTAGTGGCACTAATAGAAGTCGATTCTTTTGAAGAGGCGATCGCAATTCTCAACAACACCCCATACGGTTTATCTTCTTCTGTTTACACTCGCGATGTCAATCTGGCGTTCCAGGCAATGCGCGATATTGAAGCTGGAATTACTTATATTAACGGTCCTACAATTGGGGCAGAAGTCCATTTGCCTTTTGGTGGTATGAAACAGACAGGGAACGGACATCGGGAGGTAGGAACTGCGGCTTTAGATGTGTTTACAGAATGGAAGACTGTTTATGTAGATTATTCTGGAAGTTTGCAACGCGCCCAAATTGATAACCGAGAATGAGGAAGTCAAAAGTCAAAAGTTAAAAGTCAAAAAGAAAATCCTATCTTTTCAACATTCTTGCTAATCTATTTCTTGCCGCTGCTTGCAAATCGATGATTCTATCTGTTTCATCGACAATTTCGCCTGTAAGGATCTCTAATACGTCTTCAAGAGTGACAACACCGGAAACTGTGCCATATTCATCGACGACGACGACGAGGTGATTGCGGCTTTTTTGAAATGCTCTCAACAAGCGATCGGCATGAATCGTTTCTGGCACAAATCGAACTTTACGGGTGAATTCAGCAATTTTACGATCGCGCTTTCCTTCTACCATTGCGGTCAGAAGTTCATCTTTTAAAGTAACTCCAATAACTCGATCTAATGAATCTTCTATAACAATAATTCGCGTGTGCTGAGAATTAATTATGTCTACTCTGCTTGCAGCTAGAGTCAAATCACCTCGTAAGTAAGTTAAAGCTGTTCTAGGAGTCATTAAATCGGCAGCCGTGAGGTCGTTTAGCATAAACACTCTCTGAATCATTTCGGCTTCATCATCTTCAATAATTCCCTCTTGATAGCCAATCTTTGCTAGTAGCATGATTTCCGATTCATTTGTAGTCGGCAGTTTTTCTTTGCGGGTAAAAGGTGCTGTGACTTTCTCCATGATCCAAACTAACGGAGTGAAAATAAAAGTCAGTGCAGTTACAGGTAGAGCAGCAAGGAGCGCTAATCTTTGAGAATATCGTTCGCCTAAAGTTTTGGGAATAATTTCACCAAAGATGATGATCAGAAAAGTCAAAAGTCCAGAAAAAACCCCCAATAAAGTGTTACCTAAAACTGTCTCGGCAATACGGGCGATCGCAATACTACCAACAATATTGAAAATATTATTGAGAATCACGATTGTGGCGATCGGGCGATTCATGCGATCGCGAATTGCTAGTAGTGCGACTGCGGCAGGATTTTTTGACTGCGCTAGCTGTCTGGCTTTAAGTGTAGAGACAGAAAATAAAGCAGCTTCTACGCTAGAACAGAGGGCAGAACCAGAAATGACAATCAGTACGGCAACAACTAGGGCAAGCATGGCAGAATTGAGAACTCAGAATTCATAATTATTAATTTAGAAATCATCGTGAAGGTATCGGGCTTATGGTGTATTTTTGGTCAAAAAGGAGACAGAATCAGTCATCAGTGACCAGTTATCAGTTGTCAGTTATCAGTTATCACTGAAAAGTGGTAGTTGGTAGTTGGTAGTTATTCCCCTTGTCCCCCTTGTCCCCCTTGTCCCCCTTGTCCTTTCTCTA
This sequence comes from Scytonema millei VB511283, assembly GCF_000817735.3. NCBI lineage: Bacteria > Bacillati > Cyanobacteriota > Cyanophyceae > Nostocales > Scytonemataceae > Scytonema > Scytonema millei. The sequence goes on along the minus strand of NZ_JTJC03000002.1, from coordinate 705,026 downwards.
TGCTAAGTATCCCAACTAAACGCCCTCTGCCGCGCGTGCCTCAGTTAGTGACTTCCTTACCTGGTCCCCGCGCTCAAGCATTGGTAGAACGCGATCGCGCTGTTACTTCTCCTTCCTATACCCGTGGCTATCCGCTTGTGGTTGCCCGTGGTGAAGGCTGCATGGTGGAAGATGTCGATGGTAACGTATTTTTAGACCTAACCGCAGGTATTGCCGTAGCATCGACTGGACACGCTCATCCTGAAGTTGTCGCAGCAGTTCAAGCCCAAGCTGCCAATTTGCTACATATGTCGGGGACTGATTTTTACTACGAGTCGATGGTGGAGTTGGCGGAAAATTTAGCGACTCGCGCCCCTTTTCTGATTCCGGCAAAAGTCTTTTTTAGCAATTCTGGAGCTGAGTCTAATGAGGGGGCGCTGAAACTTGCTCGTTACCATACAAGACGTTCTCAGGTTGTTGCTTTCTTGGGTGCGTTCCACGGACGTACTTACGGGGCAATGTCGCTGACGGGTTCTAAAGCCGTGCAACGTCAGCACTTCGGTCCTCTACTACCAGGAGTGACTCACATTCCCTATGGCACTCATGCAGCGTTAGACTATTTAGAATCAAAGCTTTTTCCTACCGTTCTTCCCCCAGAAGATGTTGCAGCAATTTTCGTCGAACCGATTCAAGGGGAAGGTGGCTATATTGTGCCGGAAGATGGTTTTTTAAAACGAATTCGGCAGATTTGCGATCGCCACGGTATTTTGATGGTTGTCGATGAAGTGCAAGCGGGGATGGGTCGGACTGGGCGCTTATTCGCGATCGAGCATTGGGGTGTAGTTCCGGATATTATTACTTTGGCAAAGGGCATTGCTAGCGGTCTACCTTTGGGCGCAATTTTAGCGCGATCGCACCTGATGACTTGGCAACCCGGCTCTCACGCTACGACATTTGGGGGTAATCCCGTGGCTTGTGCGGCGGCTAACGTAACCTTACGGTTGTTGGAAGATGGTTTGATTGAAAATGCTCAAAACATGGGCAACTTATTGATGTCCGGGCTTACGGAGCTGTCACAGCAATTTTCTTGTATCTCCCCTCCACGCGGTAAAGGATTGATGGTGGCAGTTGATGTTTTTGATGCAGATGGTAAGTTAGATCCAGAGCGACGCGATCGCATTGTCGATCTGGCTTTCTTAAAGGGTTTGTTACTCTTAGGTTGTGGCAAAGCAGCAATTCGTTTTTGTCCGCCATTAGTTATCGACAGCGCTCAAATTCAAGTCGCCCTGCAAATCCTTAGAGATATATTCGTGGAAGCGAGCGATCGCTAGTAGGGTGGGCAATGCCCATACAGGAAAATTCATGACCGAAATTAATTTAATCTCAGAATACAAATGCTTTGACGGGATGCAGGGTTTTTACAGCCATCATTCCCAAACTTGCAATATCGAGATGCGATTTGCCGTTTACCAACCACCCCAGACGCGATCGAAAGCCGTTCCCGTCCTCTATTTTCTCTCTGGCTTAACCTGCACCGAAGAAAATTTTATCACTAAAGCAGGGGCGCAAAGGTATGCTGCCGAGCATGGATTAATCTTAGTAGCTCCAGATACTAGCCCCCGCAATACAGGAATTGAGGGAGAAGATAAAGATTGGGATTTTGGTACGGGTGCGGGTTTTTATGTCGATGCAACAGCGGAACCGTGGCGATCGCATTATCAGATGTATAGTTATGTCGTGAAAGAATTACCCGCGTTAATTGCCTCACATTTTCCCGTCCAAGTCGAACGACAGGGGATCTTCGGTCATTCTATGGGCGGACATGGGGCGTTAGTTTGTGCTTTGCGCAATCCCGAACTCTTTAAATCTGTTTCTGCTTTTGCACCTATTGCTGCACCAATGCAGTGTGCTTGGGGAGAAAAGGCTTTTACAAATTATTTGGGAAGCGAGCGGGAAACCTGGCGTAATTACGATGCAAGTGAATTGATACTCACTAGTAAATACACTTCTCCCATTCTAATCGACCAAGGTACAGCAGATAAGTTTTTAAGTCAACAGTTGATGCCAGAGGTATTTGAACGAGCTTGTCATTCGGTAGAACAACCTTTAACTTTGCGCTTTCAGGAAGGTTACGACCACAGTTATTACTTTATTGCTACCTTTGTGGGCGATCATATCCGCCACCACGCTGCGACTTTGTGTCAATGAAATATACTGCTCTATTTCCAGAAGGGCGGGTTTGCGGGAAATTGCAGTTGGCAGTAAAGCTTTTTGGTGAACCCGCCCCTACAACGATCTGGATCTAATTTGCCGATTCGAGCTGCTTTACCTCTTTTTCCTGTAGCAATAAACCCGTTAAATGAATAATAGCTAAAACGATCGCGCCACCGGAAAGCAGGTAACTGTGGATGGTAAACAGGTGTTGAACTGTGACAGTATTTACCGCGCCGCCACCCGTAAGGATATTACGAAGCTGAGAACCAATCGCTGGAAGCGCTTCAATCGTACCTAACTCAATTGTGAATCGCCAGTAACCAATTTGCGTCCAATCGAGTAATATTGCCGTCCAGCTTAAACCGATCGCGGTGAGTGTTAGTAAAATACCGCTAATCCAGGCAGTTATCCAGCTAGAGCGAAATCTTTCACCTAAAAACATGACAACGATTTCAACCAAGGAAACTCCGATTAAGCCATTACCAGCAAGAGAGTGAATCCGTTGGATTAACCAACCGTTAGGGATCTGAGTTGCGATCGCCCTCAGAGAATTGTAGGCTCCCCCTGCTGTTGGTTCGTAGTAAAATGCCAGTAAAATTCCTGTCAGTGCAGCGATCGAACTTAAAGTAAGCATCACTACAGCCAGAACTGTAGCCAGTCGTCGCAGTACAAAAGCGTAATAGCCATCTTTCATGACTGACTCCTGCTTTCGAGCGAAATTGTTTAGGTATTTTTACCTCAGTATGAATTTTTATTACTGAAATGTCAAATGGTTGTCGGTTGACGGCTAATTTAACTGTTAACCGTCAACTGTCAACTGTCAACTATTAAGAATTACTCAGAAACTCCCGCATATACTCATTGACTAATTCGGGTTTTTCCTGTTGTACCCAATGACTAGCATCTGGAATGTATCTAACTTGGAATGGATTTACGTAAGTAGCAGTACCATAACTCAATTCCCTACCCAAGGCTGTATCCTTTTCACCCCAAATCATTAATGTTGGTACGTTGAGTACACCCCAATTTGGGTTAGTCATGCCTTGTTGCAACATATTGCGATAATAATTGAGGGCTGCTGTTAACGCTCCACGCTTAGCTGCTGCATCTTTGTAAGCCTCAATATCTGCGGGAGTAAAAGCGCTCTTATTCACAGCCATACCTTTAAAGCCATTTTCAAGTGCTTGGTAGTCTCCTGCTTGGATCAGCATTTCTGGTAAGACAGGAAGCTGGAATAGGAACATATAAGAACTCTTCAGCAATTGTTGAGGCGTGCGAAAACCCTCAGCAAATTTGGCTGGATGCGGGATATTTAATACGATGAGGCGTTCTACCATTTCAGGGTGAGCGTAAGCAAAACTCCACGCGATCGCTCCTCCCCAGTCGTGTCCGACTAAAATACACTTGTCATATCCCAGTCCCTTAATGACACCCTCAATATCTTTGATAAACTCAGCCATGACATAAGCTGATTGCGCTTTTGGTTTGTCGCTGTCGTTATATCCCCGCAAGTCTAATGCTACGACTTTGTAATCCTTGGCAAACTCAGGGATTTGATGTCGCCAAGAGTACCAAAACTCAGGAAAGCCGTGTAACATCAGCATCAACGGACCTTCACCTTGGGTGACGTAGTGCAGCCTCAGCCCGTTACTGATAATGTATTCGTGTTGCCAAGTACCTTCTAGTACGGACATAGCAATCGCTCCTCAAAAGTCAAAAGTTAAAAGTCAAAAGTCAAAACTGATAGTTGTATCTGGCTATGGGGACGCTGACCGTAGTAATTAGACCACAGTAGTTAAATTTTCTCTCTGTCTTAAGGATGACTTTCTCACATGTCTCCCTGAGCGCGATCGCGACAAGATAGAAGATATAGCAGGCGAGCGATCGTCTATTATTTATTATTGACCAATGACCAATGACCAATGACCTTATTCTATCCGCGTCGGCAAAAGCAGCTACAAAGCTTAGTCAATAAACTGGGAATCCCGACCTCAACTCAAATTAATTGGCAATTGCTAGATTTAGCATTGACCCATCCTACTGTCTCAGCTACAGCAAACTACGAACAATTAGAATTTGTCGGAGATGCCGTTGTAAGACTCGTAGCAGCTGAAGTCTTATGGGAAACTTACCCTGAATGTCCGGTAGGAGAATTTGCCGCAATTCGGTCAGTTTTGGTCAGCGATCGCATTTTGGCACAACTAGCAGCAGAATACGGTTTAGAACTCTATCTTCTTGTGTCTAATAGTGCCTCTACCGATAAGGCCGGACGAGAATCGCGCCTAGCAGATGCTTTTGAAGCCGTTCTCGGCGCTCTTTATCTCAGCACCCACACCCAAGAACTCGTGCGTCCTTGGCTCGATCCGCACTTCAAGCAACTAGCAGCAGAAATTCGCTCCGATCCAGCTAGGCTAAACTATAAAGCCGCACTACAAGAATGGACTCAGGCTCATTTTAAGGTCTTACCAGAATATCGCGTCCAAGAGTCACCCCAACCCCATAGCGCCACGACACGATTTTCAGCCGAAGTCTGGCTTCAAGGTAAATGCTTAGGTGAAGGTACGGGACGTTCCATCAAAGCAGCCGAACAAGCTGCGGCTCAAGTTGCTTTTATGTCTTTAAGCAGGGAGCCGGGGAAAGAGAGCTGAGGGCAACTATTAATTACCGATTATCCATTAGCATTTCTGGTAAATGCTTCAGTACTCTTTGAAAGGGTGCAGTGTCGTCCATGCTTCTAGCTAAGACGAGAGAGCCTTGAATTTGAATAATAGCGTCTTCTGCTTTATGACGGGCAAGTGTTGAGTCAATACCTGCTTCTACTAATACTTCGGCTAAGGTATCGATCCAGCTCTTAAGTGCTTGTTGAATTTGAATGTTAAATAAATCTTTTGCTTCTCCTAAAGACAGCACGGCTAATATACACGTTTGTTCGCCACCGCAGTACAACCGATCTACATTCTCGCTCATTTTCTCTAAGCGATCGCGCGGCGTACCAGCACCTTTTAAGGGAACGAAAATATTAGTTTTCATCCATTCATCAATATAATCGAGTACGGCTTGTGCCATCTCTTCCTTACCGTTGGGAAAGTAGTGGTAAAGACTGGCTTTACCCAAACCTGTCGCTTTTGACAGGCGCGATAGGGTTGTTCCTTCATAACCATACTGCCGAAAGACTTTTAAGATTTGGGCGATCGCTGCTGCTTTGGACATCAACAAAAATTAAAATTTCTGGTTCTACTTGACATTGTACTGAACGATCGGTATATTAGATTTATACCGAACGATCGGTACACAATTTGATGAGAAAAGATAAATGTCAATCCGAATACCTGGGTTTCGCTTAGGAATCTACGCTTTCAAAGACGCAGAAGTCATTGATTTTGCCGCACCTTACGGCGTGTTTTCGGTAGCGCGACGCTTTGATGCTGAATTAGATGTTTTTTTAGTGGCAGAAAATTTACGTCCAATTCAAACTCAAGCTGGATTAATGGTAGTACCTAACTATGGCTTTAGCGATCGCCCTGCAATGGATGCCTTTTTGATTCCAGGCGGATTTGGCACGCGCCAAGAACTTCATAACAAAAATCTGCATCAGTTCATTCACCAGCTACCAGAGTCCTGCTTGTTAACCAGCGTTTGTACTGGCTCGTGGATTTATGGCAAGATGGGACTACTTGATGGATTGCCAGCCACTAACCGCAAAGAACCAGACCGTTTAGAAGCCTCTACTGCTGGTAAAGTTCCCATCGATCGCTTAGCGGAAATTGCACCAGCGTGCCGTATTAGCAAAGCTAGAGTTGTTGATGCAGGACGAATCGTTACAGCTGGCGGAATTGCATCAGGAATGGAAATGGGTTTTCACCTACTCAGACGCGCTGGTTACAAAGAAGAATTTGTTAGCGAAGTAGCTCGAACAATGGAATATCACCAGGCATACGAGCTTTATCGCCACGATCTTGAAGTGGTTAATTCTTAGGATACGCGACTGCAAAGCGAATCGATATATTTTTTTGAATTTACTGTACCGAACGTTCGGTAAAGGATTGAACCATGACTAAATATCTCACGACTACCATTGATGGTTTGGAAATTTTCTACCGCGAAGCAGGTGCGCCGGATGCTCCGACTATATTGCTCCTCCACGGCTTTCCGACTTCATCGCATATGTTTCGCAATCTAATTCCAGCTCTGGCAGATAAATTTCATCTAATTGCACCAGACTATCCTGGTTTTGGTAATAGTTCCATGCCAACCGTGGATGAATTTGACTATACTTTCGATCGCCTAGCAGAAGTAATGGAAAAATTCATCGAGGTAATGAATTTGCAACAATACAGCCTCTATGTGATGGATTACGGCGCACCGATTGGATACAGGCTTGCGGTGAGGCATCCTGAGGAGTGCAGGCGCTCATCGTACAGAATGGCAATGCTTATGAAGAAGGATTACAAGACTTTTGGCAGCCACTCAGAGCATATTGGCAAGATAAAACTCTAGAAAATGCCGATCGATTGAGACAATTTCTGACATTAGAAGCAACCAAATGGCAGTATACCAATGGGACGCGACAGCCCGCAGCAATTAGCCCTGATAATTGGAATCTAGACCAATACTTTTTAGATCGAGCTGGCAACGCGGAAATTCAACTAGCATTGTTTTACAATTACGGCTCCAATCCACCACTTTATCTCCAGTGGCAAGAGTATTTCCGGCAATATCAACCGCCAACTTTAGTTGTTTGGGGCAAAAACGATCCTATTTTTCCAGAAGCAGGTGCATACCCTTACGAGCGCGATCTAAAACAAATTGAAATCCATTTGTTGGATACCGGACATTTTGCATTAGAGGAAGATGGAGAGGCGATCGCAACTGCAATCCAAGACTTTCTCGGATGTTGGCTGCCAGGACAATCTCGCTGACTCCGTGCCAATTTTGGTTGCTGATTTTTTCACCTTAATTCGCAGGAGAAAGTCAAATGAATTCACCCGTACTCGATTTAGTCAGCACGTTTTACGCACGCCTCGCCGCTAGCGATCTCGATGGCGCTCTCAATCTACTAGCAGACGATGTGAACTGGATTTCTACCGAGGGATTTCCTACTGGTGGTTCGTACCACAGCCCTCAGTCCGTCTGCAATGGCGTATTCGCCCGTTTTGCTGATTGGATAGAGTTTGTTGTGATGCCAGAACGGTTCATCTCAGTAGGTACAACGGTAGTAGTTCTGGGACGTTACATGGGAGCATATCGGGATAGCAGCCCACGCCTAAATGCGCGATTTGCCTACATCTAGGAGGGTGCAGACGGGCAACTCGTCCAGTTTTTACAGATTTCGGACACGGCGATCGTGCGTAACGCTATGCGTCCCTAAAAGGGATGATACGATAACAGATTTGATAGCTATCCAAGATGACAAATGGAGAGGAACTAATGATTCAGCTATATGACTTTGTATTATCGGGAAACTGCCACAAAGTAAGGTTGTTGCTGTCAATGTTGAACCTAGACTATGAGTCAGTACCCGTCAACTTAAAGGCAGGAGAACACAAAACAGAACGATTTCTGCAACTCAACCCTTGCGGACAAGTCCCAGTTTTGATGGATGGTGATGTAATATTACGAGATTCCCAAGCTATTTTAGTTTACCTAGCCCGACGCTACGGCGGCGAAGATTGGTTACATCTAGAGCCTGAAGCGATCGCAAAAATTATGCAGTGGTTATCTTTTGCCGCGAATGAGATTGCTAACAGTCTAGCGGCGGCGAGGAGATATTTTATTTTTCAAGGACAACTCGATATAGATTTGACTCAACAGAAAGCTCATCAGGTATTGCAAATTCTCGATCGCCATTTAACGAATAACCAGTGGTTGGAATGCAGCCATCCTACAATAGCCGATCTTGCCTGCTTCCCCTATGTTGGACTAGCCGCAGACGCAAAAGTTGCTTTAGATAACTATCCTCATGTTATCACTTGGTGCGATCGCGTTAAGCAACTTCCAGGTTACGTCAGTATGCCAGGGTTGTAAGTCAAAATTCAAAAGTTAAAAGTCAAAATTGTGACACTCACTATGCAGCGTATTTTGGTTCCAGACATTTTGTAAACTAAATGCGTAACAGTTTATCAACTTATCATGCTGGGGAACTAGCAGTTCAGGCACAAGCGGGAGTGCAGGCAGAAGCAGCACGTTTAACCAAAATTATTGGTGCGAGTATTAATTCAACAGCACGAGATTTTCTAAGTACACAAAGACTGGCGATCGCTAGTACAATCTATCGGCATGGTAAAGTCTGGACATCGCTGCTTGTAGGAAAACCTGGTTTTATAGAAGTTGTAGCAGAACAACTAGTTCAGATTCAAACAAAAGTCAATCCTAGCGATCCGCTACTAGAGAACCTATCAATACATAATGACATTGGTATTCTGGCGATCGATTTAGCAACTCGGCGGCGCTTGCGGATTAATGGCAAAGCGATGGTTCAGCCAAATGGATATATTGATGTGCGTACACAGCAAGTCTACTTTAACTGCCCCAAATACATTCAAGTACGGGATTTAGTAGCTCATAGCGATCGCCAAGCGGCTATAACTGAAGTTTATAGTTACAAGGCTTTGACTCCGGCACAACAGCAATGGATTACTCAAGCAGATACATTTTTCATCGCTAGTTTCCACCCCCAAAGCGGTGCTGATACATCTCATCGAGGAGGATATCCAGGTTTCGTACAAGTTTTGAACGCAACTGAATTAGTATTTCCCGATTATGCGGGCAATAATATGTTTAATACCCTTGGTAACATTGCCCAGTATCCTCAAATCGGCTTACTGTTCGTTGATTTCGTCAGCGGAAATACCCTACAGCTAACTGGCACAGCTAATATTATTTGGGATACAAATCGCATAGCACAATTTATCGGTGCAGAACGCTTAGTAGAATTCCAAATCGATCGCGTGTTGGAAACAATAAATGCAACTAATCTCAGCTGGGAGTTTGCAGAATACTCGCCGTACAATCCAAAATAGTTGACGGTTGACAGTTATCAGTTATCAGTTATCAGTGAAGAAAGGGAACAGGGAACAGAGTAATTCTGAGCAACCACCAACTACCAACTACCATCCATCACTTCACTACCTGAGAACTATGCAAACGCGGATCGTCGGTCTCAGAGGATGGGGTGACATTTGCTTCATACTTGGAAACTTGACCGCTGGCGGAAGTGTAAGGCAAGGGGGCATCATTTAATAACGCTTCTAAGTTACTTGCCATAATACTGCGCGGTTGTTCTCCGATCGCCTGTGCGATCGCCTCTCCTTGTTTGCCTAAGTACACGAAATGGGGAATCCCATCAACTCGATATTTCAGAATCTCTGGCAACCACTTGCTGTTATCCACATTCAGCATGACAAAGTTTACCTTGCCGGCGTACTCTTGTTCTAGCCGAGCAATATCTGGAACCATTTTCTGACATACCGTACACCAGTCAGCATAAAACTCCATCAGCGTCGGCTTGCTGTTGCTCAAAGCCACTTCTAGCGGTGTCGAGCGATCGCTTAATGTTGCGAGTGTCACCGCACCCGTTTGAGTCCGTAAGCCCAAAAACAATGCGACACTGAGAGCGATCGCTACCAAAACTATGATGAAGTTTCTGATGCGCTTTCCTAACGTCAATTCAGTTGGCTGCGCTGAAGGATTGGGAGTCTTGGCACTCATAAGGCTTTTATTAAAATTCGATCGAGCAACAGCTCTCATTTTAATCGAACAGCCATAAAAGGTTTTTGTTACAAAAGAGGAGATAGGAAAATTCGGAAGTAGAAAATCACTACTCCCTGCTCCCTGCTCCCTGCTCCCTAATGAAAAAAAGAGTTACGCTGACCTTCCCTCGCCGTGCCATACAAGTACCAGTGACATACAGACTGGCGAAAGATTTTAACGTTGCTGCTAATATTATCCGCGCTCAAGTTGCTCCCAATCAAGTTGGTACATTAGTTGTGGAACTCTCAGGAGATATCGATCAACTTGATGCGGCGGTTGATTGGATGCGATCGCAAAACATCAACGTCTCTTCAGCAATGGCTGAAATTACCATCGATCGCGAACTTTGCGTAGACTGCGGTTTGTGTACTGGAGTTTGTCCCACCGAAGCCTTGACCCTTAATTCTGCCACATTTGAACTGACATTCACGCGATCGCGCTGTATTGTCTGCGAACAATGCATTCCTACTTGTCCAACGCAAGCAATCTCAACAAACCTTTAATTAAGTCGTAAGTCGTAAGTCGTAAGTCGTAAATCGGGACTTACTGATAACTGATAACTGTTTACTGATAACTGAATACGTCTGCCCACACGCCACCTTCACCCTCTAATCTAGCTGCGGCGGGCGCGTCGTAAATCACCAAAAGCGACGGAGTTTGAGTATATTCATTAAACGTAATCATTCCTTCTGCGTGGTCGTCTCCAATACCGAAGGGGATTTCTAACATAACCTCTGGATAAGATAGCGTATTTTCAGCTATATTTACACCATTGTGCCAGCGATAAACTCGGACTGGACCATCTAAATCCATTGTTGGTCCTGCTAAAATCAAAAAATCTTTTTCATCTACGTGTAGATCTCGAATGCCTAAACCATTCAAATAAACAAAATGCTTTTTATAAAGATTTTGTTCTGCTCCAATTGGTTTCAGCTTTAAAGTGTCTTCTGTAGTATCTATTTCTAACTCTAACTCTAAGATCGCTGCCCAGCCCCGCAATACTGGACCCCGTAAACCAAGAAAAACTTTTTGTTGATAGATTGCTATTCCTTCTACATCAAAGCCATTATCTTTGCCAGGAATATTAGTCTTGACAAAATCGCCAAAATGAGGGTCTGTCGCTAAAGCTTCAGTCAGCATATTTCCCCCCTCTGTTAGTTTGACTTTTGCCGCAGTCAAGGTGACATCTGGATTTTCAGGATGAGGACAAGACTGCCGCAAACTGCCATCAACTAAGGGAATACGCCCAATAATATAACGATTTTCTTCTGTTTTTATCTTAGCTAATCGTTCAATATTTTCCACATCAGTATGTTCTGGTTTTGGTTTTTTGCGCTTCCAGCTATGGGAACCAATAAACCAGAGATAGTAATCGTGATAAGCTAATCCTTCAATATCAATTTCTTCATCTTCTGGTTTTGGTAACTCAATAAAATCTTGAACGTGAAATGTGTGATGTTCGGCAAAGCAATTTTGCTGCTCTACAAAAGTTAGACGTTCGATAGTCGATGTTTCATCCGAACCAACCCACAAATGAGGTTTGGGAAAAAGTAGTACTGCTGAAAGATCTGTTCGACTTTTTTTGAAGCTGTCATTAAATTTGAGTAGAATGCGATCGCGTTTGCTAGTGGAATGATTCATAACTCAAAATAAATGTGGTAATTGTGTGAGTAGCTGGTGGCTGATGGCTGGTGACTGAACTCTCTTCTAGTTACTAGTCGCGCTTTCACGCTTTCACCGATAACTGTTAACTGTTAACTGTTAACTGATAACTGTCAACACTCAACTGTCTAGCCATTAGATGTGATATTACAGTGTGAGCTGCTATCAGCCCTGCTGAAAAAGACTGATTTATGTTACCTGCCCTCAAATCAAAATCACACCGCCCAAAAAGCAAGCGATCGACCCCGATCCTATTGCTGTTAATCTTAGCTTGGAGTATTGCTGCTGCTTGGATTTTAGCAATGGCGACTCATGCCCAACCAGCTAACACCATTGATGCAGTTCCCCAACGCTATCAATTGGGACAAGAACTCTACTTGGAAAACTGCGCTACTTGCCACATCGCCGTTCCGCCAGCCGTTCTACCCGTGCAGACTTGGCAGCGGTTGCTACAAGATACGCAACACTACGGCGTACAAATCAAGCCATTGGTCGATCCACCCCGCATTCTAGTGTGGAATTATCTGAGATTTGCTTCCCGTCCCCTCAACCAAGACGAAGAAATACCATACCGCATTGCCAACTCGCGTTATTTCAAAGCTTTGCATCCCAGAGTCAAATTACCAAAACCAACTCACCTGAGCAGTTGTGTCACCTGTCATCCCAGCGCCAACGCCTTCAACTTCCGTAGCCTTACACCAGAATGGGAGAATTCGCAATAATGGTCATTGGTCATTGTCATCGGTCATTAGTTGACGGTTGACGGTTGACGGTTGACGGTTATTGCTCCCTCTGCTCCCTCAGCTCCCTCAGCTCTCTTCCCCGACTCCCGACAAAAAGCGATCGCCTATCCGCACCATTATAGAATTGGGGTAAAATGATACGATCTATAAAGTTTATATCAAGACCGATAGCCAAAACACTGTACAATTGACCAATTTTGTCCATCCAAAAGGCTAGTATTTGAGTTCTAGCGTCCCACCAGTACGAGCTGATGGCAAAATCAAAACTCACAAATTAAACTTCCTAGAAATCCTTAAGTTCTCCTGACCTACCATGCTAAAAACCTTGCTGGGCGACCCCAACGCTCGTAAGCTCAAAAAATATCAGCCTTACGTCACAGAAATTAATTTATTAGAAGAAGACATTAAAGCTCTCCCTGACGAGCAACTAATTGGTAAGACAGCAGAGTTTAAACAGCGCCTCGAAAAAGGTGAAAGCTTGGATGACATTCTGCCAGAAGCATTTGCTGTCGTGCGCGAGGCGGGACGTAGAGTATTGGGACTGCGGCACTTTGACGTACAGCTATTAGGTGGTATTATCCTGCATCAAGGTCAAATTGCCGAGATGAAAACGGGTGAGGGTAAGACTTTAGTGGCAACCTTGCCATCTTACCTCAATGCATTGACTGGTAAAGGAGCGCACGTAGTCACCGTCAACGATTACCTGGCAAAGCGGGACGCTGAATGGATGGGTCAAGTGCATCGTTTCTTGGGGTTGAGCGTCGGACTGATTCAACAAAGCATGACCCCAGACGAGCGCAAGCGCAACTATGCCTGCGATATTACCTATGTCACCAATAGTGAGGTAGGTTTTGATTATCTGCGGGACAACATGGCTACCCACATGGATGATGTCGTGCAGCGTCCCTTCAACTTCTGCGTCATTGACGAAGTAGACTCGATTCTGATTGACGAAGCACGCACGCCCTTAATTATTTCTGGACAAGTAGAAAAACCGACAGAAAAATATATCCGTGCCTCTCAAATTGCTGCTGCCTTGCAAAAAGACGAGCATTACGAAGTTGATGAAAAAGCGCGGAACGTGCTGTTAACAGATGAGGGTTTTGCTGCTGCCGAAGAATTGTTGGGAGTTACAGATTTATTCAACCCCGAAGATCCTTGGGCGCATTTCGTTTTTAACGCCCTCAAAGCCAAAGAATTATTCCTGGGGGACGTAAACTACATCGTTCGCGAAGACGAGATCGTCATCGTAGACGAATTTACCGGACGGGTGCTACCAGGCAGACGCTGGAGTGACGGGTTGCACCAAGCCATTGAAGCCAAGGAAAGGGTAGAAATTCAACCGGAAACTCAAACTTTAGCCACGATTACCTACCAAAACCTATTTTTGCTCTATCCAAAACTGTCGGGGATGACAGGGACGGCAAAAACAGAACAGGCAGAGTTTGAAAAGATTTACAAACTCGAAGTTGCGAGTATTCCTACCAATAGAACGACAAAACGGCGAGACTTATCTGATGTAGTTTACAAGAATGAAGCAGGTAAGTGGCGGGCGATCGCTCAAGAATGTGCCGAGATGCACGAAAAAGGTCGTCCTGTCCTAGTCGGTACGACTAGCGTGGAAAACTCTGAAGTTCTCAGTCGGCTGCTCAACCAGTTAGAAATCCCATATAACCTGCTTAACGCTAGACCGGAAAACGTCGAACGGGAATCGGAGATTATCGCCCAAGCAGGTAGAAAAGGGGCTGTCACGATTGCTACCAACATGGCAGGACGAGGTACGGATATCATTTTGGGTGGTAATGCCGATTATATGGCACGCCTGAAATTGCGGGAATACTTCATGCCTCGGATCGTGATGCCAGATGATGAAGACGTATTTGCCGTACAACGGGCGGCTGGTTTACCTACAGGTAGTAGCAGCGGTCAGGGTTTTGTCCCTGGGAAGAAAGTCAAGACTTGGAAAGCATCGCCCCAAATTTACCCCGTAGAGTTATCGCGAGAAACCGAGCAAATGCTCAAAGCAGCGGTAGAAGTTGCCGCGCAAGAGTATGGGGAAAGAAGTCTATCGGAACTCGAAGCCGAAGACAAAGTTGCTGTTGCTTCCGAAAAAGCCCCTACAGATGATGTGGTAGTTCAACGTTTGCGGGAAGTTTACAACCAAATCAAGCACGAATACGAGCAATTCACCACCAGAGAACACGATGAAGTAGTAGGGTTAGGTGGACTGCACGTCATTGGGACGGAACGTCATGAATCGCGCCGGATTGACAACCAGTTGCGGGGACGTGCGGGACGGCAAGGCGACCCTGGCTCGACAAGGTTCTTCCTCAGTTTAGAGGATAACTTATTGCGGATTTTTGGTGGCGATCGCGTTGCTGGGTTGATGCAAGCTTTCAATGTCGAAGAAGATATGCCCATTGAATCGGGATTGCTCACGCGCAGTTTAGAAGGGGCGCAGCGCAAAGTAGAAACCTACTACTACGACATCCGCAAACAGGTATTTGAGTATGACGAGGTGATGAATAAACAGCGGCGGGCAATTTACGCCGAACGTCGTCGCGTCCTCGAAGGTCAAGACTTAAAAGAGCAGGTACTCAAGTACGGCGAGCAGACAATGAACGAAATTGTCGATTACTACATCAATCCTGACTTGCCTTCGGAAGATTGGGATATACCGAAATTGGTGAGTAAAGTTAAGGAGTTTGTCTATTTGCTGGCAGACTTGGAACCAGAGCAAATGGAAGATTTGACGGTCAGCGACATTAAAGCTTTCCTGCACGAACAAGTCAGAATCGCCTACGACATCAAAGAAGCCGAAATCGAGCAAATTCGTCCCGGATTAATGCGCCAAGCCGAACGCTTCTTTATCTTGCAACAAATCGATACCCTGTGGCGAGAACATCTGCAACAAATGGATGGACTACGAGAATCTGTAGGCTTACGCGGTTACGGACAAAAAGACCCGCTGATCGAATACAAGACAGAAGGGTTTGAAATGTTCTTGGATATGATGACCAACATTCGTCGAAATGTGGTCTACTCCCTCTTCCAATTCCAACCTCAAATTGAGCCGCCAGTTACGGCGCAGTCAGAAATGGTTTAAATTTTGTAGGGTGGGCATTGCCCACCTGATTTTTTTATCTAATAGTAATTCTCGATTGCGTGCGTGATACTTGAGGGGCGCACGGCTGTGCGCCCCTACAGATCGTGTGTTTTACCCAATTGAAAACTGCTATAAATTTTTTAATAAAAAAGTTGCGATCGCTCGTGATAATATTTAATTACAGGAATGGGTTACTTAATAATGGCAATGCTTTCAAAAACAAAATTTTTAACTATACTTCCATTATAAAAAAACAGTATCATAAAATGAGGTTAATTTTCAACTTCAATTTTCCTGTTATAAAAACCGATTTTTTTACTCAAGTCGAAATTTATCAATTGGATAGAGAAGTATTAGTATCTTTGCCGATCGCAGTGTTGTTCGATCGCGAGTTGCTCACAACTACGCCTGTAAATAGCTGCACAAAAGCTAAAGAGAACCTGTAAAACGACGAAAAAAAAATTTTGTCCTCTATAATCCCTTGTTCGTGACGATATATGATTTTCGTAACGTAATGAGGCATCAAAAAATTATTTTAGAGCTAGCTTCTCAGCAGCAAATCGAGCGGGAAAGACAGCGTTCGACACATTCTAAACCTACTAGATGTAAGCAGAGATCGCTGGTAAATAGACCATTCATACAACATACGCGGGTACATCCACCTCGCCACCAGCGACGACTGAAGCGCGATCGCTGGCACAAGTTAGTTATTTTAATCCCTACAGTTGTTCTCAGTTTGTTGTTGTCGAGATGGCTGCTATCGCTACAAACTCAGTCATCCCAAGCGAGTACTTTTCGATCGCAACCAGCACCAATTTTGGTTTCTCCAGTAGATGCGCTCAGCCATGCCATTATTAATCAAGAAAGCACGAATAATCATGAATCGCTTAATCCCCATTCTCAAGCTTTGGGACTAGCTCAAATCATGCCTGCGAATATTGGTGCTTGGAGCAAGGAAGCACTCGGTCACCGCATATCTGTTGATGAATTTCTCAGCAATCCTACAGCTCAAAAGCAAATTATTCATTACAAGTTAGAGCAATATTGGCACGACGCTCTAGTTGCGAGTCAGGGTGATGAAGAGATAGCAGTATTAAGAGTAGCAAGCCACTGGTATAGCGGTAGCCCTGACTTATATAAATCTAAAACAGTTCAGTGGTATAGAGGAACAGACGGCAAATTACACCGCTATCCTTCTGTCGCTAAGTACAGCAATTCTATTTTGCAAAAATACAAACAACACGTTGGAGAGGTAGGAGAAAATGCAAAATTCAAAATTCAAAATTTAAGAGCTAAGAGCTAAGAGTTCCAACAACCTTGTAGAGACGTTACATGTAACGTCTCTACACTGATAACTGATAACTGATAACTGATAACTGATAACTGATAACTGATAACTGATAACTGTTCACTGACTTAAATATTGCAATGGCAGATCTTGGGAGAGTAAGGTTTCGATCGCGGTTCGATCCAAAGGTTTAGCAAATAGATAACCTTGTCCGTATTCGCATTTGAGCGATCGCAGTTGGAAGAGTTGTTTTTTTGTCTCTATGCCTTCGGCAACGACATCCATCCCCAAGTTCCAAGCCAGGGCAATGATGGTACGGATAATTTCAATTTGTTCGACACTGCGATCGACATCGCGCACGAAGGAGCGATCGATTTTTAAAGTATCGAGGCGTAGGCGATGTAAATAACTTAAAGACGAATACCCCGTGCCAAAATCATCAATAGATAACCGAATACCCAAAGCTTGTAATTGACTAAGCATACTAGTTGAAGACTGGGCATTTTCCATGAGTACGCTTTCGGTAATCTCTAGTTTGAGCAAGTGGGCATCAAAACCAGTTTCTAGAAGAATTTGTTCGATCTGCTGTACGAAATTGACTTGAGAAAACTGTTTGCCAGAAATATTGACGCTAATAGTTAATGGTGAATGTAGAGGAAATTGTAACTGCCACTGGTGCATCTGGCGACAGGCTTCTCGCAATACCCACTCTCCCAGAAAGATAATGAATCCTGTTTCTTCGGCAACAGAAATAAATTCGCCAGGAGAGATAAAACCTTGTTGGGGATGATGCCAGCGTACTAAGGCTTCAAAACCCATGAGTTTACCCGTACTTAGAGAAACAATTGGTTGATAACACAAAATAAATTCTTGCCGCTCTAGAGCTTGATGCAAGTCGCTCTGAATTTGTAGTAGTTTCAGGGTTTGAACGTGTAGTTGGCGATCGAACAGGGCATAGCAAGCTCTGCCTGTTTTCTTCGCATGGTACATGGTTAGATCGGCATCTCGCAGCAAATCGGCAGCACTGTCATAGTTAGTGGAACTAGAACCCACAACAATGCCAATGCTGGCACTGGCAGCAACGGTATGACCTTTTAAATTAAATGGCGTACATAGGCTTTCTAGCAAGCGCTCTGCTATTTGGATCGCGTCGCTGCTATCTTGAATTCCTTCGAGTAAGATAGCGAACTCATCGCCTTCCAGTCGAGCGATGATATCAGTGTTGCGCAGGCATTGGCGAAAGCGAGTTGAAATTGCAACTAGCAGCTCATCGCCTATTGTATGTCCCAAACTATCGTTGACAATTTTGAAGCGATCGAGATCGATAAACAATACGGCAAATTGATATGTTGAGTCGGATCGTGCCGTTCTAATTGCTTGCTCGATCCGTTCTACTAATAGCGTGCGGTTAGGCAATCCTGTCAAGGTATCGTGAAGGGCATCATAGACTAACAGGGCTTCTGCACGACGGCGATTGGCGATCTCTCGCTGGAGTTCCAGATGCATTTGTTTCAATGTCTGGTTTTGTGCTGCTATTTGTTTCGCTTGCTCGTAACTCCGTAGTGCTTCGCGCACGGTTAAACTGAAGTCTGTCTCGTCCCAAGGTTTGGTAATGTAGCGGTAAAGATTGGCGCGATCGCTCGCTTGGATGGCATCACCGATCCCAACTAGTTCGGTGATGAGAATTTTTGGTGTTTTGGGAAATTGTTGATGTAGATGGGTTAGCAGTGTCGCTCCATCCATTTCAGGCATAGCGCGATCGCAGATAATCAGAGGAACTTCAATTTTATTTTGGCTCAGTTCAGTAATTATGCTCAAGGCTGCTACTCCGCTTTCTGCTAGCTCGATCGCATATCCAGTAGCGATTTGACTCAAGCTATCGTGCAAGCTAAGTAGTATGTTGCGTTCGTCGTCAACACAAATAATCGTCCCTTGATTCATTGGTTGTGAAGAATTTCTGAGCATATATGAAACTAGTGCAAAAAAGCAGAAGACAGAAGGCAGAAGCGAATAATGCTTGCAAGATGAGATCGCAGTATTTTTACAACTGCTGAGGTACTATTGCCGCACTAGTCTTTCTATATAGAAAGTTTGCCCATAATTTCTCAATAAACTCACAAGTTCCCGAACAGGGAGTAGGGGAAAGAGAGCTGAGGGAGCTGAGGGAGCGCAAGGTTGCTGAGGGAGCAAGACAATTCACGCATTCACGCATTAATTCCGAATTCCGAATTCCGAATTCTCTCCACTACACCCCACACCCCACACCCTACTCCCTACTCCCTACTCCCTACTCCCTTTAAATAGCACTAACTTCTAGCAACAGGTTCTTCTAAGATTTCAGACACAGCAGGCAGACGCTTCAGGAAAAATACAGCAACAATTGTTCCCGCGATCGCTAAACCTGCCATTGGATAAAAAGCGTAAGTATAGCTGCCGAAAATATCTCGAATTCTGCCAGCAACGATCGTACCGAAAAATGCTCCAACACCATAGGCAGTAAAGATAATTCCGTAGTTTTTGGCGTAGTTTTCGGCTCTAAATAGAGTTAAAGTTGCAGTTGGCGCGATCGCCAGCCATCCACCTAAAGACAGCCAAAATAAGGCAAAAGCCGCTATGTATGTCAATGTAGCGCCAGTACGGGCATTCAGCATCAAGATCGAAGCAATCAGAATTAGCACGTAAGAAGCGATCGCCGCTATTTTAGGATTGAACCGATCTGTTACCCAGCCAAATAACGGTCGTCCTAGTCCGTTAAAGATGGCAAATAGCGAGACAGTCATAGCTGCGGTTGTAGAGTCGAGTTCGATCATTTCTTGCGCTACAGGACTGGAAATGCCAATTGCAGATAGTCCTACAAATGTTCCAATCGTGTAGCAAGTCCACAGTCCGTAAAAGCTTTGAGTCTGCCAGATTTTTTCAGTAATTGCTCTAACTGAAGTTACCCTTGCCGAGCCTACATTTCCTGCTGGAGGCTGCCATTCTGAAGGAGGCATTTTCAATTGCGTGGCGATCGCGACCACAATAACACTAAAGACAATGCCTAAAATCGTAAAAGTTTGCCGCACTCCGTAAGCATCGATTAAATTCTTAGCCAAAGGTGCGGTAATTAACGGCGACAGTCCAAACCCAATCACCGTCAAGCCTACAGCTATCCCCTTCTTATCGGGAAACCACTTAGCCGAGACAGCTAACGGAACTCCATAAGCAATTCCAATTCCCGCACCAGCCACTAACCCGTAGGCAAAGACAAGCATTGGCTCGTTGGTAGCAAAGCTAGTGAGAATATAACCCACTCCCATCACTACACCACCAACAGCGGTGACAACACGGGAACCAAAGCGATCGATTAAAAAGCCTGCGATCGGCATTAACAGTGCAAAAACAACTAAAAGTACCGTAAACGGCAACAAACTTTCTGTTGCGCCGATATTAAGTAACTTTTCTAAAGGTTTTCTGAAAATACTCCAAGAATAGACCGTACCCAGGCAGAGCAGTACGACAATTCCTAATGGGATCAGCAGCCATCTACCCCGGTGTGCAGGCATACCAAACAGCTTGATGGTATCCATAGCTTTTCAATTATGGTAAATTTTGAATCTTTAGTATTTATCTATATCAAATAAGGTAAACAAAATCTTACTCAAGTTCACAAAACTAGACAAGAGTGGTAACTGACGGTTAACTGATAACTGTCAACTGTCAACTGATAACTGATAACTGCTAACTTAGGAGAGGATTAACTTAACTTATTGCAACAATTCATGTCTGCTGCTGTCTCGCTGCAAAACGTCTACAAGTCATACAACAACGTTCCAGTTGTCAACGACCTTTCATTTACCATCCAACCAGGAGAAATTTTCGGTTTACTCGGACCCAATGGCGCTGGTAAGTCAACTACGATTCGGATGTTAACAACGCTGACCAAACCAACCCAGGGTCAAGTTGAGGTAGCAGGATTCGATCTCGTGCGTCAATCCATCATGGTGAAGCAGTACATTGGCGTAGTCTTGCAGCAAATCAGCGTCGATAACGATCTCTCTGTTTGGGAGAATATGGAATTGCACGGACGATTGCATCACATTCCCAATCCTCAACGCCAGCAGCGGATCGGTCAATGGCTGGAATATGTAGAGTTAGCAGACCGTCGCGATAGTTTAGTCAAAACCCTCTCAGGAGGAATGAAGCGGCGCTTGCAGATTGCCAGAGCTTTGTTACACCAACCACAGATTTTATTTTTAGATGAACCAACCGTAGGACTAGACCCTCAAACTAGGCGGCGCTTATGGGAAATTATTCTCGATCTCAACAAGCAGGGAATGACGATATTGCTAACCACACACTACATGGAGGAAGTCGAGTATTTGTGTAACCGCATCGGAATTATGGACGGTGGCAAATTGATTTCCTTGGGAACTTTATCACAACTGCGATCGCAGTATGGTGAAGGGTTAGTGATGAAGCAAGTCGAGGAGCGCTGGGAATACCTTTTCTTTCCTAGCTTAGAGGATGCCAACACTTTCATTAACCAACAACAAAACAAAACCGGAATTATGGCACGACCCTCCAACCTCGAAGATATTTTCGTCGAACTCACAGGGCGAAGGCTGGACTGAACAGTTATCAGTTGTCAGTTGTCAGTTATCAGCGATTCCTGGCTACTAAATTTTGACTTTTGACTTTTGACTTTTGACTTTCAGTCAAAGCTGCGGTTCCGTACCACGATTAGTCGCTGGTAAAGTCATGAGGATTTCTCGAATTGCCTTTTGCGCTACTGGTAAATTTGGTCTAATCGATAAAGCTTGTCGGTAGGCTGCAAGAGCGCCATTCAGGTCGTTTTGCTGCTTGAGTAAATCACCAATCTGCAAGTACACTCTAGCGTCTTGAGGTTCAAGTTGAGCAATCTGTCTGAAAGTCATGAGCGCTGCTGGTGTATTGCCTTGAGCAATCCAGGCTTTGGCAAGAGCTTGCAGCAGTTTTGGGTTATTAGGTGCTTGCGTGACTGCTTTTTGCAGTGCAGCGCCCGCTGCATCATATTCTCCTTGTTCTAGCAGTAGCAAACCCATTAACTCGTTCGCATAGGCGTTATTGGAGTCACGGTTTAAAACTTGTTGATATGCTTCGGCTGCACCGTCGTAGTCTCGCAGACGGAAGGAAATCACACCTAATCCTAAATAGGCATTTAAGTTATTGCGATCGAGTTCGATCGTGCGACGGTAAGCAGCTGCGGCTCCAGCATTATCCCGCAATTGCCCTAGACAATAGCCTAAAGCATAATGAAAATCGGCATGATTGGGAGCAACCGCGATCGCCCGACGATAGGAGACAACAGCAGCAGAATAGTTTTTTTGTAATGCTTGAATGTAACCCATAGTAGAGTAGATGCGGGCATTTTTGGGAGATATTTTAGCTGCCTGTTGATATTTAGCGATCGCGGCTGGTAGTTTGCCTGTATCCATCAATCTTTGCCCTTCTTGCAACAACTTCTCCAGCAGTTTGCGTTTTTTGACAGGGCTGCTGGGAAGGGCAGCTTTTGGGCTTTTTTGGGCGATCGTTGTTTTTGCCGTAGTTGGTGCTGGAGCAATGGCAGTCAATCCAGCTAGTAACAATAAATTAATTCCGAATAAAGTTAGTTTTGACACGGTTAATCTACTAGGGTATTCAGTCAATTTTGCTAGGTTTATCAGCGATCGGATTTTCAGCCAGCACATTGTAACAGCTAAAATAGCTGTTGCTTTTACGAGTAGACATTTTGACTTTTGTACGGGCAGGTTCGTTAATTAGTTCTGTCTCCAAGGGAGATTTTGGGTAACCTTACCCCTACAGCTTTTGGCTGACTGAAATCTTTGCTGTTGCCAGCTTTGAATTTTGCTCTATCTAATTAGCACACCTTTTTTGCAATATTGACAAATACTTTAAGCTTCGTTACAAAAGAAATGACCCACGCTAAGTCAAAAAGTATTTCTATATACATAGCTCGGCTAGTATAACTCTCTAGTACATTGAGTCACTACTGCTAATTTCTCTATCAGCAGGCAAACTATTGGAGTTAAACGCTAAGATGTGTTTTCGTAGCGCTGGCGTTCCCTTCAATCCTTTCTTTGACGACAGCAGCTATAGAGAAATTAGCCAAGCGCGTATCGAGAAAAACAGTATTAATTCTTCTTGCTTGTTAGTTCAGGAAATATAGTAAAGCTAGCGACAGTTTCAATAATTATCAAAAGTTCTCTTTTCTCAAAATTTATTGTTTGTTTTTACTTCTAAAGACAGATACCTCAACTATTTCTACTGATAGATAGGTAATTTACTAATTTAATCTAAATTAAGCTCAGGGTGAATTAGCTAAAAAAAATCTTACAAAAGTACAAAAAGAACAAAGGAGTTAATAGCTATGTCATATGTCAATCGACCAGTAAATGAAGTCATGACCGAACCAGCGGTTGCAGCTAGAGTCACAGATTATCACGATCGCGTTCGCTGGGGTCCAATTCTATCAGGGTTAGTTGTTACATTAGCAACTCAACTAATCTTAAGTGCATTATTTGGTGCAATTGGAGCAGACACGGTAGCTGGTTCGGGCGCGCCTAGAACCAACGCCCCTAACGTTGCAGGAAATGTTGGTATCTGGTCGGCTATCGGTTTGTTAATTTCTCTGCTCACAGGCGGTTGGTTTACAGCCCGCGCTTGTGGACCGATGAATCGCTCTACAGCACTACTTAATGGTGCAATTCTCTGGGCAACAACTCTCGCACTTAGCTCTTGGTTGTTGGCAAGTGGAGTTACTGGTGCTTTTGGTCTTGCTACTAATGCGGCTGCGAATGCTGCTGGGGCGATATCTAACCAAGTTCAACAAGGAGTCAACTTACCACAAGGTGGGAACCTAACTGCCGAACAAGCAAAAGAAGCTGCTGATGCAACTGCAAGAGGTTTGTGGTGGTTTGTATTTGGTTCCTTGCTAGGTTTAATTGCATCTCTGATTGGTGCTGCGGCTGGTGCGCGTAAACCTCGTACTAACGGAAACTATACTTAATCAAAACTGCATAGTAGTTTCTGACATACTGCACTAGGTAAACAATCTGAATAAACAACCTAGTTTATATGTATAAAAAGTACCTGAAATCGGGTACTTTTTATTTTTGATTTTTGTTTGTCAAAACTATGTACTCTCTATTCCTAATTAAGAAACTATTGTTTCTCTCCCAAAACACCCCACACTCCTGCTTCTCCAGATGCGTTCGCCGAGTTAGTAACGATCGCTTTTCCTGTAGATAGAGTATAAGCGATTGGTAGCAACCCTACCGCAAAAGAACATAAAACCACCAGTAATACTAGCCTGACTGGATGAGGATGGGGCAGTTCTACCATCCACTCTTGAGCTATAGCTATCCGATTCAGTCTTTCTTCCCGACTTAATCTGCTTTTTGTCTGCATTGCTAAACACCAGGTTCATAAAAAAGTTTGTTTTCATTTAAATATTACAATTATTTTCTGTATCTAAAACTACAAAATTAACCAGATATAGAAAAATTTACAAAATCAGCGTATTCTTCTCCGAGACTCTCAGTCCTCTCTTTTACCCCCTGTCTGCTTGCACCGGATAGTTGCGATCGCTTAAAGGCAGCGATCGAGCATATTTTTGATGACTGTAGGTCAGAGTAACTTTCTATTTAAATTCACCTATCAAAAGAGATATTGATAACTACGCAATCAGGAATAGATTCATATCTAAAAAATAATTATTCAAAACTCATTGGGAGCTATATCTAAATTAAAATCTGTCCCAATTGAATAAAAAACAAGCTTATCAAACTTCCAAAAACATTGTTACAAAAGAGCTTCAAGCATTGAAAGTAAATAAAAATTCTGGATGGCTCGCAATAAATGAACGTTTAAGAATTAAAAGTCATTAGCGAAACTTAAGTTTATATATCAAGAAATAATAACAATAAAAAATAAATGATATACCGATGCAGTAGCAATTGCAAAAATTGAATAATTGCGTCAATAAATATTAGCAAACCGTAGTATTTTATACTAATAACGTGTTAAAGCTTTTATAACTTAGAACAAGCCAACAACTAGAAAAAACTGAAAATAGTAATGATGTCGGACACAAACAACTAAATTCAAAACACAATCCCGCCTTAATAAGTAGCGATCGATTAGTTATTGGTTACTGATAACTGATAACTGATAACTGATAACTGATAACTGTTGTTACGGGAGAATTTGAGATGGCTGGTATATGGTCATTCAGCGGACGCTATCGCATTCTACATTTAACATGGCTGGCATTTTTTCTTACGTTTGTCGTCTGGTTTAACTTTGCCCCTTTCGCGCCAACAGTCAAAGCAGAACTCGGTTTAAGCGAAGCCCAATTGAGAACGATCGCCCTTTGTAACGTGGCTTTAACAGTACCAGCACGAATTATTGTAGGGATGATATTAGATCGATTTGGACCTCGAATTACCTATTCTTGCTTGCTAATATATGCAGCAATTCCCTGTTTAGCATTTGCCTTTGCCCAAAATTTCAGTCAATTGGTTTACAGCCGCTTAGCTTTGAGTATTGTCGGTTGCGGATTTGTCATTGGTATTCGCATGGTAGCTGAGTGGTTCCCTCCCAAAGAAATTGGCTTGGCAGAAGGAATTTATGGTGGCTGGGGGAACTTTGGTTCTGCGGGTGCTGCCTTCACTTTACCTTCTATTGCCGCAGCAACAGCTTTTCTTGCCGGAGGACAAATTAACTGGCGCTTAGCGATCGCATTGACAGGAATTATTGCGGCAGCCTACGGCATCTTCTATTTTTTCAACGTCCAAGATACACCACCAGGTAAAGTTTACGAACGTCCGGCTAGTAGTGCCGGAATGGAAGTCACTACTAAGAAAGACTTCTGGTTTTTATTACTAATGAACGTGCCTTTAGTCGGCATTTTGGGCGTACTTGGTTGGCGTTTAAATCAAGTTCAATTTTTTAACACCACAACCATGTATGTCATTTGGTTTCTGCTGCTGTGTCTATATCTATTCCAGTCTTACAATATCTGGCAAGCAAATAAGCAGTTAATGCAGGGTAAAAAACGCTATCCTCCAGAAGATCGCTATCAATTTTCACAAGTTGCCAGTTTAGAGTTAGCTTACGTTGCCTGTTTCGGTTCGGAGTTAGCAGTCGTTTCCATGCTACCGACATTTTTCCAACGCGGCTTTGGCTTAAATGCAACTATAGCAGGGGCGGTTGCCGGAATATATGCGTTTATGAATCTGTTTGCCCGCCCTGGTGGAGGATTGATTTCTGACAAGGTGAACAGTCGTAAGTGGACGCTAGTTGTAACGCTAGCTGGAATGGGAATTGGCTATCTGATCTTTAGCAGTTTAGGGGGAAATATTCCGCTACCAGTAGTCGCAATCATGACAGCGCTTGCTTCGTTCTTTGTGATGGCAGCAGAAGGGGCAACTTACGCGATCGTACCTTTAATAAAGCGTCGCGTCACCGGACAAATTGCTGGCAACGTGGGAGCTTATGGTAACGTTGGTGCAGTTGCTTTTCTCACTATTTATAGTCTTTTGCCTAACGATCCAACAGGCGATCGCGTTTTCTTCCAGATGTTAGGAGTGGTGGGTTTAATTGTGACTAGTTTGTGCGCTTTCTGCCTCAAAGAACCAACCGGTTCTCATAGTACGGAAGGTGTTCCAGAAGCGATCGCCACCAAAGTATCGATAACAAAATAGCTAGGCGATCGCCACGATACACGATATGTTCTCATAATGTGATTGTCAGGATACATAGATATGTACCTGACAATTTTTCAATCTGCTGACAAAAACGCAATCATTTTAAGATTTATTTTAATATTTTTAGTATTTTTCATAATTGCGCGATCGCCCACTCCTACACCCAAGTAAGATTGCGGGAGATCTGAAATTTCTCTATGAGAAAATTACAAAGTATCTCCGTATATTCTCGTCTATAGTCAGCTATGTCTTCACGCTAGCAACATAATTCAGCGAAATTACTGCGATCGGCTAGATTGGAGTCTATTGCTGCACGAATAAAAAACTGTAGTTTCACTCATGTCATGTCTATTCAATTTTCTGTACAACCAGTATAGGGATAAAGTTATTATAAATTCAGTGCAAGTTTTATCGTTACTTTAAAAAAATATTAAATCTCTTTTGATAAATATATTGATAATTTTAGCCAGAAAGTACCGATCCACGCATAGTTAACACCTGATGTTGTAAAAGAGAAATTTATTCAACGTCACTCAGTTTTGAGATGACTATTAAGTATTTAAAGCCAGCGAGCGCACTAGGGCTGCCACCACCATTATGCCTACAGGATATCTGATGTCGATTATGAGATTTCATCTCGGATGGCGAGCGAATTTCGAGAGATCGGTAGTTCGCTGGGCGTGGTGGTTGCTCGTCTTTCTTTTACTGGAAGCAGCCGTAACAATTTTTGGTAGTAGAACTTGGAATTGGCAAAATTTGACGGTTGGCTTGCTATTTTTTCTAGTCATTTTAACTATGTCTCAGGTGATAAATTACATTCCCTGGACGTTTTTTCGTTCTCAATGGTGGATCGAGCGCTATCGAACAAAAAGCGATCGCCCGTTACGAGATTTTGCTTTACTTCAGTTCAGTATTTTAGTTTTATTAGTCTGTGGTGCTACGGCAGTTGGTTGGTGTTTTCGACAACTCTTAAGTATTAAATATATTGCCAACAACAGTGTAATTTTTCTACTTTTATTAGTATCGTTAGCTTTCGTCAGTGTGGCGATCGCCTATTGGACGACGTTACCGCAAGTTGCCGCAATTGACGCAGTGCGCCAACAAGCAGAAAACCTATTTCTTAACGCCTCAGAACGATACGATTTAGTCATGCAAGGGGCGAATGAAGGACTGTGGGATTGGAACCTCGAAAATCATGAAATTTACTTTTCTCAGCGCTGGAAAGCCATGCTAGGCTACGCAGATGATGAGCTTGCTAGTACCTTAGACGAGTGGCGCGCTCGGATTCATCCCGATGACAAAGCGCAATTTCAACTTGAGTTGTCCAGGCATTTAGATGGTACGACTAGCCATTTTGAACGGGAACACCGGATTTTACATAAAGATGGAACATATCGCTGGGTACTAAGTCGCGGTTTGGCAGTCAGGAACGAGGAAGGACAAGCTTACCGCATGGCTGGTTCTCAAACTGATATTACCGATCGCCATCGTGCCGAAGCTCAGTTAAGTCATGATGCCTTACACGATCGACTCACGGGCTTATCCAACAGAATTTTATTTCAAGAGCGCTTGGAATATGTCTTGCAACTGGCGAAACGTCACAACATTTTCTCTTTTGCCGTGCTATTCGTCGATCTCGATCGGTTTAAAACGATCAACGATAGCTTGGGACATTTGGTAGGCGATCGCCTATTGATTAGTATTGCTCAAAGACTCAAAGCATGTATCCGCAGCAGCGATACATTGGCACGCTTAGGCGGGGATGAATTTGCCATTCTGATCGAAGATTTGGACGACAAAGGCGACATTATCCACCTCGTCGAACGGATACAGCAAGAATTTAAGTTACCCTTCCACCTCAGCGGACAAGAAGTCTACGCTAATGCGAGTATCGGCGTGTTAATCGATACGGCTAACTACGACTGTGCTGAAGATCTGCTACGAGATGCAGATATAGCTATGTATCGGGCAAAAGAACGGGGACGTGGGTGTTATGAGATATTTGATATTACCATGCGCGATCGCGCTGTCGCCATGCTGCACTTAGAAACCGACTTGCGCAAGGCAATTATCAACCAAGAATTTCAACTCCACTACCAGCCGATCGTCGCACTACATAACAACCAAATTACCGGATTTGAAGCCTTAGTTCGCTGGCAGCATCCAGATAAAGGCTTAATTCCGCCCATAGAATTTATTGGTGTTGCGGAAGAAACAGGACTGATTTTGCCATTAGGGATGTGGGTATTACAAGAAGCCTGCACTCAGATGCGTACTTGGCATGAAGAATTTCCTTCCCATCCACCGCTATCAGTCAGCGTCAATATTTCTGGCAAGCAATTCGCCCAAGTCGATTTAGTCGATAAAATTCGCCAAATTCTAGCAGAAACTCGTTTTGACCCGCATTCTTTAAAGCTGGAAATTACCGAAAGCACGATTGTCGAAGATTTAACATCTGCTAATGCCAAACTGATCCAGTTACAAGAATTGGGCATTCAAGTTTCCATTGATGATTTTGGCACTGGTTATTCTTCTTTATCGTATTTAAGTCGCTTTCCGATCAATTTTTTGAAAATCGATCGCTCCTTCATTCAAGATATAGACACTAGTTCCGAGCGCTTAGAAATTATTCGGGCGATCGTTTCCCTAGCCGATAGCTTGAAAATTGATGTCGTCGCCGAAGGGGTAGAAACCGCATCTCAACTCGCTCAACTCTGTTCCCTCCAGCCTACATCTGGGCAAGAACACTTTGCTCAAGGCTACTTATTCTCCAAACCACTCAATCGCGATGCTGCCAAGAATCTCATCGCCTCCGGTCGCGATTGTTATGTTTCTAAGTGAGCAGTGACTAGTGATTAGTGGCTAGTGACTAGTAAAGAGTTTGGTTCCACTAGCCACTAGCCACCAGCTACCAGCCACTCACAAATGACAAATTTAAAACCATCCTTCCTGTTCCAAGGTCTCGATCAATTGCAGTCCTCGCGGATCGCCGACACCGAGAATGGCAGCTCTAGCATCTTCTTTTACGCCTAAATCTTCATCTTCGGCAAAAGCTTGGATTAATGCATCGACTGCCGTAGCATAGACGACGTTAGAAGGGAGTTCGCGACATAATTGACCTACCGACCAAGCGCAATTGCTCCTGACTGCTGCTACGGGGTCTTGTACCAAAGCTTCAATCAGGGGTGGCATGGCTCCGACTACTGCTTCGTAACCGATTTCTGCCATTTGTGCTAAAGCGCTAGCAGCCCACAGCCGCACGGCGGGAATATCGGTTCTCAAAGCTTCTGCTAAAGGTTTGAGGGAACGGCGATCGCGACAGTTGCCTAATGCCCAGACAACTCCCTTACGCACGTAACCGTTCCAGTCTCGATTTAATTGTTGAATCAGTGCCTCTACCGCTTCTGGGCTGGGGTTGCGTCCGATCGCATAGGCTGCACTAACTCTGACTAAAGGACAAGCATCTGTTAATAAGCGAATTAAATGGGGCGTTGCCCGCTCATCTTCAATTTCGCAGAAAGCACGCGCTGCCAACATCCTCTGCTGAGTTTGAGGATTTTCTAGTAAGGCAAGCATTTCCTCTGGGTTAGGTTTGGCAATTTCAGCATCAGCAGTTAAAGCACCCAGATGATCTAGGGGACTATCTAGCTGTACTGCTTCATCTAATATGCTGAGGTCGTCTTCGTCATACATGAGCGATCTGTTCACCGCGTTCTTTTGCCATCAATTGATGTGGCTTGGCGATCCATATAGTTAGCTACAATGATTTTACTCTGCCCGACACCCTACGGCTAACTCCTTTATGTTTTTATCTGCGATCGCACTTGCGACTGCCATCTGAAGATCGCAACAATACACCCTACCATCTACCGCAATAAGTCAGAATTTTTATAGATGATAATTAACGGTAGTTTAGGAATGGATATCAAAAACGGGTTTGTCGGTACTGTAGGCAATACACCCCTGATCCGGCTTAACCGCTTCAGTGAAGAGACTGGGTGTGAAATTCTTGGTAAGGCAGAGTTTCTTAACCCTGGGGGTTCGGTGAAAGACCGCGCCGCACTTTACATTATTAAGGATGCGGAAGAAAAAGGCATTCTCAAACCTGGGGGTACGGTGGTAGAAGGGACAGCGGGAAATACTGGCATCGGACTTGCCCATATTTGTAATGCTAAGGGCTACAAAAGCTTAATTGTGATTCCCGATACCCAGTCGCAAGAAAAAATGGATGCGTTGAGGCTGTTGGGGGCTGAGGTGCGTCCCGTTCCTGCCGTACCATACAAAGACCCGAATAATTATGTCAGGCTCTCCGGTAGAATTGCCGAAGAGATGGAAAACGCAATTTGGGCAAACCAGTTTGATAATTTAGCCAATCGCACGGCGCACTATGAAACGACTGGAAAAGAAATTTGGGAACAGACGGATGGTAAAGTTGACGTATGGGTCACATCCACAGGTACTGGCGGTACGCTAGCAGGGGTAGCAATGTACCTAAAAGAAAAAAATCCTGCTATCAAGACAGTTTTAGCCGATCCAATGGGTAGCGCGCTTTACAGTTATATCAAGACAGGTGAAACTAAAAGCGAGGGTAACTCTATCACCGAGGGCATCGGTAATAGTCGAGTGACTGCTAACATGGAGGGCGCACCGATTGACGATGCAATTCGCGTTACTGACACTGTAGCAGTGCAAATTGTCTACCGTTTGCTGCAAGAAGAGGGATTATTTCTCGGCGGTTCTACGGGTATTAATGTCGGTGCGGCGATCGAATTAGCTAAGCAGTTGGGTCCAGGTCATACAATTGTGACAATTTTATGCGATAGCGGTACGCGCTATCAATCGCGGTTGTTTAATCGTGCCTGGTTAGGAGAAAAGGGACTGTTGCCAGCTTAGATCTTTTCTCTCAGCCGTGTCTCGGAAGATCCCCCCAACCCCCCTTTTTAAGGGGGGCTATGGAACGGGATCTGTGCAAAAACAAATAGAAGTGGCATGAGGTTAAAAGAGCGATCGCTAATCAGTATTAGCTTGACTTCTAATCAATTTTTGGACGCTAACTAAAGCGCGGTTTAATTCATGATTTTTTTGTTCTGGATGGGCGAGATAGGCTTGCTGTTCCTCTTCAATCATTTGTACATCTTGAAGGACTAATCCATCTAATAATTTCTGTGCCGAACCAAATAAACTGTTTTTGACGAACTTCCTAAAAGCTACGGGTAATTTATGCAAGCGCCAGAAGGCATTGAGAGAAGTAAAATGAATTAAATAGGCACGAGTTTTAATGTCATTGATTGGGCAAAATAAACAATAAATTTTAAAATCATTTCCTAATGTTGATGTCCAATTGGGATAAATATAGCTCACGTCTAAAGGTTCTGGGTGAAGCCGACGTAAGGCAGGGAAAAATAATTGTGATATCGACCAGATTTTATCAATTTTATAATAACTTTGTGCTTGGTAATGCGCGTCAACTCGTCCGTTATCTTCATAAATATCTTGCAACACTGGATCTGCCCAAGCTTGCCAACTTTGATGTAAATGCCCGTGGTACATATCCATCAAGTTTTCAATTAAATAAGAATAGTGAGCGGTACATTCAATAATTGAAACAGTGGCAATATAGTTGAGATGATCCCATTCTGGTAAGCCCAAAGGTTGAATTTGTGTAGATATATTGGAATCGCCAGGAAATATCCAAATAAAACCATCCTGTTCTCGTACTGGATAATGGCGAATTTTGCAATTTGGTAGTTTTTGATTTGCTGCCAAATAAGGAACGGCAACACATTCACCATTTCCCCCTATATGCCAGCCGTGGTAAGCACATTCTATATTGTTATCTACAACTCGTCCGTGACTAAGTTTGACTTGACGGTGCGGACATCGATCTTCTAAAGCATAGACTTTACCATCGTTGCCACGATAAATTGCGATCGCTTGCTGCCAAAGAGTAACGGCTATAGGATTAGTAGTAACTTCACTACTTCGGGCGACTGCATACCAGTGATTCGGATTAATTCCGGTTTGTCGAATATCGCGCTGTTGTGAAATTAGTGAGGGTGTTTGCATAGCTTTATATATTTTTGAATCTAATAATTTTGAAATTTGTAGGGTGCGTTGAATAATGCACCCTACTTTGGTTAAATCTTCAACATGCCCTCTGGATCAACCGAGAAAAGAGATCGCCTTTGCAATCCTTCGCGATGTAAAATCTCATTTGCTGCTAATAACCCACTACTTACTGCCCTTTCCATCAATCCGCAAGGAAATGGCATTTTGACCCAATCACCTGCGAATATTAAATTAGGAATCTCCGTACTTGTTTCCGGTCGATCGCTATAGCTATTTGGTGGATAACCAGAAAAATTCTTTTGATTGACCAATTCCCGATGCAACATTTTTGCTTGCTGTAACTGCGGTACGATTTCATATAATTCTTGCTCGAATGTTGTTAATAAGGCTTGCTGGTGGGGAAACTCTTTTTCTTTGTAACAATAGGCGTGTAACTCCACGACGCTACCACCTGTTTTATTTGCCCAATCAATATACGGTTCCTGAATGCGGTGATAAAGCGTAATGCTATCGGTGAGTTGATAGCCAGATAAAGAGGTAAAATTGCTGTGTTCCCAATCAAAATCGCGATCGAACCAGAAGCGACAGACAGCGAAAGGATCGGCTAGAGATAATTTTTCGACTTGCGATCGCACTTGCTGGCTAACTTCTCCCGTAACTAGGGTAAATAATTGTTGTACTCCTGGTACGTCAGTGGCGAAGACGTAGTAATCGGCTTGAATTGGTAATGGGTAGTTGGTAATGGGTAGTTGGTAGTTGGTAGTTGGTAGTTGGTTGCTGAATAATTCCCGACTCCCGACTCCCGACTCCCGACTCCCGTTTACTGCTACTAGCTGTAACCGTTCTTTCTGCTGTTTGACGACTTGAAAGCGGGGTAAATCTTTTTGTGCGGGTCCTTTCAAGACTTTTCCGTGGCGATCGTATACTGCGCCATGACAGGGACAGTGAAACTTGCCATCTTCTGCTAGCTGTACCGTACAGCCTTGATGAGTACAAGTGAGGGAGATGGCTTCTTTATATTCGGGAGAAACAGCATACATGCGATCGGCTGCACCGTAATATTCTATGTTTTTGCCGCTGTCGATCTCTGGAAGGGCGGGTTTGCCAGACTTATCTGCGGGGGAATTGAGATTTTGGGTGAACCCGCCCCTACTCCCGTACGGGTGGGTTTCCAAACCCGCCCCTACCGACTCCCGACTCCCGACTCCCGATACCCAAAACGGTGTATCCTCCCCTTCTCCCTGAGAATAGCTAAGGGATGAAATCTTGCCATTTTGAGCCTGAATTGCGGTGACGATTGCACCTGTGACGATCTTGCCACCATTTTGCTCGATCGCCTGGGCAATTGGTTGGACTAAACTCGTACCCATGTCGTAGCGCGTACCGTTAAAAGCGAGTCCTTCGGGATTGCCAAAAAAATAGAAGTGGAAAAATTGCATTAATTCCCCTACACTCATGAGATCGGGAGCATTTAAGCTTGATTTGGCGAAGGGTAAAAAGTATAAATCGTATAATCCTTGGGGAAAACTCCGTTCTACCCACTCAGCTACGGAAAGATGATCTAGACGTTGAAAGGTTTTTTGGGTTTGAAATCCGGTAATTGCCCGAAACACCTGCCAGTGTTCCCATTTTGTCAGGTTAATACCCCATTTAAGCCGATTCGGAGAGGCGATCGCTAAATCGACGATATTCCACGGGAACGCTGAGTGGCTGGGACGGAAAACTTCTGGCTGGTACTTTTCTCCCCGATAGAGGACGGCGTAGGAATTTAAAGACCGAAAATTGTCCTGAATTTCCAGTTCTGCCACGATACTTTTGAGGTTGTAGTACTGGGGAAAGAAACCGTGGAAGCCATGTTCCATCATAAAAGTTTCCCCTGCGGCTTCAACCTGCCAGCTGGCAATCTTACCACCCAGTTGTGGCGATCTCTCTAATAGCGTCACGGCAAATCCGCGCTGACTCAGTTCGTAGGCGCAAGCTAATCCCGCTAATCCTCCACCGACAACAACTACGCTTTTCGATTGAGTTAGCGATCGCGGTAGATTGAATCTATCTGGTTGGTGTACTGTAGGCTGTGGTTTTGAGAACCGAGTGTATCCCACAACTCCCCCGACAGCACCAATCCCACATAACTTAAATAAAGTGCGTCGAGAAATTGGCTGCGAAAGCACGTCGTTTGATAATGGATTCAAGTTAACTCCTCACTCCCATCACGATGAAATACTGGCGAGAAACGCTGGCTGTCGCACAACGAATCTTAATTGAACTACTGCGTCGCCGTCGCAGCTTAATTTTTTGGAGTATTTTTCCTGTCTCTGTATTGTTACTTAACGGATTTATTTTGGCAGAACGAGCCAAGCTGTCAATAGACCAAGCTTTTAATATCGCTGCGCCCTTAACGTTAGTGGGTGCAGCGTTGTTTTTCAGTTGTTTAGGTGGTACGGTTGCGGCGATCGTTTCCGAACGAGAACAACAAACTCTTAAGCGTCTATTCATTTCTCCTCTAAGTGGCACGTCCTACTTTTTAGGAATTTTTCTCGCTCACAGTTGTATAGGCATAGGACAAGCTGTGCTAATTTATACGATTTCTTCATTATTTTTTAATGCGAGTTTCAATGGTTCCGTTATTCTAGGCTGCTTAATTATTCTACTGAGTATCGCTGCATACGTAGGTTTAGGTTTTATTTTAGGCACGCAACTAGCCCGTCGTACGGAGGATGTGAATGCTTTAATTGCTGCTTTTGGCGTACCGCTATTAATGTTAGGCGGTGCTTTTATCCCTGCTTTTTTGTTTCCGAAAAATTTACAACAAATTGCCAAGTTTAATCCGATTTATCACATGAATACAGCTTTTTTAAAAGTTTCTGCTAATGGCAGTGAGATTGCTGAAATCGCCGAGAATTTTTATTTTTTAGTTGGCTTCACGGCATTGATGGTACTGGGAGGATGGTTGTCTTATCGGCGGATGTTGATAGTGGAGAGAAAATTGTGATCTAGTACTCTCGATCCCCCCTAACCCTCCTTAAAAAGGGGGGAATAAAACTCTATTTTTATGCAAGTTGGAGAATATTTAATGCCTCTTCACTCTGGATTGGCGTTAAAAATTAAGAAAAAAAGAAAAATGAGTGGCGAATTCTGGCACTATCGGAGATAAATAGATGTGAACGTATTCCTCGATAAATGACATTTACATACACTCGTACTATTCGCTTTCAGGATACTGACGCGGCTGGGGTTGTCTACTTTGCCAGCGTTCTATCTATATGCCATGAAGCTTACGAAGAGTCTTTAGCGGCATCGGGAGTTAACATTCAAGCATTTTTTGGTAAATCATCGGTTGCCATTCCGATCGTTCATGCCAGTGCAGATTTTTTCCGTCCGATGTTTTGTGGCGATAAGATTTTAATCGATCTGACACCAAAATATATGGGTGACGATTATTTTGAGGTAACGTATAAAATAATTGACGCACGCGATCGCGAAGTCGCCAAAGTCTTGACAGAACACGTTTGTATCGATCCTGAAAGCAGAACCAGACGACAACTAACTAGCGAGATCGTCCAGTGGTTTCAACAATGGTTAGATTAGACAAGTCTCGATCGCGATTTTCTTGAGTCAGAATTGCGATCGCTTTTAATTGCTTTCGGTTGAGTTTACCTTGCGCGTTACGAGGTAACTTTTGAGCGCTAATCCAATACTTAGGGATTTTAAACTTAGATAAACTCTTGGCGATCGCGGCTTTAATTTCGATTGCAGTAATCGACTGGGATTTAGGAACGTAAATTGCCGTGACGACTTCTCCCCAAATGCGATCGCAAAGCCCAATTACAGCAATATCATCAACTAATTGAGTCGCTCTAATCGCAGCTTCAACTTCACAAGGATAGACGTTTTCTCCCCCTGTAATAATCTTATCGCTGTTGCGACCGACAATATTTAAATAACCGCGATCGTCAATAAAACCCAGATCGTCTATCTGGATCTCAACTCGATCTAATAAATCTGGATAATAACCTAAAGCCAATGATTTCGCTTGAATGCAAATTGTCCCAATTTCATTAGAATTTAATATTTGATTTTTAGAATCAATAACTTTAATTTGAGCGTGAGGTAGAACTCGACCGCAGCTATTATATCCTTGCAGAAAATCTTCTGGCTTAAGGGTAGCAATTTGCGATGCCGTTTCTGTCATCCCATAGGTAGGTGCTAATCTAATTCCACAATCTCTAGCTTGAGTTAAAAGGTCTTGCCATGCAGACGCGCCACCTAACAAGACAGTTTGAAATTGTGCTAGCCAATTGCTTAAATTGGGTATCTGTAATAAGCGTTGAAGTTGAGTTGGAACTAAAGAAATAAAAAAATCTTCTGGATCGATATCGGGTATGATTCCAGATTCTATAGTTTTAAATGGAAAAAGTGCTAATTTACCACCCGTAATTAGCGATCGCATAAATTGCATCAAACCACTAACGTGATATAGAGGTAAGACACAAAAAGAATTTATTTGCTGAATTTGAAAGTATGTTTGAAAGCCTCGAACAGATGCACTTAATGTATCCCATGTATGAATAGCGAAACGAATTTTACCCGACGATCCACCTGTGGGAATCATGATAGATGAATTCGGAATTCGGAATTCGGAATTCGGAATTATAGCTTTTGACTTTTGCTTTTTGACTTCTCCCCAGACAATATCTGGCTGTACGATATCAAAAACTTGCTGCCATTCTCCTTCTCCCCAAAAGGGATTGCAAAGAAATATGGAACAACTTGCACTACAAGCGGCGAGAAATCCAGCGAGAAATCGAATTGGGTTGCTTTCAGCTACAATAATTATAGGCGAATTCTGCTGAGAAGATTGCTCGATAATTTCTAAATAAAAATGCTCTGCTAGTTCGATAAGTTCGTCGCGATCGCAACCAATTAACCAATGGCGATCGCCACATTTTTTGATATCCTCTAGCAAGCTTGCCATAATTGTTCTAGCCAGGTTTGTTCGTTTTCCTCTAACCAGTGATGTACGCCAAAACCAACTGCGCGGCGATTTATAGATAGTTCTGCTGCTAGTTTTAAAGCTGCTTGTCTACCTACAATAGTTTCAAATACGGAAGAAAACACCGCATCAATTTTACGTTCTTGACAGAACTTTCGCAGACGGCTTGGCGAACCAGCAATACTGGGTTTGATCGTAAAAATTCCTCGCCATCCCCGTTGATAACACGCCTCTAATTGAGTCAGATTTGCCACAGATTCATCGAGCGCGATCGCAGTAGCATAGTAGTCACTTAACTCTTGCATTTCAGTCAAATTTTTTACAGCAAGCGGCTGTTCGATATATTCAATTTCTCCGCCTGCCCCCGCTGCCATAATATTATCGCAGTTATAAAGCCATAAATTTGCCTCTTCATAACTCAGTCCCCCATTAGCATCTAATCGCAGTTTTACTCCCTCTGGTAGCACTTCAATTAAATGGTGAAAAATAGCCAATTCCTCAGCAATGGGATCGACTCCAATTTTCCATTTAAAGGTGCTGTAACCGTCTTTTGCTAAACTTTGCCAAGTTGATAAGGCGGCTTTGCCAGCAGGAAGTAAGGCACTGTAAGCAAGAGGTATTAT
The DNA here is from genome assembly GCF_000817735.3 of Scytonema millei VB511283. Lineage (NCBI taxonomy): Bacteria > Bacillati > Cyanobacteriota > Cyanophyceae > Nostocales > Scytonemataceae > Scytonema > Scytonema millei. The sequence goes on along the minus strand of NZ_JTJC03000002.1, from coordinate 666,872 downwards.
AGGGGCATACATCTGTACGCCCCTACAATTAATATCTTCCCATGCGGATTCAAATCCAAACTGACAAGCAGGAAAGCGATCGGGAATTGAAAAAATAATTTCCTCAGAAACTTCTTTTGGTAACTGGCGACAAAAATCTAAAGCTTGTTCTACTGTTTCTGAACCAAACCAACTAATAGGCGCAATCTCACCATATCCCACATTTGAATCGCTAGTCAATCGAATTATAATCCCATCTCGCACATCCCAAACGCCATGATTTGTTTGTAGAGGTGGTTGAAATCGTCGTCGATAAGGGCGAAAATTGAATTGGGTCATGGAAATCTTCTCTAGCTACCAGCCACTAGTCACCAGTCACTGATAACTGACAAATGACACTCACAACATAAATCCCAATCCTAACAGTAATCCGCAGACAAAATGCAATCCTACGGCAATAAACTTACAATTGCTGACTTTCTCTGGTTGGTCATGATATTGTAGAACGTGCCGACACAACTTAATTGCAAAGGGTAAACTTAACCAACTGAGTAAAGTCCATGTTGGAAATATATTTAAAACTGCTAATAAACTAGTTAAAGCGTAAATACTACCACAAATCCAGGGTAATAAATTAGCAGATAAAGCCGTACCCAAACGAACAATAGGCGATCGCTTTCCGGCAGCGAGATCGTCCTTGACTTGGTGAAAGTGAGAACAAAATAAAATTAAGCTAGTGACAATTCCGACAATAATTGAAGCAGCTAAATTTGTTATTGACCAAGATTGAGTTTGACTATAGTAAGCTGCTGAAACTGCAAGCGGACCATAAGCCACAAAGCAGAGAATTTCCCCTAAACCGTGATATCCTAAGCGAAAAGGTGGTCCCTGATAAGCGTAGCCGATCGCGCAGCACGCGAGGATAATTCCAATTATAGTTAAGTCTCGTTGCCACCAGGCGATCGCTAAAATACCCAATAAACCCAAAGTCAAAAACAGATTCCCAATCCAGAAAATTAGGCGTTTGTTTCCAGTTAAATTCACTAAAGAGTGAGCTTTATTTTTATCGATTCCCGTTTCAGAATCGAAAACATCATTACTGATATTACTCCAAGCTACAATACAAATAGCAGCAGTGAGAAAAGTCGAAAATACACCTGCATTCAAACTTTTTGTTTGCGCAACTGCTACCGCTGTTCCTACCCAAATTGGAATAATGGCAACGCTATACATTGGTGGTTTAATCGCTGCCATCCACAACTTTGATTTGGGTTGAGAATTAGAATATGCAATCAGCTTTGTTGTCATTTTAAAGGGTAATTGGTAATTGGTAATTGACAGGGACTAGTGGCTGGTGGCTAGTGGCTTGACTCAATTCTTGTCACCAGTCACGAGCCACTAGTCGTTGATAACTGATAACTGACAGCTGACAACTGATAACTGTCCCCATTTCTTGTACTATAGGGATCGGTGCATTTGCGGCATGAGAGTAGCTGTCACCCCTATGTTGCCTGCCTTCTAGCGGTTTTCTCTCGCTTCGGACTTCGTCCTGCTTTGCTAACACTCTTCGCTCCTCACTATGCAAACCGATCGCCTGTAGCCATCCCATCACGATTTAATAATCTTTAGGAACAGAAGTTAAAAAAAATTTACAGTTAAAAAAATTTACTAAACTTGGATGCAAAAATAGTTTACTTTAACATTCATGCTCCTTTTACCGCGCCCTGCCAACTACCACTTAAACTGCCAGAAGCTATACCAGTTTCTTGTAGCTTCGCAAAAAAACTGCGATCGAAATTGCTCTCAAATCGTCAGCATTTCTCTGGAGATCGATTCGATCGATCCGCTGGTTGTACTAGAAAAACTAGCTCGACCCCGTCAATTAAATTTCTATTTTGAGAATAAAAGCAAAGGAGAGGCGATCGCTGCTATTGATGCTGTAGCACAGTTACAATTGGCAGGTGCAAATCGTTTTCATCTGACTCAAAAGTTTATTTGCTCTTGTTTAAAAGAGATTGAGATTTTTGATTCTTCTAACCATACTTTTGCTAAACCACATTTCTTTTGTAGTTTTAGTTTTTTCTCAGAGGCTACAGCAGATTCTCCCTTTCCAGTCGCTACAGTGTTTCTCCCCCGTTGGCAGATTGCTAGACAAGGCGATCGCTGCGTATTAGTTGCTAACTTGCCAATTGAAGCAGATACAAATATAGATATATTCATCCAACACTTATGGCGTAAGATTCATGAGATTACCTCAATAGAACAGCCAGAAAATGAAGAAAATCATTTTCAACGAGAATTCAGTCAAGTCAATGTTAGTAGTATCGCTCGCTTTAAACAAGCAGTCATTGATTGTTCGGAATTAATTTACAAACAACAACTAAGTAAAGTCGTTCTGGCTCATGCAATTGATGTGCAGGTAAATACAGACTTTAACTTATTTAATTGCCTCAACCGCTTGCGACAAATGTATCCCGATTGTTATGTGTTTTCTACTCACAATGGGAAAGGACAAAACTTTATCGGCGCAAGTCCAGAACGATTAATTAGCATTCGCGATCGCCAACTATTTACCGATGCATTAGCTGGTTCAATTTCGCGAGGAAAAACAACGGCGGAAGATGCAGTATTAGCAAATCAATTATTGCAGAGTGAAAAAGAAAGGCACGAACACCGAGTCGTAATTGACTTTATTACGCAAAGTTTGCAAGAACTGAGTATTGCTCCACAATTACTATCGCCTCGGTTACGGCGACTAGCCAATATTCAACATTTATGGACACCAATTCAAGCTAGAGTTCCCCTAAACGTTCATCCATTAGAAATTGTTGCCGCTTTACATCCAACTCCAGCAGTAGGGGGAGTTAGCAGACAACTCGCTTGTAAAAAAATTCGCACCTACGAAAAATTTGAAAGAGGTTTATATGCCGCACCTTTAGGTTGGGTAAATCATCAAGGAGATAGCGAGTTTATTGTGGGAATTCGTTCGGCTTTAATTGATGGCGATCGCGCGAGGTTGTATGCTGGTGCTGGAATTGTTGCTGGCTCTAATCCCGATCGAGAAATTGCCGAAGTCCAGTTGAAATTGCAAGCGTTACTGAAGGCTTTGATTTGAGACTAAGGTATCCATCTGGGACGAAAGCCAGGTAAGGGCAACTGTTCGGGTCGCAATTGGTTGGCGAGATTCGCATCTATAGTTTCAGGGAGTGGGAGTAGCCATAAATGACTGGTGGCGATCGCCTGTCCTTGCTCGGTACGGGGTAAAGTTGGAGATGGGTTAGCGTTGGCTGCTGTCACGACTTGATCGAATAGTAAACCCAAGCCATCGGGCGCTAGACTTAACTGAATATCTCTTTGATTGGGTAGCACCACTAAAGGTGTTTGTTTTCCTGTTTTGAGATCGATCGCGCTTAAATACGGCTGTTCCTCATAAGTATTTCCCTGCATTAACTGCGTCAGCAAGCAGTAGAGAATTCCGGTACGAGGATCGAACTGGGCGCTGAGAATAGAACCAGTCGTGCGGAATAATTCTCTTTGTACCCCTTGGTTTGTAACTAAAAATAGCGATCGCGTGTAATCAGAATTAAACCGCACCATTGCCCCTTGCGTACCATCAGGAGCAAAGTCCAGTACCATACCAAATTGAGGGAGAAATTCTAAGGGCTTTTTTGCATCAGCTTGTAAAGGTAAAATTGCGACTCCTTGTCCTTGGGCAACTGCCACTGTTTGACTGTCAGGAGTAATTAAAAAGTCTCCCCCTGGTTCCGTTTCCATTTCTTGCGGCGGAGAATTGGGACGGACGATCCAAAAACCAAATCGATCGGATTGACGCTGGCTGACACGCTGCACCAATATAGTATTGCCATCGGGAGACAAGTCAAATTTGAGATTTTGATAGTCTTTGTTATCTAGAACTAGGTCAATTTTGCCTGGAGACGGGACTTGTTGACGATTCAAGAAAGAAAACCAGTGAGTCCGATCCGGATCGGGGGTAGAAATTCCGGTCGTGACAGTATAAATTTGGGCAGAAAGTAACCCTTGGGGATTTTGATTTTGTCGATTTTGGCTCTGGCGATCGCTAGCAGAAAAGAGAATTTTGTCACCGTGAGGATAAAGCTTATAGTCAACGACTGCTAGATTTTTCGGCGTGAGAATCGTTTTTTTCTGCTGGGTGAAATTGTAAAGGACGAGTCTGCCTTGTTCCTCTCCTTCTACACCAAGATAGACAAAAGCGCGATCGCGGGTACTAAAAGTTGCCTCAAAAGGTTGTAGCATCCGCCCCAGATCTGTTTCAGGTGTAAACTTATCCCTTGCAAAGCGTAACTGCACGCGATACGTCGCGCCATAGGGTGCTGGTTCTAGCAAAGTATACGCTAACCGTCGTCCTGCCCAACTGACTTTACCTGGTAGTGGCGGATCGATTTGTAAGTTTGCCTCGACGCTGTTAGTATTCATCGGACGGCTAAACGTGAGGCTAAAAGAGCGATCGCCAGCACCGATCTGTTTAGCTTGCCAACTAAAATCTCTCACTTTGGGTGCAACTGTATCCCCGCGCCACACCAACAGTCCAATCAGCAGACTGAGAATGAATATCAGGGCGATCGCCACGCGATCGATGGGTTGGAACCAAGACTTAGTAGCTGACATCTTAAATTCGTTGTTGTTACGTGGTAGTTGGTAGTTGATTGTTGATTGTTGACGGTTAACGGTAAACGCGCTCGCTACACTACCCCTTCGGGGAAGCAAGCTACGTGAAGACGGTTGTTGCTCCCTCAGCTCCCTCAGCTTTCTTCCCCCTGCTCCCTGCTCCCTGCTCCCTGCTCCCTGATAACTGATAACTGATAACTGATAACTGATAACTGATTTTTTGTAGTCAATATAACAAATGACGAATGACGAATGACGAATGACGAATGACTCTTCAGGTAGAGGTTGGCGATCGCTGGGAGATTGCAAATAGAGAATAGGTGTGAGCGAAGCAGATGTACTAGTCAAATGCGATCGCCGCATCTTTAACAATCGCTTAACAAACACCCGCGATCTGTCAGTCTCTTGACGGCATGACTGAGGGTGTGAGGAATACATAAGCATTACAAAGCAAGGAAGTTTAGTAACAATGCAACGTAAAATTGTCTCTGCTGCTCTTGTGGCAGTCGGGTTGTTTGTCTCTTTAGAATACAAAACCTTAGCACAATCGAGTCAATCTCCAACTCAGTCTTCTCCTGGGACAACGACGCAACCTGTTCCTGATGCAACTCGCTCTAAACCAGGTGCAACTGAGTCGAATCCCAGCATCAACCAACCTAATCGCGATTCAACTCAGACTCAACCCAGTACAACAGGGCAAAATCAGCAACTCAGCACTCAAGATCGGCAGTTTATTGCTGAAGCAGCCCAAGGGGGAATGGCAGAAGTCCAACTCGGAAAACTTGCCTTGCAACGCGCCTCTAGCCAAGAGGTAAAAGATTATGCTCAGCAGATGATTGACGAGCATACTAAAGTTAATCAAGAGCTAATGGCTTTGGCAAAACAAAAAGGTGTAACTCCACCAAAAACGATCGGTCAAAAAAATGAAGCTGTACGGGCAAAGCTATCAAAGCTTTCTGGCAGCGCTTTTGATAAGGCATATATGAACGAGGCAGGAGTTAAAGCCCACGCCCAGCAAGAAGCTTTATTCAGCCAGCAGGCGAAACAAGGTCAAGACCCAGATTTAAAAGCTTTTGCTGCTAAAGTCTTACCCACAGTGCAAGAGCATTTGCAACAAGCACAAAAACAAACGGGTAATAGCGCTACTGCAAAATGAGGCAGTCGGGTGAGTGACTGGTGGCTGGTGATTAGTGGCTAGAATTATCCCCTTGTCTCCCTTGTCTAGGTTGTCCACCTTGTCCTCTTGCACTAGTCACTCAGCATTTGGTCTGTATATTCAATATAGGTCTCTGCGGTTTGGATTTGCGCTGTGGCTTCAGGTAGAAGAAAACTCAATTCTTCTACCAATTTTTCTTTCTCTTCTAGAGATAGTTTTTGATCTGCCTGAGCTTGACTTAAATTATCTCTATAATTGTGGAGAAAGGTATCGAGATTTGCAAAAAATACATCTACTCTTTGCTGAAAATCTTTATCGAGATATTTCTCGATCTCCAAGTTAATATTATCAATACTGCCTTCAATCGATTGATTCACTTTGGCAATTAGCGTATTTAAAGATACAGTATAGTAATCTTCAATCACTCGCGGTCGTCGGATCTGAACTTTGACTTCTACGGGAACTATCCACAACCAATGCCACCACTGACGCTGATTTCTTAATACTTCCACATTACCGCGATCGACAAATCGACTTTGCCTTTTAACTGGAGGTCTGACAAAACCCATTGTCTCAAAAGACTCCCACTGCATTGTCGGCAGAGATAAATCTAAGTTGAAAGCTTCATTTAATCGCTGACAAGCTCCTTCAATAATTGGCTTTGTTTCTTGTTCTAGAAGCTCTAATAGGCTTTGACGCGCCTGTTCGATTTCTTGACTCGTGCGAGCGCGGACGCTGCTTAATAAACTATCTGCCCTCTGTTTAACATACGTGACTGCCTGATCGACAAACTCTTCTGCTACTTCGGGACTCTCAAATTCAAATAAACCAGAAGTTTTAAACTCAACTTGCGATTTAAGACGCGACGATACCCACTTAGGAAAAAGTTCAAAGTCACCAATATTAGTTAAGAAAAGTTCCCGCGCTCTCATGTCCATCTTTTTAATTAAGTCAGCCCGTTGGTACTCTTCTTTGGCAAAGAAAATTTCTAAATTCACAGTTGCTTCTTTTTTCAGCACTTGCAACAGTTCGTGGAGATTTTGATGCAGTTGAGATTTGATCGAATCGACATCCTTGAGGCGGCTGCGACACAATTCGAGGCGATGCAAATCGGCTTCTAGCGCATATAACTCTAGCTGCAATTTCTCTGCATCTTGACAAATGGCACTACTGCGGAGTTTGACTTCATCCCTTAGTTGTACCAAACGACTGCGACCGAGATTAAGGGCAGATTTCAAACACTTAGGTGCGGCGCGCTCCATCAATGCTTTTACAGCTTTTTCTAAAAATGGCTCAAAACCAGACTTATTCCATAATTTTTGCGCTTTTTTGCGAATTTCTTCTGAGGTGACTTCTGCTAGTTCTTCTTCCCAATCAATCCCGAAGACTTCTTGAGCTAATACCCGTGCTGCGGGAATCTCACTCAGAGTAAGATCGGGGTGCTGCTCTAGTTCGTGGGTAAAGTGAGCGGCAGAAAATGCCCTTCTAGCTGAGACTTCAAATACTTGGTTTGTATCGTCATCGCCAATGCCAAATTCAGCTGCAATAAATTGGCGCAGCTGTTCTGATGTCATGTCGCCTTCGCGCCGTTGATCGACTTTGTTCACTAAAATGTACAGGTTATCTTTACCCCGTAGATCGATAACTCTTTGTACGTCTCGTTTTACCTGTTCGGCGGCTTCTGTTTTCAACTGGGTGAAGTCAAGAACGATCAACACCATCGAGCTTTGCTTGAGTTGTTCGGCGACTACTGTAGCAAGTTTAAGGTTTTCTCCCGCTTCGTTGGGTCCAGGGGTATCGACAATGACCAAATTTCCAATTAGATCTGGCTTATTATTAGCTGTATCCTCTGAAGATAAATTGCGCGATCGCCCGAGTGGAACCTGAATGCAGGGAACTTCTGTAAGCCTTCCCAAGGGGTCTGTAGATGGGTCAATGGTATTGCAAAGGCGAACGATATCATTCAAACTCATCAATACCTGAATAATTTCCTCTCGTCCAGAGGTTATTTCCTGCAACTGTAGACTTGTGGGGTCTTGAATTTTGGGCAGCAAATCTTGTAAATGCGGATATTGCGCGATCTTATCTTGGATGCGCTGCATTCCCAAAGCTTGAATCTTTGTTTGTAAAGCCTGAAGCGTTTGTTGATAAACAGAGATAATTTCGGGACTCAGGGTTAAGGTTGGCTGAGTCAAATCCGGGTTAAAAATAATTTGTGTTGGTAGGGTTGTCATTGCTGCATTGCGACTAGGAAGAATTTCCTGTCCGGCAATGGCGTTGATAATTGTGGACTTACCAGCCTTCATCGGCGCAACGATCGCCATCATCAGCTCTAATTTTTCCACATTGTGAGATACACTCAAGACCTCTTGCTGAAAGTCTTTGTACTTATCGCTAGAACTATCAGTGCTGAGCGCGCTGGCGGCGTTATCCATCAGAAAACCAATTTCCTTGAATAAAGCGATCGCTTCTTGCTGCAAATTTTGTACGTTAGGCTGAGGCGCTTGAACAATCATTGCCTGTTATCTCGCAAAATGGTAAGTCCACTTGCGTTGATTTTGGCTTAACAATTTTCTAATCACTTCAGTAAATATACGAATTGCGCGATCGTGGCTTTTGTGATGTGCAAAATGTAAGTAGGGGCGCACTACAGCTGTGCGCCCCTACATATCTATGTTTTAATTGTAGTTTTACTAACTGTTCATTTCTCGCACGATCCGCATTGTCTCGACGCTGACAGTACAGACTCTTTGCAACAATGCGATCGCTTGCTCTTTATAATTGGCAAAGCGGTAAGTATAAAATCTGGCGGCTACAGTTGCGTCTTTAGGTTTCTTCTCTTTATATTGCTCTAACACCCACTCTAAAGCTGAGTGGTTTCCTAACATATATTCCCAAGCTGTTGTGGGAATACCTTCTAAGGTTGTCACCGGATCTATAATAATTCTGCCGCGATCGCGATCTGCTTTCAATTTCACTTTCATAGCGTTGCGTGTTGGGAGATCGATGCGCTGGAGGGGATAGAGTGCTACTGTTTCATAATTAATATGTAATTCTATTAACCGTTGTCCCCAATTCACCCACTGTTGAAAATTGTTGTAGAAAGGTAAGCGGGGAAAATCTCTGTTTAAATTCTGCTGATATGTTGTGCGATATGCAGGATAGTGTAGAACGGCATAGGTATAATGAAAAATCTCTAATTTTGTAATTGCTTCGTTGTAATGATTTTGAAATTGCTCCAGTCCCCAATCGGTAATATTATCAATGCAATTGCCATTTTCATCGTAGCGATATAGAGGCAGGCATTGCGAATCACCGATAAGATGATAATCTGGAATGCGATCGCTTGCTAAAGTCATGAATGATTTAGTTGAACCAGGTGCAGTAAAACCGATGAGTAAATTTTGGCGGTTGCTGTCAAATACTTGCCCTAGCTGATATTGCATCTCATTCAACCCTGGACTAAAGTACAATTTTTTAGTCACAAATGGTCTGTATAAACAGTCTTGAATATTGTTAGTTTTAAATTGATATCTTATGCTTCGATTTAGATACCTTTTTAATCTTCTCGTCCATTTGATAGTACGATCGAAATTGTCCCGTGCGTTTCGGTTATCAACTGCTTGATTATAAATACCAATAAAGAATCTAACTTTTTGTTCTAGAGCAGTTTCTGACTCGGCATACACCCATTCATCTCTAGCAGTAATAACCCCAAGGGTAAATAATTTAAAAACCGCTTTGACTTCCTGTTGCGTTTTACTAAACTTAGTTTCGCGATCGGCGAGGGGGATGAGAGTATAAAAATCATTATCTACTTGACCGAGCCAATTATTATCTGCATCTGGTACGATCTGCTCGAACTGAATTTCTGAAAACTTCCGTTCGCTTAAATAAAGATTTTTCTCCTCTGTAGTAGCGTAGTTAGGGAGAGCATGATAATAAATTTGACAACCGCAACTACGTTCTTTTCTAACTAAAAAATAAACAGCAATTCCCACACGAATTTTATCATTAAATATATTACCTCCTTCTCGATGCCTGCGATCGCCACTCGTGCGAGCGTTACCTTTAAGATTAATAATATAAATTTCGTTAAATTCTTCAACAAGGACTTTTCTCAAGCCATCGTAAGTTCGAGCATCGATAAAAGAGTTATTAGAAACAAAAGCAATAATACCATTTTTACCCAAGCGATCGGATGCCCAACGCAGAAACCGAGTGTATAGATCGTATGCTTTCGTTTTCCGCGCTTGACTATTTCTAATATAAGTCTCTTTCACGCGGCGATCGATCGCGGTATAACTAATGTTGCGATCGGCATGATATGGAGGATTGCCAATAATTACAGAAATGGTGCGATTGTTTTGGCGTTGAATGCGTTCGTTGTTTTCTATATTTAAGCTCAATAAATCTTCTTGCTTACCTTCAAAAAAAGCGTGTTCTAGAGTATCGACAAAACAAATATTTTTAAATTCTTCATATCTCCCCATTTTTTGCTTGTAAGTAAATTCAACATTCAGATTAGCTATGTAATAAGGTAAAATTGCAATCTCGTTACAAAAAATTTCGTTTTTATACTTGTATGTGAGTTTATTCTTCGGTAAGTATTCAATTAATTCAGTGATGAAAGTTCCCGTACCAGTTGCGGGATCGAGAATCTCGATATTTTTTGAAGCTAATTTCTTGCGAAAATACCGTTCTAGTAAATTATCTACGCTTTCAATGATAAAACGCACTACCTCATTTGGTGTATAAAAAATTCCCAAGCGATCGGCTACCTGGGGGTTATATGCTTGATAAAAGTTCTCATAAATAGCTTTTAAAAACTTTTGTTTTTCATAATGGTTGTAGATATTATTAGCATTTCTTCTAATCACACCATAATAACGTTCTATGGTACTAAGCAGATTATTTTTTGTACTACTTGTCAAAAAGGTATTTAAAGCTTGTTGTAATTCGCGAGCAATATTATTTTCTTGATGATGTTGAGCTTCATTAAATACATTGATAAAAATATCTTCCGTTAGAATATGCTGAACCATCATTTCCCGAATATCTAATAAAGAAATTTCAGGATTAATTGATTCTTTGCAAATTTCCCAAATTTGATGTTTTGCCCTTTGAAATTCTGGATTTCTAGCGCTTTGTTGTTCCAACATGTCTCGTAGTGTATTGAGAATTGTTGGTAAGTCTTGCTTGAACGTCTCAATCGCAGCGCGAAAATCTCTGACTTCTGGAGGAACATAGTTGAGAAAACGATTGAGAATTTGCTCTAGTGCGTCTCCATCTTGCATGGAAATGCGCATCACTTCAGTTCCAGCTTGAATTAAAACTGCCGTTTGTGAGTCTTCAAATAAAATATTGCTATCTGGATATCCTTGAGATAGTTTATTTTCAATTTCTCGGTCTAAATTATTAGCTTCTCTATTCCAATAACCCCAATTTAGGCGCAGAGCATCTTTAACTGTACCATTGGGGTAAATAATTCTACCAATTCTAGTTTGATAATCTAACTCGGGAATTAGTTGAAAATCTTTACTTTTGCAGTATTCATGTAATAGTTTTTGAAAAGCAATCCGCAAAGAATCTGTTTGAAATGTTCCTTCAGAGCGGATAATTCTTGCTCTTTCTGCTTGATATTGACTAATCAGAACTTTTGACACAAAGCCAAAGACTTTAATAGAACTCGTTGAGTTCAAGTCTGGCTCAGGCAAAATTCAAGCGCTTCAGTGAAATTTAGGGTTTCTTATTTTCAGCGTTTGTACAGATTTTTCATTGAGTTTTTACGAGGAATTATTGTAATTTTTATGATGGAAGTTTGCGAGAGAATATGGTTTGGATGTATTGCAATATTGTTATGAATAAATTTATCAAAGTAAGATTAGATATATAAAAATTTTAAAAAGTATGATGTGGAAAGTATGAAGTCAAGTTTTGGGTTCGTCCAAATTTTTGTTATGTCTATAGCGATCTATCTAAAATTACCTGCGCGATCCTGGTAGGGGCGCACAGCTGTGCGCCCCTACAAACTATGTGTTTCATTTGATTGAAAATGGTTATAAGATCCCCCTTAAAAAGGGGGACTTTGAAATCCTCTTAAATCCCCCAGAAAGACTGTGAGAACCCCTAAATTCTTCATAAAGACTTTGAGAACTCCCTAAATCCCCTTAAAAAGGAGACTTTGAAATCTCTGATTAACCACCAATTCCCAAGCGTCCTGCTAATGCGGGTGTGAGGGGTAGGAGGATAGCTATCATCAAGAATAAAGCGAGTAAGCCTAATGCGGCTCTTGCGTCATTTGGTTCTGTTAACTCGTTCAGGCTAGGGCGTTCTAAATCTCGTTGCAAGAAAAGGATAACAACTGCCCAGTATAAAGCTAACGGATTAGCTAAAGATGCGATCGCCAAAACGATGACGGTTGCAAAAGTCGTGCGTCCGGCGGTTTTGCGCCCGTAAATTGCTTGTACGACTCGCCCGCCATCTAGCTGTCCGGCTGGCATCAGATTCAGTGCTGTAATGACTAAACCCAACCAACCGATTATTGTCAACGGGTGAACGTCTACTAAAGCTTGGTTGACGGCAGAACCTAACACAACTTTAGATAAGGCTCCCACCAAAATTGAGCCTTGGAAAAATTGCGACGGAACCTGATACATACTGCCAGGATGCGAGAGGATCAAACCCGCAAACAGCATGAGTAAGGAAACAACACCCCCAGCCACGGGACCAGCTATAGCAATGTCAAATAGGGCTGTACGATTAGGTAGTAGCGACTCAATCCGGGTGATTGCTCCAAATGCTCCAATTTGCAGCGTTGGCAGGAAGAAGGGAGGACTGAGGCGAACTTGGTAGCGCTGGGCTAATACCCGATGTCCGATTTCATGAGCGGCTAAAACAGCCAAAATTCCCAATGCAATTGGTAAAGCTTCGGGGAAACGAGCTGGAGTTGTAAAGAAGTCAAATCCTTGCAGGATACCAGCAGTTTCTAAACTAGTAGCAATGGTAGCCAGAAAGAGAACTAGCGCGAAAATCTTTTGTCCTACGGTTGAGGGGCGGGGGTCGTTGCGGCTAGGAAGGATGATGACGACTGGTCTACCATCGACATTTTCCACCAAAAATAAGCGATAGCGGGGTTTCTCTGGAGCTGTTTCGCTCGTTCCCATGCGTTCTTGCAAGGTTGCATTGAGGCGATTGTAAACTGCTTCCGGTTCTCCGCGTAGGTTGCCTTTGAAAATTACGCCATCCTGATAGGGAATTGACTCTGTGGCAAAAAATGTGTCGATGCCAAAAATACCGCGAATGGCAGTCAGGTCTTCATCTGGGATGGGCATCACCTCCGGTTTGTTCAGTATTTCTGCTGCCTTGACCGAACCATCATCTGCTGCATTTGGTTCTGGGGTTGTCGAGTTACCTGACAGTTTTTCTGTGGCTTTGGCGCGGAGAATAGCATCTTGACCAGCGGCGCGGAGACGATTGCCGAGAAAGACATATATGGCTGTCGAAGCGACAATTAACAGCAACACTCCCGCCAAATTGAGATAAATTCCGGTGGCGAATAAGCCAAAGAATAGCAGCCAGGGAGAGATCAGCACTACTGACTGTAACCAGGCAAGAATGCCGAGTTTGCCAAATCGCCTCGCCCTGATAAAGCCCCAACTCAAGATACCGAGTGCAACCAAGACAACGGTGAGGATGATGGGGGTTTCTGATGCCGTAGTAAACATTGTGAATTGCGATCGCAGCTAGGGAGCATAAGTCTACTGTAGCGGAGTGCGTCACCCTTGGAAAATTGGGGAGTCGGTAGGGGCGCACAGATGTGCGCCCGTACAAGGGAGTAGGGAGCCGAGGGAATACTAGACGCAGTTATTTAACTATTCAATTGCTGACCAAATAATCGCTACGTACAAAGAGGAGGTTTACCCCTGACAACTCGCAACAGCAGCCCTGAGATTACCTTTGTGTTCTACTAACAACCGATCGCCTTCTGCTTTATCTAACCCAGTCCAGTGCATTAATAAAGCCAATTTTACCGATTTACCACTGCGATCGAGTAATGTTTCAGCTGCATCGGGCTCTAAATCGGTGAGGTCGCGTAAAATGCGTAAAGCGCGATCGCGTAACTTGTTATTTGTCACGGCAACATCTACCATACGATTGCCGTAAACTTTGCCCAACTGCACCATCGTCCCCGTAGAAATAATATTTAATGCCAATTTAGTAGCGGTTCCGGCTTTGAGTCGCGTCGAGCCTGCTAAAATCTCCGCTCCTACCAACAGGCGAATATCTACATCCACATCAATTTGGACTTGCTCTTGCGGTACGCAAGCGATAAAAATTGTCGTAGCTCCTCTAGCTTTGGCTGCTTGCAACGCACCCTGAACGTAAGGCGTGGTTCCCCCTGCGGTAATGCCCACAACAACATCTAATTGAGTAATTTTATGTTGGGCGATCGCACCTACGCCATCCTCCGCCCGATCCTCCAAGTCTTCCGAACTGCGAACTAAAGCCGCCGCACCCCCAGCAATAATTCCCTGTACCATTTCTGGTGAGGTGCAAAACGTCGGCGGACACTCTGAAGCATCCAATACACCCAAACGTCCGCTCGTTCCCGCTCCAATATAAAACAGCCGCCCCCCGTGACGCAACGATTTTGCTGTACGGGCGATCGCCTCAGCTAATTCTTGCTTCGCTTCTGCCACCGCCGCTACTGCTTTGGCATCCTCGCAGTTAAATAACTCTACCAACTCTAAACAACTGAGTTTGTCTAGATTCTGACTGCTAGGATTAACCTGTTCTGTTAGTAGATGACCGCGATCCATAATCTATCAGTTATCAGTTATCAGTTATCAGTTATCAGTTATCAGTTATCAGTTATCAGTTAACCGTCTTCACGCAGTGTAACGTAGCGTTTACTGTCAACTGTCAACCAACAACTATCCACTCCCTAATCACAATAAGCCTTCCAACCGCCGCCTAATGCTATCCAACTCATTATCGGACATATCTGAGTCAGACTTTTCTTCAACTAAGGGTTTACCTTCATCATCTAATTGCCAGTCGGTTTGCTCTATGTTGATTTCTGGTGGAAGTGCAAGCGCACCTTCTGGAACAACTTCCCAGTCATAGCCAGCACTGTCGCAAAAATCCTTGATTTCCTCTGCATCCATCGCTTCCACCGTAGGGGCGGGAAAATCTTGTGCTTCTAGCATTAAGGCAAAACGTGCTGCATCATCTTCTGACTCAAACATCAATACCTTATTGCGATCGCCTGTTTGAATAGTATGAATGCCCTCATTTTCCGTGCGGGCATTAAACAGTAACACAAATACACGCATGGGTGCAATCATAACTCCCTCCGTTCCAATTTACCTTTAGTCATCCCTTCCTTTCTTGTTAACCATAATCTTAATCAGTTATCAGTTATCAGTTATCAGTGACTAGTGGCTGGTGGCTAGTGACTAGAATTGCTTCCGATCTCTCCTCTGCTCCTGGAGCTTCCTCTGCTCCCTACTCCCTGCTCCCTCTTATATACCTTTATGTAGACGCAGTTTTTTTGATGAACGGGTAATATTTTTGGTTATTTTGTGCAAATAGATGTTAACAATCCCGTAACGATAATTTCACATTTCAAATCTTGAATTATCCTTAAAGTTGGCGCTGCTCCCAGGTGTGGGTTTTTGCCACTAGCTCCAGCCGTCCAGATCAGCCGTGAGGGGTTATGTCTAATTTCACTGAGCCGGAAACTGAAGATTCTCACCAATCTCCCCGACCGAACCGTCTCAAGAATATCTTATTTAGTCGGACTACTGTTGTTATTGGCGTACCAATATTGGTAGGGGTAGCAGCTGGTGCGTGGTGGATAAATCGATTCATTTACGAACAGCTATCGCCACTTGTCGAAAAAAATCTTTCCCAAACCCTCAAACGACCGATTAAAGTCGGGCGCGTCGAACGGTTTGGTTTGACGGGGTTACGCTTGGGTGCTACTTCTGTCCCGGCTACTGCTACCGACCCAGATACGGCATCGATTGAAGCAGTGGAGGTAAACTATAACCCCTTATCAGTGCTTTTGACTCGCACTTTACCCTTAGATGTCACGCTTGTTAACCCAAAAGCTTACGTGCAGCAAGATACCCAAGGACGCTGGGTAAATACTGATATTGCTACAGGTGGTGAAGCGGGAGGTCCAATTCAAATTGCTCTCAATCGGATTGGCTGGCGGAATGCCCAAGCGGTGTTAGTGTCCAACGTTCAACAACTGACTCGTTCTACACCACGTAATACTGTCACCCTCAACCAAGTTAACGGAGAAGCAACTTTTCGCGAGAACTATAATCTAATTAATTTTAATTTAGCGGGAAAACCGCAGACAGGGGGAGAGCTAAAGCTTGATGGAGATTTTCGCGCCGACTCGGGACGAGCCAGTATCAATATTAATACGCAAGAATTTTTAGCTTCCGATCTAACGCGGCTGATTGAATTACCGTTAGTCATTCAAGGTGGTCGAGTCAACAGCGATTTTAAAGCCGAACTCACGCCTGTAAAACTGTTGGGTTTGTACGGTACTGCCGACCTCAACAAGGTTACAGCTCAAGTTAACCAATTGCCGCAAGCCTTTAATAATTCGCAGGGAAGGTTGCAGTTTAAGGGAACGGAAATTTACCTAGATAACGTTTCCAGTAGCTATGGCAAAATTCCAGCTGTCGCTAAAGGCTCCCTGGACATAGAAAAAGGCTTCAATCTTTCGGCTTACGTCGATGCTGTCAGCGCCGCCGCCGCAATTTCCAGCTTAAAATTACAAGTACCCGTACCTGTTGACGGTGTTTTTCGATCGCAAGTCAAACTGACAGGACCTGTAGAAGCGGCTATTTTGACTGGAGATGTGGTAAACATCAAACCAGTTCGGTTAGATCGGTTAAATATCAGTCGAGTTAGTACGAATTTTACCCTGGATACGGGAGCGGGAACGTTAAATTTTCCGAATATATCAGCTACGCCTGCCGCTGGGGGCAAGGTGACGGGTGACGGAACGCTGAAATTAGCCCTCAAACCAGAACAGACAGCAGGATTAAATTTTAAGTTTATTGCTAATAATATTCCAGGGGATGCGATCGCCAAAGCCTATGGCGTAACTAACCAAGCTGCAAAAGTCGGAATTGTCACCGCCCAAGCCCAAGTTACAGGTACGCCAGAGAAACCCCGTACAGTGGTCAATTGGCAAGCACCCCAAGCAACCTATCCAGGTAAAGGACAGCTCGTTATTTACAACGCCAATAACCTCTTCCTCCGCGATACAATTTTCCGCGTGGCTGGGGGCGATGTCTCGGCGGCTGGGGAATTGGTCAACCAACGTTGGAAAGCAGCAATTAAAGCATCTGGGGTGAGATTGGGACAGTTAACGCAAGTCCCGCCCAGCTTGCAAAATCCGGTGAATGGTACGTTTAATCTTGCTGGTACGCTCGACCCAGCTAAACCACAACAACTCACTGCTACAGGTGCGGGTCAATTAACGGGTATTGGTGGGGGGACGATTAACGTTCCTAGTATCCAGGTAGCCGCCGGACGCTGGCAGACTCAATTGCAAGCAACGGGGTTACAATTGGAACGACTTGCCCCCGTACCTCCTCAGTATGCGGGAAGTCTGAACGGAAGGCTGAATCTATCGGGGAGTACCACTGCTTTTACTCCAGCAACGTTACGGGGTAGCGGCACGGGGAGGTTAAATGTTGCCGGAGGTACGATTAATGCTAGGGATATTCAACTCAATAACGGTCGCTGGCAGGTGGCTGTTAATACAAATGGAATCCAGCTCAATCGATTTAATCCACAATTACGAGGTTTACTCACGGGTGATGCCAACTTAGCCGGAACTATCAGCGAATTCAGTCCGGCAGGAATTACAGCAGCGGGGCGAGTTCGCTTGTCGGAAGAGTTAATCGGACAACCTCTGACTGCTTCCTTAAATTGGAATGGCAACACTTTAAATATTCCCCAACTCAGATCTAGAAATATTCAAGCGAACGGCAGAGTTAGTGTTGACCCGCAAAATGTTGCCTCGATAAGGGGGTTAAATTTTAACGTCAAAGCGCGGGACTACGATCTCAAAAACGCTCCCGTACAGTTGCCACCTAATAGTAGCGTGGCGGGTAGAGTCAGTTTTGTCGGACAGGTTACGGGCAATTTACCAGTACCGAATGTTGTAGGCAACGTGCGACTACAAAACTTTGCCGTCAATAATGTAGCTTTCGATCCGCTATTAGCGGGAGATTTACGGCTGCAACCGGGTAGGGGATTAAATTTAGATTTAGTTGGGAATCAAAACGATCGCGTTGCTGTTAGTCTCGACCCCGACTTTCGCCCGAATAATTTTACGGTGAGATTGGATGAGGCGATCGCCACTGGGAAAAGTCAGGGCGAGAATTTATTAGTTAATGTCGAAAATTTTCCTTTACGGGTGCTGAATTTGTCTGCACCAGCTAACCCCTACCTCACGGGTCCAGTCAGTGGCATTTTATCAGCCGATTTGACAGTCAATCCCGACCGTCTAACCGCTCAAGGAGATGTGGCTGTAACTCAACCTGGTATAGGTAGATTGCAGGGCGATCGCTTAGCGGCACAATTTCGTTACGGGAACGGTGACGGGACGCTGACTAATGGTGAATTTGTCAAAGGTCAAAGTCGCTATGCTTTAGCAGGTAGCTTCAACCAAACTCCTCAAGGTCCTCAATTTCAAGCTAAAGCGAATATCGCCCAAGGCAACATTCAAGATATCCTCAGCGCCCTGCAAATTTATGACTTTGAAGACCTGCAACGCGGTTTTCAGCCTCCCGATTACGCTACAGCAAAAGATTTAGGAATTTTACAAGTCGGCGCACCAAATAGATCGCTATTAACTCAACTACGTCGTTATTCGGAAGTTTTAGTTTTACTCCAACAGCAGCGCCAGCAACGTGAGGATGCTTTTCCAGTTCCAGCTCTAGCTGAACTTCAAGGGACTTTTGGTGGCGAAATTACTGCTAGTGGTTCTCCCCAACAGGGCATTGCCGCTGATTTCAATTTAAGAGGAGATAAGTGGCAGTGGGGCAAATATACTGCCGATCGCCTCGTTGCTACTGGTAACTTTAATGACGGAGTGCTAACCTTACTCCCCGCGCGGGTGAGATTGGACGAAAACACCACTGTAGCTTTGACTGGTCGTTTTAGCAGCGAACAGCAATCAGGTCAGTTACGAGTCAGGGGCTTTCCGTTAAGCCTACTCAATGATTTTGTCGAATTACCGATCGCCGTGACAGGTAATGTAGATGGTACGGCAACCATTGCTGGTAGTACCGAGAACCCCTTAGCAGTCGGAGAATTTCAACTCAGTGAAGGCACGATCAATCAAAACCCCGTAGAATCAGCTGCGGCTAGTTTCAGCTATGCTAATGCCCGTCTCGGTTTCGGTAGCAACATTCTGATTGCTGGACCCGACCCATTAACGGCGACTGGTAGTATTCCCTTACAATTACCTTTCGCTTCGGTTAAACCGGATAGCGACCAGATTCGTTTAGATGTCAACGTCCAAAATCAAGGATTAGCCTTACTCAATGTTTTGACCGACCAAGTGGCATGGAAAAGCGGTGAAGGGCAAGTTCAACTGCAAGTACGCGGTACTCTCAAGCAGCCAGAAGCGAAGGGAATTGCTCAAGTCAAAAATGCCACTATTACTGCTGCGGCTATAGCAGATCCATTGACAAATGTCAATAGTACGGTGTTATTTAACGAAGATCGCATTCTCGTCAAGGGAATTCAAGGCGATTTTTCCAGGGGTCAGGTGGTTGCCCAAGGCGTGATTCCGATTTTTGAGAATCTGGCTGCGAACGACCCAGATGCTGCTAATCCCCTCACCGTCTCTTTAGATCGACTGAGGTTGAATTTACCCAATTTGTATCAAGGAGGCGTTGATGGCAAAGTCACCGTAACTGGTTCCGCACTTAACCCCACAATCGGGGGTCAAGTTCTGCTGGCGGACGGTCAGGTTTTTCTGCCGACTAGCAATGCTCCGGTTACGCCTGGGGCGCAGGGGCAGAAGAAAGCTGAGGGAGCTAGGGAAGCTGAGGGAGCTGGGGGAGCTGGGGGAGCTACTGAAGCACCTGTGGAGTTGAGCGATCTGCGTTTGACTTTAGGAAATAATGTTTCTGTAACGTTACCACCGATTCTGGACTTTCAAGCGGCTGGAACTCTGGTGGTAAATGGTATGCTGGGCGATCTGCGCCCTCAAGGAACGATCGAGTTAGAACGTGGCAGCGTGAATTTGTTTACAACTCAGTTTGAGTTAGAACGGGGTTACGAACAGAAAGCAACCTTTACACCAAAACAAGCCTTAGATCCGACGCTGAACGTCCGGCTAATTGCCTCAGTACCAGAAGTGACGCGATCGCAAGTTCCTTCTACTAATATTAGTAGCGAAGTTTCCGACAATACTTTATCTACAGATATCGGTTCCGTAAATACCGTTCGCGTGCGGGCAATTGCTAAAGGACCAGCTAGCCAATTATTTGAAAATTTGGAACTGACAAGTAGCCCTTCCCGCAGTCAATCAGAGATTATCGCTCTAATTGGTGGTGGTTTCGCGCAAACTTTGGCAGGACAGGGTGGTGGTGATACGGCGACGGGACTAGTTAATCTGGCAGGAACAGCTATATTAGGTAACTTTCAAAATACGTTTACCGACATTGGCAATACTTTGGGTTTATCAGAGCTGCGTTTATTCCCCACTTCTATTTCTAATGAGGAGCGATCGCGCTCTTCTACTCTTGGTCTAGCGGCTGAGGCTGGCGTTGATATCACGCGCAATGCTTATGTCTCGGTTTTGACATTCTTAACTGCACAACAACCAGCTCAATTCGGTTTGAGCTATCGCTTGAACGACAACACCCGCGTCCGCGCCGCCACAGATTTTGCCGACGATACGCAAGCTGTAGTTGAGTATGAAGTCCAGTTTTAAATCCCACGATCGTCGTAAGGTTTGCATTGCCCTCCCTACACTCTATAGCCCCCTTTTTAAGGGGGGTTGGCGGGATCTTCTGTAGTACAGTCATAACAAAATGGTATAGACAATTGACTTGTCCTAATCTATTCACTTTTTACTTTAATTACTATAAATTTCCTCTTATATTTCTTTTTTGTTACAGAAGAGGTTATATTTTAAATATACAGGCAATAGCAACAAATTGATTAATAAAGTTAGCTTATTGCAGTGAAAAGAAACTCAAAAGAATCGATTAGATCTTTTGGGTTCAATATGCTGCAAACTAAAAAGATATCCAAAAAACGCACAGCGTTTAGTGGGAATCTTTAGGGAGGCAATTGCAACTATGAATTTTCTCGATTGTCTAGTTCTAACTTTTGCTAACATTGCTCTGTGTCTCAGCTTGCCTAAGCTACTGTCTTTGTTATTAGCTCCAAAGTCTCAGCAACTCGAAAGTATTAAGCCAGCTTTAACTGCACCAATAGTTGAACCTGAAGCTCCTCGTCTTCTCCAAATAGAAAGTTAGAAAGTTGAAAAATTTCACTTTTTTGACTTTTCACTTTTGATATTTAACTTACTGAGCGGGTACAGTCCACCAGGCGATCGCGTAAGGTTGAGAGGGTTGATTTACTTGTTGACGAAATTGGACGCGAATTTTGTAATTGCCTGTCGTGGGAACTGGACAAAAAATATGCTCGATACTATCAGCCTCACTAGTTGAGGTACAAATCTTACTAGCAGCAGCGTTGGAGTCTACATTTAATAAGTAAAGGTCGAGATTATTTAAACCGCGATCGCGAAAATCTTCTCCGAGATCGAATTCACTATTTTGATTTTTATCTCTCAACTCTACGAATCGATCCCATACTAGAGTAATTGCAACATAACTACCCTGTTTCAAAGGTGCGGCGAGGACGTAATCTTCAGCAGAGTTAGCTTTGAGTTGATGATAGTTCCAGCCCAGAGCTGGAACTGGTTGCAAAGATTGCCACTGTCCTGCTTTAAACTGTTCGTAGGCGCGAAAAGCATTCAATTGACCTGCACCGATTTCAGAATTTAAAGAAACTTTGGGCTGACGGTAAGCATCGGAATCGATCCAATTGCGATTCTGTTTGTCAATAATCGTCTTACTCATCCCTAATCGCAAGCCATCACCCACATCTTGTACTTTATCAGCAGAGTTGAGCAACACCGCTTTCATCACTTGATGGCGACGCGCATCTAAACTCCAATTCTGCGATCCCCTCAACCCCCTGCTGTGAATTGGGGGGCGAGAGGCGATCGCCGTCTTAATCTGTTTATCCCCATATTCCTGTAGCAGCGCTACCGTAGCCGTAACGTGAGGTGCGGCAAAACTCGTACCCGTAACCTCCTTGACCTTAGCATCGGGGTTGAGGGCAAAAACCCTATTGCCAGGAGCAACCAAACTAATCGACTGCCGCGTACCGAGATTCATTTCCCGTCCCCGCAATCTACCCTTAACACCGCCACCAGTGGCACTTAAATTAGTCACGTCAACTTTGCGGAAAATTCCGTCTTGACGGGAGGAAAAAGCAATATTCATGCCGTTGTAATTATCGGTAGGAATGGGAATTCCGCCCTTCCCCTGATTTCCGGCAATAACATACAAAACATCGTGGACGCGACTAGACCAATCCAGACAGCGAGTTAGTAGAGAATTACCATCTAATCTCGCCTCCGGTCGCGGGTCGCGTTCCAAAGTTTCACCAAAACTAAAATTAATCGCCCGCACGTCACCGCTATTGCGGCTTGCTGTTGATTGTGCGGATAAACATTCTTCCGGCTGTCCGGCATACTTCACCGAGCCTACCGCAGTCGAGTATAACCTAGCGCCTGGAGCTATCCCCGCCAAAGTTTTGCGATCGCTAATCATAATGCTGGCAACATTTTGGGCGTGGGGGTCAATATTCGTATTTGCCTTAGCCGCACCATTACGCAAAAATACACCAGCTGGGGCGATCGCAGGTTCTTTGGAAACCGCCTTATCCAAGCCAAACTTTCCAGGTCGTCCAATCTCCACCTGACCGATCGCGATTTTCCGCCCAATTAAGTTGTAAGGTAATTCATGCAGCCGTTGGGCATCAATTCCCGCGGCTCCGATAGACAGCGTTTCCTGCGTCCACACAGGACGCACCAACCCCACAGCTGCCAAACAGATCCCCCCTGCCACCCAGACCAGCTTTTTCACCAATTCCTCCTTTAACTAGGGAATTCAGCTTTACACTTTACTCTAAAATACTTCGGGAGTCGGGAGTCGGGAGTCGGGAGTCGGAAGTCGGAATTAATTGCAAATTGGTCACTGATAACTGATAACTGATAACTGATAACTGGTCACTGGTCACTGTAAAAAGCTACGATCGCATTAGTACTGGAGTCATAAATTATGTGGGGTAGTTTTCAAAACAGTCAGTTACGGATTGAAGTAGAGGCATCGGCAGCAGCAATTAAAGATAGTTTGTTGCGTCCCGAACAAATGCAAAAATGGCTATCGCCACAACGGTTAGCTTCAGGAATGCCAGAACAACTCCATTCAGGTCTGACTTTTACTAGTTGGATTGGACCTGTAGCGATCGAACATCAAGTAGATGTGGCAAAACCAAATTGTTTGCGCCTATTACTCCACGGTGGAATTGATGGATTTCACGAATGGTACTGGGGCGAAGGCTGGGTACAATCGCGCATCGAAGGCGTATCTTTGCTACCACTCAATTTGGCTCAGACGTTAGGATTGCTGCGCTTGCGGCAGTTTTTGACAGTTAACAGTTAACAGTTATCAGTTGTCAGGGAACAGGGAACAGGGAACAGGAAATAGGGAGGAGAGTGGTAGCAACTAACAACCAACGACCAATGACCAATGACCAACGACCAATGACCAATGACCAATGACCAACATATCTTTTGCCCCTGATGATTGGTTAAGTATTTGTTTCAGGCTTGCTATGGCTTTGGTATTTGGGGCAATTCTCGGTGTAGAACGCCAAATCGGTCACAAACCAGCAGGTTTACGCACGCATATGCTAGTCAGTTTGGGTTCGGCATTGTTAATTCTGATTCCACTGCAAATTGTGGCAACAGCAGAAGAAGGACGTGATGCGATTAGTCGCGTCATTCAAGGAATTGCTGCTGGAGTAGGGTTTATTGGTGCTGGAGAAATTTTGCGCGAGACTCAAGCACAATCTCGCATAGATCGGGTACGAGGACTCACTTCAGCGGCAGCGATTTGGGTTTCTGCTGGCTTGGGAATTGCTGCTGGTTGCGGCTTGTGGCAAACGGGTCTAGTTAGTTCTATCTTGGCTTTGATCGTTTTGACTGTATTTAAAAGACTGGAAAGACAGACCAAGAGGTAAGTCGTAAGTCGTAAGTCAGAATTAACTGGTCACTGGTCACTGAATATCTGCCCTGCATTAACTGAGAGAATTTGCGAGGCTTGGAGCCACTGGGAATCGAAGGCAGCTAAATGAGTTGTAGCAATCAAAGTTTGAAAACGGTCTTGAATTGCTTCTAGAAGTTGATTTTGACGGTTGAGATCGAGTTCTGCCAAGACATCATCTAGTAATAGTAGCGGTGGCTCTCCCACAACCGCTTCGATCAGTTTCAATTCTGCTAGCTTCAGGGCTAAAACTAAGGTGCGCTGTTGACCTTGGGAACCATATTGTTTAGCAGGAGTTTGATTAATTGTCAATTCAATTTCATCTCGGTGGGGACCGACCAAAGTTGTACCTTGATGCTGCTCGGCGATCGCTCTTTGCTCGATCTTGTCCAAAAAAGCTTGCTGCACTCCTTCAGGGTGAGTTTCGGCAAACGGTACGTTTGGAGCATACCTAATTTGCAAAACCTCGGCGCGATCGCTAATGCTAGCGTGCCACTCAGCAGCCAAGGGTGCTAAACGTTCGATCGCCCGCGCCCTTCTCCTCACTACCCTCGAACCAATAGTTACCAGTTGCGCATCCCAAGCCACTAGTTCTTCCTTCTCCTGTACGGGCATTGGAAACCCGCCTCTACTTTTCAAAAATGCATTTCGCTGCCGCAATACTTGATTGTATTGCTGCAAGATATGGGCGTATATGGGTTCTAACTGGATTAACAGCGTATCTACCCAGTGACGGCGCTGTTCTGGCGCACCCCGCACCAGTTCTAAATCTAAACTGGAAAATTCTACAGCATTGAGGACACCTAAAAAATCCAGTTGGCGGCGCAGTTGTTCGCTATTGAGAGCTACCGTCCGCCGCCCCTGACGGCGTAAAGTTACAGATAGATCGATGATTCCTGTTTGTCGCTCTAGCTGGGCGTGAATTTGCCCAAATGCCTCTCCATCCCTCACAAGATCGCGATCGCGTGCCAAACGGTGCGATCGCAAGGTTGCCAGCAATTCCACTGCTTCTAGTAAATTTGACTTACCCTGAGCGTTATTACCCACCAAGATTGTTTTAGGAGCAACGAAATCAACTCGCTGCTCCTGATAATTCCGAAATTGCTTCAAGTGGAGGGTTTTGAGGAACATATGGGGGGAGAATTGTTGACGGTTGACAGTTGACGGTTGACAGTTAACCGTCAACTGTCAACTGTCAGCTAACTCTATCCTTTTCGTCGCTGTTGCCAGTTGATAAACACCTTCTCTAACTCGATCCAGACGAACATTAAACTGCTGAAGCCGAAGCAGATTAATAATTCTATCGGAGTTATGTAGTGAGTGCCAAAGAAAGCTCGTAAGGGCGGAACGTAAATCAGTAGCAGTTGTAGGACTGTGGTTAACCCTACAGCTCCTAAAACGTAGGGGTTGGACAGCGGATTCATTTGAATTGTCAAACGGGTGTTGGAGCGAATCGCCAAAGCGTGACCCATCTGTGCTAGACAGAGCGTGGTAAATACCATCGTTTTCCAGCGATCGCGACTCAGCTCGTTCGGAATCACATTCGCTTGCGCGTGGAAATACGCCCACTCCATCAAAATAATTGACAAAATGGCAAAGATAACCCCAATCCGTACCATGTACCAGCCCAAGCCCCGGGCAAAAATACTTTCACGGGGACTAAAAGGCGGGCGCTTCATGACGTTGGGTTCGGCTGGTTCTACTGCCAAAGCCAGCGCTGGTAGACCATCCGTCACCAGGTTCATCCAGAGAATTTGTAACGGTGATAGCGGTACGCCGCCGAGTCCGAGAATTGGAGCCGCAGCAATGGTTAACACTTCACCGATGTTGCTACCGAGAATGTATTTAATAAAGCGGCGGATATTGGTGTAAACAACTCGACCTTCTTCAGTGGCAGCGACGATCGTGGCAAAGTTGTCATCTAGCAATACCATATCGCTAGCTTCCTTACTCACGTCCGTACCAGTAATACCCATTGCAATCCCGATGTCTGCCTGTTTTAAGGCAGGGGCATCGTTTACCCCGTCTCCCGTCATTGCCACAAATTTACCTTTGCGCTGCAACGCCTGGACGATGCGAAGTTTATGTTCGGGAGACACCCTAGCATAGATGCTTGTTTGGTCTACTTCCCGTTCCAAGTCAGCTTGACTCATCCGTTCTAATTCTTGCCCAGTTACGGCGCGATCGCCTGCTTGAGCAATGCCTAAATCGATCCCGATTGCCCTTGCCGTTAACTGGTGGTCGCCCGTGATCATGATCGGACGAATCCCAGCTTCGCGAGATCTTGCCACTGCATCCCTCACTTCTGGTCTGGGTGCATCCAGCATTCCCACCAATCCCAGCCAAACTAATTCTCGTTCTGAAGTGTCTTCCGATCCCTCTGGAGGTAACTCTGCTAGAGGCTTATAGGCAAAACCCAACACCCGCAGCCCTTGACTTGCCATCTGGTTGTTTTTTTCCAGAATTTGCTGCCGCTGAGCCTCGCTAATCGCCACAGCGCGATCGCCTGTATGAATGCGATCGCACCTTTCCAAGGCCAACTCTGGCGACCCTTTTGTAAACATTAAATATGGTGATGGGTCATTGGTAATTGGTAATTGGTAGTTGGTATAGTCCCCTGACGATCCATGACCTGCCGCTTTTTGACACATCACGCTCATCCGCTTGCGTTCGGAAGAAAAGGGAAACTCAGCCACGCGGGGCAAACGGCTCGACCACTGGTCTTTTTGAATGCCAGCTTTAGCAGCTAAAGTCACCAACGCCCCTTCGGTGGGGTCGCCGACAATCTTCCACTGTCCTTGTTCCTCTTGCAGGAAAGAATCGTTACACAAAGCACAGGCAACTAGCAATGCTTGTAAATCTGTATCTCGGTCTGCGTCAATCGCTCGACCGTCGCTCAAAAATTCTCCTTGAGGTGCATAACCTTCGCCAGTTACCCGCAGAGATTTTTGATTTAACTCTACTGCCTGCACCACCATTTTGTTTTGCGTCAGCGTCCCTGTTTTATCGGAGCAAATTGTGGTAACGCTGCCTAAAGTCTCCACCGCAGGCAGTTTGCGGATCAAAGCATTCCGCTTCACCATCCGCTGCGTTCCTAGCGCTAGAGTCACGGTAATCACCGCTGGTAAGCCTTCTGGGACTACGGCAACTGCCATACTCAAAGATACTTGCAGCAGTTCTTCAAACGCACCCCAACCCAAGCGCCACACGCCACCTATAACGACCAAAGCCACTAAAACCATTGCCCCTGCAACTAGAACGTTGCCTAATTGCGACATCCGTTGTTGCAGGGGAGTCGGCTCGCTTTCCACGGCTTGCAACATGGCAGCGATTTTACCGAGTTCCGTTTGCATCCCCGTATTGGTGACGATGACCTTCGCCCGTCCTTGAGTGACTTCGGTACCTTGGTAGACTGAGTTAACGCGATCGCCCAATCCCGTATCTTCCGGGACTTGGATATCGGCTTGTTTCTCTACCGCGTGGGATTCTCCCGTCAATGCTGACTCGCGAATTTGCAGGTTTGATTCTTCGATAATCCTGCCATCGGCGGCGAGTTGGACTCCTGCTTCGATCAGCATGATGTCCCCAGGTACGAGGTCTTTTGCTGCAACTTCTGTCAGTTTGCCGTCGCGCATGACTCTGACTAAAGGGGCAGACAGTTTTTTCAGCGCTGCTAGAGCTTTTTCAGCCCGACTTTCTTGCACGTAGCCGAGAATACCGTTGAGTACGACGATTAAACTAATCGCGATCGCGTCTTTGGGAAAATCGTTATTGCGTATATCTAACACTGCCGATACAACTGCTACTGCAATCAGCATCAGCAACATAATATTTTTGAACTGATCGATCAGGATCGCTAGCGGACTGCGACCTCCTGACTCTTGCAGTTCGTTGGCTCCATACTCCTCTAAGCGTTGCTTGACTTGAGACGAGCTTAAACCCGCTTCTGCATTGCTTTCTAAGACTTGTATAGTTTTATCAACTTCTAGGGCGTGCCAAACGTGTGTTGGGTTAGGATGAGGGGTTGCAGACATGGATAGTTTGCTAAGAAATGCTTGCTGAATTAAATCATAAATTAAGCACTATATTTAGGCTATCTGTTCTAGGGAGTGGTGAGGGGCAGGGGAAGTCGGAAGTCGTAGGGACGGGTTTTTTGAACAGACCTTTGCCACAACAAAAAGTTTTGCAATTAAACTCGCCCGTACAGCTATAATTTCTGTAGCCAAAAATAAGCAATTCCTAATGTTACTAAAGTCAAAGGCAAGCCAAAGCGCAAATGTTCCCAAAAACTGAGGCGATAACCTTGTTTTGCCGCAGCTTCAGCCACAATCATATTTGCCACCGAACCTAAAAGCGTCATATTTCCAGCTAAAGTTGAACCAGCTGCCAGTAACAACCATTCTTGGTTACTATTTTGAGGAATTAATGGTTGTAACAACAATACTGCTGGAACATTAGATATTAAGTTAGAAAGCACTACTGTCATGCCTAGTAAACCTAAATCACCCCCTACTAGTGCTGTAAAATTTTGCAGAAAATTTAAATTCTTCACCCCATACGTCAAAACAAATAAGCCGGAAAACATCAATAATAAATCCCATTCTACCGCTGGTAAGATCCGTTCTGGTTTTAACCTACGAGTAATTAAAAGCAATCCAGCCGCCACCAAAGCTGCTTCTGTAAGGGGAACGCCAAGTAAAAATGCTGTTAACATGCCTCCAGTAATAATTAAACTTTTATATAGAACGGGTTTCAGTATACGCTTCCGCCTGATATGAATAGGATTGAGAGTAGGTTTAAAAGAGCGAATTTCGGGATACAGCCACCATAACCAGCCTAATTGTACGAGCAATCCTACTACAGCAACGGGAGCTAAAGCTCGGGTAAATTCTAAATAACTAACTTCTGAAAAAGAAGCAATTAAAATATTTTGAGGATTGCCATTTAAAGTTGCAACAGAGCCAATATCTGTAGCTCCAGCTAAGGCTAAAAGATAGGGAATCGGATTTAATTTTAAAGCTAGAGTTAGACCAAGAGTTAAAGGCGTAAATATTAGAGCAATCGTATCATTAAGAAATAAAGCTGATAAAAATCCACTGACAATTGTTAAAGCAGTCAGTAATCCAAAAGGACTGCGAGTATAACGTAGTAGAATATTCAAAGCAAGTTGAAAAAATCCTGCGCTAGTAAGGTAGGCATTGACGATCGTAATGCTGAGCAGAAAAACAATCGTTCCTGCGTCGATCGCCTCCCACGCCTCTTGAAGACTTATACTACCAATACCAACTAGACAAGCCGCCCCCACAAAAGCGATCGTCGCGCGATTCATCCGCAAGCCAGGGAAGTATCCCAGTCCTAAACTAATATATGTCACTCCCAGAATGAGGTACTGAAAAAGGTCATTTGTCATGAGTGAGTAGTCAGCAGTGGTAATTGGTAGTTAGTAGTTGCTCTCTTCTCTTCGGCAGTTCCTTTAGATGAGTGGATCTCCCGATGGCTCTTAGCTCTTATTATTGATATTTGATAAAACTTAACAATATAATGATAGGCGCACTACCCGAGTGTTAGCAGTCTCAAATCTACTGCATGACGAAGTTGCAACTGTTGCCTCAAAAGCTTTGTAGAGACAATACAGATTACGTCTTTACACTGACAACTGATAACTGATAACTGATAACTGAGCAAGTTGTGAATCTGACGAACCACGAAAAACCGATTCACGCTCCTGGCTCAATCCAGCCACACGGAATGCTATTGGTACTGGAAGAACCAGAATTAAAGGTATTGCAAGTTAGCAGTAATATCAATACATATTTGGGGCTGCAACCCCAAGATTTACTCGGTCAGCCTCTAAGTTATTTAATAGATCCGCAACAAGCGATCGCGATCGCGCAGCAGTTAACAGGAGAAAATACCAGGAATCCCCTCAAGCTGTCAATTTCAACAGATCGAGGCAAACGTTATTTCGACGCGATCGCCTATCGTACGGCAGATGAAGCAATTGTAGAGCTAGAACCAATCGACTCGCCCCACGAAACTAGTTTTTTCAGCTTTCACGCAGCGATCGCGGGTATAATGTCTCAAATTCAAAGCACGTCTAGCTTGCCAGAATTTTTGCAATTAGTTGCTGAGGAAGTCAGAAAACTGACTGGATTCGATCGCGTCATGGTTTATCAATTCGATCCTACTGGTGCGGGTTGCGTTGTTGCCGAAACCAAACGCGCCGATTTATCGCCCTATTTAGGGTTACACTACCCTGCTACAGATATACCTCAGCCAGCCAGAGAATTATACGCTCGCTGTTGGCTGCGATTTATTCCCAATATCTCTGCTCCATCTGTAGATCTAGTCACGCTTAACCAGCAACCTGTAGACTTAAGTTTGTCAATTCTCAGGAGTGTGGATGCTTGTTGCGTAGAATACCATCGCAATATGGGAGTAGCAGCACTCTTGGTAATCGCCCTGATGCAGGAACAGCAACTTTGGGGCTTGATTGCCTGCCAT
Organism: Scytonema millei VB511283; assembly: GCF_000817735.3. Lineage (NCBI taxonomy): Bacteria > Bacillati > Cyanobacteriota > Cyanophyceae > Nostocales > Scytonemataceae > Scytonema > Scytonema millei. The sequence continues at coordinate 636,182 of NZ_JTJC03000002.1, read as the reverse complement.
CACTATACGCCTAAATACCTTACTTCTGAGGTGCGGATTGCTTGCAAGTTTTTGGGACAGTTGGCTTCGCTGGAGTTAGCCAATAAAATTCGTCAACAGGAATTGAGCGATCGCGTTAAGCTCAAATCGCTACAATCCGAGCTAATCGAATCGATTTCCCAAGCGAGTAATATTGTTGAAGCTTTAATCCAACCCGCACCGCGTCTGTTGAGCCTCACCAACGCCACGGGAGCAGCGGTTTGTCTGGGAAATGAAATTTCTTTAGTCGGAGCTACACCTAGCTTAGAAGAAGTGCGATCGCTAATAGACTGGGCAGATACTCAGGTAAGCGATAACTTGTTTGCTACCGATTTTTTACCACAAATTTATCCCCCATCTGTAGAATTTAAAGCTACAGCCAGCGGCTTGCTGTTACTGCGAATTTCCAAGATTCGCTGCTACTACATCCTGTGGTTTCGTCCCGAAGTTATCCAAACTGTGACTTGGGCAGGCGATCCAAACTCGTCGTTTCAGCTAGAAAATGGGAGTATAAGGCTGTCACCCCGCCATTCATTTGAACGATGGCAGGAAACAGTTAAATTAAAGTCATTGCCTTGGCAATCTTACGAACTCGATAGCGCCAACGATTTAAAAACTGCGATCGTGGGAGTCGTGCTACGCAAGGCAGAAGAGTTAGCCCAAATTAACCAAGAACTAGAGCGCAGCAACCGCGAATTAGCTGCTTTTGCTTATGCTGCATCTCACGATTTGAAAGAGCCTTTACGGGGGATTTACAACTACTCCACCATTCTGCTAGAAGATTATGCGGCGTTGCTGGATCTAGACGGAGTTGATTGCTTGCAAACGATTAAGAGTTTGTCTCAGCGCATGGAAACGCTGATTGACGCTCTGCTGCGGCTCTCGTTACTAGGAAAAGCTCAACTAAATTTACAAGCTACCAATCTAAACGAGTTATTGCAACAAGCGATCGCAGTTTTATTTGCCAGTCGTCCAGACGCGCAAATGAGCATTCGCATTCCCCGTTGTTTACCAACAATCGAGTGCGATCCAGTTCTTGTCAGCGAAGTTTTCAGCAATTTAATGAGTAACGCCCTGAAATATAACGATAAAGCAGATCCTTGGGTAGAAATTGGCGATTGGGAGCGATCCGGTGAACCGACAATCTTTTACGTCCGAGATAACGGCATTGGCATTCAAGCCCATCACCACGAAACCATTTTCAAACTCTTCAAACGGCTGCACTCGCAGGAAAAATACGGCGGGGGAACCGGAGCGGGGTTAGCGATCGTCAAAAAGATTGTAGAGTTGCACGGTGGGAAGATCTGGGTTGAATCTGTCCCTGGAGCAGGAGCGACATTTTATTTCTCCCTACAATAATTAAATCTTTCTAAAAGTATTTATGCTTAGTGAAACTCCTTGAAATAATTAACTTATGTAACAAAACGTGTGGTTTTTATAAGAACGGATGACAACTAGACCGAATCAACCGTTGCTGGTAGCTGAAGATAGTAATGAAGATTTTAAAATGCTACAACGGCTAATGCGGCGGATGACTGTGCAGAATCCCATTTATCGCTGTACGACTGGGGATGAGGTGTTAGACTTTCTGTATCAGGCGGGAGATTATCAAAGCCCCGCTATAGCGCCAAGACCTTCAGTTATCCTGCTCGATTTGAACTTACCAGGAATTGACGGACGCGATGTCTTAGAGCGCCTGAAGCAAGACATAAGTTTCAAAGAAATTCCTATAGTCGTATTTACTACATCTGCTAATCCTAAAGATGTTGAATTGTGCTATCAAAGAGGCGCAAACGGTTATTTAATCAAACCAATGGACTCTAGCGAGTTAGAGAAAACCGTTCAAGCATTTGTAGAATACTGGCTCGAAGCCAACACGCCACCGTCAGTTATCAGTTAACAGTTATCAGTTAACAGGGAACGGGGACAAGGGGGACAAGGGAGAATAACAACCATCAACCATCAACCATCAACCAATGACCAATGACCAAAAAGTAAAGTTTTAATATTTTATTTATATTTAGTTGATTTTTATTTAAAATTCTATAAGAACGCACACATATAACTTCAGGAGAGTTATTGCTCTCCCGATCGCCGAATATGCCGAACGCTCAGACGCTACTCATCGTTGATGACTGTCCAGAAGATCGGAAAATTTATCGTCGGTATCTGTTGAAAGATCCACGCCAGTCTTACCAAATTCTAGAAGCTGACTCAGCTAAAGACGGACTAGCAATATATCAAGAAAAATACTGCGATTTGATTTTGCTCGATTTTTACCTGCCAGATATGAGCGGGTTAGATTTTTTGGAAAAGTTAGAGCTAGAATTGGCAGCTCCGACAGCGGTGATTATGCTGACGGGGCAAGGCAACGAAGGGATCGCCGTGCAAGCCATGAAACAAGGCGTGCGAGATTATCTTGTCAAGCAATATTTGAAGCCAGATGTGTTGCAGCTAGCGGTGCGTAACGCCCTGAATCAATCGTACTTGCATACCGAGTTATACAAAACGCGAGAGCGACAGCGTTTGATTACAACTACGGCGTTGCGGATTCGTCAGTCGCTCAATGTAGAGCAAATTTTACATACAGCAGTGGTAGAGGTACACCAACTGCTCAGATGCGATCGCGTCATGGTTTGCCAGTTCATTCCCACCCAAGGCAGCCAAATTGTAGCCGATTCGGCAAAGTCTAGCTGCGAATTAGAAATAGGTAACTTTATTCGGGAGTACCCCCAAATTGGTAGCGGCTACGAGGCAAATTGGAGCGAAATTTGCGATCGCCTGCCAGAAAAGTTTCAGTCACCAGCCAGTTTAGTCGTACCGATTCAGCTCAGTTACAATTACACAAACCCGCAACCTTGGGGTTTACTAATTGCTCACCACAGTACTAGCGAGTGGCAATGGCAACCGGATGAGGTAGAAATCTTACAACAACTGGCAGTACAGCTAGCGATCGCGATCCAGCAAGCAGAGCTTCTATCGCAGACTCAAGCCGCATTAGCAGCAGAAAAACAACTCAATGCGTTGAAATCCCAAATTATTGCCACTGTTTCCCACGAATATCGCACGCCTCTAGCTGCCATCCTAGCATCAGCATCAACCCTGAAGCAGAATAGCACTTTACTACACCAAAAGCAGCAGCAACGGTTTCTGCAACTGATTGAAGACAAAGCTCGGCACATGGCAAAACTGGTTGACGATCTGCTGAGCGTCAATCAATCGGAGTCGGGCAAGATGCAGCTTCAGCCGATGCTACTCGATCTGAAGCAATTATGCTCGGAATCGCTCGCAGAGCAAAAACAGCTAGCTAGCGATCGCCACCATTCGATCTTTCAAGCTACAGGAGATCTGCAAAATTTTTGGGGCGATCGACGACTATTACGGCAAACCTTTAGCAACTTAATTTCCAATGCCATTAAATATTCTCCTCAAGGTGGTTGTATCAAGGTAGACCTCAAAGCAACCGATGCACAAATAATCTTTTCTGTCAAGGATGAAGGTATTGGCATTCCCGCAGCAGATCGAGCCAACCTATTTAAATCCTTCAGTCGGGGTAGCAACGTCGATACCATTCCAGGCACGGGTTTAGGACTGGCGATCGCCAAAGCTTGCATCGACCTACACGGTGGAGAAATTAGCTTAGAAAGCGAAGTAGGGCAGGGAACTGAAGTGACAGTTATTCTTCCCCTGAGAAAGGGGAATGGAGAGAAGTTGTAAGTTGTCAGTTGGGCGAATCTAAGTGAATCTATTTGTTGCCGAAACTGTAACGCATCCAGAATTTGAATGACTTCGATGCCAGATTAGGAACAAATTATTTCTCCATGCTTTCTAATTCAGCACGGCTACGTGTGAGGCAAATTTAATCTATGCAACGCTCGCGAATTTCTGAAAACAAGTTTCTAACCAAACGTAATGCTATTTTTCCATCTCTGACTCCCCAGCTACTTGCGATCGCCTCGATCGCAACTCTCAGCTATATTTCTCCCGTATGGGCGCAAACAGTTCCAGAAAAAATGGATCGAAGTTATAAAACTCTCACTGTCACGGGTAGAGGGGTAGAATCTATCCCCACTACCCTAGCTCAGGTACGTTTGGGAGTGGAAGTACAAGGCAAAACAGCCCAACAAGTGCAGCAAGAAGCAGCGCGGCGATCTTCAGCAGTTGTGGACTTATTGAAATCGCGTAATGTAGAAAAACTAGAAACTACGGGAATTTATTTAAACCCTCTTTATAATTACGCCAACAACGAGCAACGGCTTACGGGTTATTCTGCCACAAATACAGTCAGTTTCCGCGTCCCAACGTCACAAGCTGGTAATATCATTGATGCTGCCGTCAAAACTGGAGCAACTCGGATCGAAGGGGTGAGTTTTACTGCTACAGATGAGGCGATCGCTAAAGCGAGACAACAAGCCCTGCAAGCAGCAACAAAAGATGCTCAGCAGCAAGCGAGTGCTGTTTTTAGCAGCCTCAATTTCAGCCAAAAGGAAATTGTCAGCATTCAGATCGACAGCGCCAACCCGCCACAGCCTCCCATGCCTTTAATGGCAAGAGAAGCAGCTTTTGCTGATAAAGCTGCTGCGACTCCTGTAGTTGGTGGAGAACAGCAAATAGAGGCTTCTGTGACGCTGCAAATTGGTTATTGATCGATAATATAGGGGCGCGATGAATCGTAGGGGCGCACAGATGAATCGTAGGGGCGCACAGCTGTGCGCCCCTACACATGCGTAAATTTGGTCAAAAATTATCATCGCTACTGTAACCGCTATAGCCGCCACCTTCGTTATCGCGTTTAGATCCTAAAAGATCCATTTTGTCCACCAGAATGATTGGTGTTGAGCGCGGTGTACCCGTGTTGCGATCGTCCCAGGTGTCAAACTTTAAGGAACCCTTAATTCCAATTAGGCTTCCCTTGCGAACGTAATCTTTGGCTGTTTGCGCTGTTTTACCCCAAATTTCTAGCGTGAACCAGTCTGGTTCATCGCTATTTTTGGAAGGTCTTCTTACAGCTAGCGTCATGCGGCACTTGACACTACCAGACTCAAAATACTTAATATCGGGGTCGCCACCAACACGACCGACGAGAGTAACAACGTTAAGACTCATATCGCTCAAATTTAGTACAATTGTACTCGAAATCTATAACCACAATCGTAGCTCATTCCGTACCTATACTGGCAAGTATATTTGTCATTGGTCATTGGTCATTGGTCAAGTACTAGCGACTGTTTTATAAATTAAAATACTTATGTATTTACTTTCTGTAAATCATTTACTTGTTTCTTCACAAATCTATTAAGTGTTAATACCGACCGCCTAATTTCTAACTATTGAAACTTGGCTTTTCGGTAACTGATAACTGATAACTGATAACTGATAACTGACAACTGTGGAATTACTTAAAGTAAGCAAAAAATGGCTTAAATTTGTATAAAGATTCCGTGAAATTACCCTTGGGAATTTAGTTGGACAAGCGTTAACTTTTCTTAACTGAAGGGGTGTTTTTGTCAGCCAGTCTAAGAATTGCAACTAAGCCTGACCGAGAATTAGTTGGCTCGACTAAACTCGAATTAGAGGGGTAAGAGAATTCCGATCTAGTTACTAATACTCTACTGATGTGTAAAAACTATATCTTGCTTTTACGGGGGAGTGAGAAGCGTGGGTATGTTTGGTCTGTTTAACCGTTTGTCGTTGTCTAGAGATATGGGTATCGATCTCGGTACTGCAAATACCTTGATTTATGTTTCTGGCAAAGGAATTGTACTGCAAGAACCTTCGGCGATCGCGCTGGATTTAAGCGATAAATCATCGATTGCCGTGGGAGAAGAAGCTAGAAAAATGCTTGGTAGAACGCCTACCAAGCCCGTGAACGTCTCGGTAATTCGTCCGCTACGGGATGGAGTCATTGCTGACTTCGATGCCGCTGAAATGATGCTGAAGCATTTCATGCAAAAAGTTCATGAAGGCAGGGTTGTCTCTCCCCGCGTCGTGATTGGTATTCCCAGCGGAGTTACGGGGGTAGAACGCAGAGCATTAATGGATGCAGCATCTCAAGCAGGTGCGAGAGAAGTTTATTTGATTGATGAACCACTAGCAGCAGCAATCGGCGCGGGTTTGCCTGTTGCCGAACCTATCGGCAGCATGATCGTAGATGTTGGGGGTGGAACAACAGAAATCGCCGTTCTCAGCCTTTACGGTACGGTACTGAGCGAATCGGTACGGATTGCAGGGGATGAGCTGAATGAAGCCATCATGCAGTATATGCGGAAAATTTACAACCTAGTCATCGGCGAACGCACGGCGGAAGAAATTAAGCTGCGGATTGGCTCTGCCTATCCCTCCCGCGATGACGAAGATAATATGATGGAAGTCAGGGGATTGCATCTGCTTTCTGGTTTGCCGCGCAGCGTCACAATTAAAGAACCAGAAATTCGCGAAAGTATGTCAGAACCGCTGTCTGTGATTGTGGAAGCACTCAAGCGGACGCTGGAACGGACACCACCAGAACTTGCAGCCGACATTGTAGATCGAGGTATTATGCTTGCGGGTGGAGGCGCGAAGTTAAAAGGACTAGATACGCTAATTAGTCATGAGACTGGTATCGTCACCCACGTAGCAGCCGAGCCAATGCACTGCGTTGTCTTAGGAACGGGATTGGCATTGGAAAAATTTAAGCAAATGGAGCGAGTCTTTAGCGATCGCTCTCGGCGCGGCTAGCGTTAACAGTTGACGGTTAACGGTTAACTGTCAACCGTCAACGAAATTGCATATCTCTCTGTTATCTAAACCTAAAAGCCTATTAAGTCAGCCCATCGAGTTGACTGCTAACTACTAAAACCTATGTATATCGAACGTCGTCAGTGGTGGGAGAAACGCGCCCTACCGATCTTACTATGCGTTGTTGCCCTTGGTACTGCTTGGACTGTCAGGCAGACCCAAGCAGCACTGATTTTTGAAATTTATCAGCTCATCACTCACCCATTTCATCGCTCGGTTTCCGTGCAAGCAGAGCGTTTAAGTGATGCTCAAAATCAAGAGCTGCAAGCTCAGTTAGCAGAACTCAAAAGCCAAAACCAGCAGTTGAAAAAACTACTTAGTTATGAGTCTGCTAATAGTTTAGAACAAGCTATTGTCGCTCCAGTCATCGGACGTAGTGCCGATCAATGGTGGCAACAAATAACTTTGGGACGCGGTACGAGTACGGGAATTAAAGTCGGAGATATTGTCACTGCTCCTGGGGGATTGGTGGGTAAGATTAGTAGCGTCACTCCCAGTACCAGCCGCGTACTGTTAATTAGCGATCGCACTAGTCAGCTAGGGGTGACAGTCAGTCGCAGCCGTCATACGGGATTTTTACGCGGGTTATCAGAAAGTCAAGCCGTGATGCAGTTTTTTGATAAAGTGCCTGACGTGAAACGCGGCGATGCGATCGTCACTTCTACCTACAGCCAAATTTATCCCGCCGGACTACCCGTAGGCAAGATTGAATCCATCGACTTGAATAAAAGCCCCGCTCCCGAAGCTATTGTCTCCTTTTCCGCTCCCATTCCCCATCTAGAGTGGGTAGTTGTTTATTCTAAAAGTCATTAGCAAGTAGGGCGCATGGCTAGTCGTGCGTCCTGCTCGATCTAAACATAAAAATTACGATTTACAAAGTCTGAATTACGATTTTCGTTTGCTGCTTTAAGATCGAGGCTCTGAAAATTGAAATTTTAAAAAATCTCCTCTTCTTTTTATGCAGGGACTTAAATCTTTGCGATATCTGTGGCAAAAGTCTCCTGGTTGGCGACAGTTTGTTAATGGGGTAGCGATTGTTGGCTCGGCGAGTTTGTGTCTGCTCTTACTACCGATGCGCTTGCCAGGAACAGTTTTACTTGGTATTGCTCCTAACTGGCTGCTGATCTGGGTAGTTACTTGGAGTATTAAACGCTCGGTTTTACAAGGAGCGATCGCAGGTATTACTTTAGGACTGATTCAAGATGGCATGACTGCCCATAATCCCACTCACGTTTTTGGTTTAATGATGGTGGGAATTCTGACGGCACGGTTGCAAAAGCAGCGCTATCTTCAGGAAGATTTTATTTCTGTGGCTCTGATTGTCTTTGCCATGACGATTATGGTAGAAACGATCGCCACTCTACAATTTGGTTTTCTGGGTGAGGCAACAACATATACATTTGGTTTGCCATTAGAGAAATTAGCTGAGGTGTGGCAACATCACCAACAAATTGCGTTAATTTCAGCCGTAATCAGTAGCCTTTGGGCTCCAGTTATTTACTATCCCTTAAATCATTGGTGGACAACAACGAGATTTTTAGGCACGCGATGAGGATTTGAGAACAGATTTTACTGATACCAGTTCTTTGTGACTACGCCGCAGAAGATCCCGCCAACCCCCCTTCATAAGGGGGGCTAGGGGGGATCGAGTCTATGCACAAACAAATAGAATTGGTATGACAATTTTTAGTTAAAACCTGCTCCTACATTCTTCACAAAATCTCAGCCAGAGCCTTGACAAGTTGAGCGTTTTGCTCGTCTGTACCAACAGTAATGCGAAGTTTGTCTTCTAGGCGCGGCTGGGGAAAATATCGGACTAATATACCTCGTGTTTTCAAACTGTGGTAAAGATATTCGGCATTGCCATGAGGCGATCGCGCTAAAAGAAAGTTGGCTTGCGATGGATAAAGATCGAAGTTGAGTTTTTGCAATTCACTAGCTAACTTTACCCGCGACGTTTTAATTTTCTCGGCATTAGCATTTTTGTGTGCTTGGTCTTGAAGTGCAGCTACCCCTACAATACAGGCGATCGCATCAACGTTGTAACTATCTTTCACCTTCATTAATCCGGCAATTAAAGTAGGATTAGCTACAGCAAAGCCCAGTCTAATTCCTGCTAAAGAATAGCCCTTAGAAAGCGTTCTTAAAATGATGACATTATCGTGTTTTTTAGCCAGTTCCAAAGCATTTTCTGTGGCAAAGTCAACATAAGCCTCGTCAATGACTAAAACACCGTGTAGTTGTGCTGCCAACTTGTCGAGTATATCCAGTGACACGACTGTACCAGATGGACTGTGGGGTGAAGCAATAAATGTCACAGCTCCATTTGCCGCGATGAGTTCTTCTAGCGGCAGATTGTAATTGTTGTCATAGGGAATTTCGACAAATTCAGCATCCTGAATCTGTGCCAAGGTACGATATAAAACATAGGTCGGCATCGGACAAACAATTTGCCGTTGCGGTGAGGTACAAGCGCGGGTAATCACACCAAGCAGTTCGTCACTACCGTTACCGACAATAATCCAGTCGGAAGGGAGATCTAAAGCAGCACTAACAGCAGTGCGAAAACGTCCAGCCATTGGTTCTGGATAGCGCCGTAATAATTCTCCATCTAAGTTACGTAATGCTTCCAATACCAAAGGTGAGGGCGGGTAAGGATTCTCATTCGAGTTAATCTTGATAATATTCGCGCCAACGATCTGTTCTCCAGGTACGTAGCCTGACATTTGCTCGATGTTGTGGCGAAAGTATGTCATGGCAAAATCAAAAGTCAAAAGTCAAAAGTTAAAAGTCAAAATCGATCGAAGGAGTTAGGAGTCAGTAGACTTGGCTTTTTCCTTGTAACTCTGAAGGCGCGAGATTTCAGTTTTTATTTAGTTATTCTGACTCCTGGCTCCTGACTCCTGACTTCTTGCTTGGTCAAAAGTCTCACCAAGCCTATAATATAGCGCAGAATCTCAGCTAATCTTTGGAGTACAAGCGGCATTGGCAATGGATTCCAAAATAGAGCCAAGGGTAGGTACTGCTTTCGACCGAGAAATGATGCAACGGTGTCTTACCCTTGCCCGTCGTGCTTTGGGACGCACTGCTCCCAATCCTCTGGTTGGGGCTGTTGTGGTGCAGGATGGAAAAATCGTCGGCGAGGGCTTTCATCCTGGGGCGGGGCAACCCCATGCAGAAGTTTTTGCCTTAAAAGCAGCAGGCGATCGCGCCTTGGGAGCTACCGTTTACGTCAGCCTCGAACCCTGCAACCACTACGGACGTACCCCACCTTGTACGGAAGCTTTAATCGCGGCTGGGGTAGCAAAAGTTGTAGTGGGAATGGTCGATCCGAACCCTTTAGTTGCAGGGAGGGGAGTTGCGCGGCTACGCAGTGCGGGAATTGAAGTTGTAGTTGGAGTCGAAGAAGCCGACTGTCGGCAACTCAATGAAGGGTTTATTCATCGCATGATCTACCAGCGACCCTTCGGCATCTTTAAATATGCCATGACCCTCGATGGCAAAATTGCCACCACTAGCGGTCATAGTGCCTGGATCACTAATCCAGCAGCGCGAGAAGAGGTACAGCAGCTACGAATTGCGTGCGATGCCATCATTGTGGGCGGAAACACCGTGAGGATTGACAATCCTCGCTTGACAATCCGCCAAATTGATGCTCCTAATCCTTTACGGGTAGTCATGAGCCGGACGTTAGATTTACCAACAACGGCTCATTTGTGGCAAACCGAAACAGTACCGACATTAGTGATGACGCAAACGGGAGCAAACCCTGACATGCAGAAAATCTTACGCGATCGCGGTGTAGAAATTTTAGAACTCGATTCCCTCACCCCCACCGCAGCAATGGCTCATCTCTACCAGCGCGGCTGTCTTTCCGTTCTGTGGGAATGCGGCGGAACTTTAGCAGCAGAAGCGATCGCCCAAGGTACAATTCAGAAAATTTTCGCCTTTATTGCCCCCAAAATCATCGGCGGCAGCACAGCTCCCACCCCAGTAGGCGACTTAGGCTTCACCCAAATGACACAAGCCATAACTCTCGAACGAGTCCAGTGGCGTACCGTAGGTTCTGATTGCTTGATGGAAGGGTATTTACTAGGGAGCAGGGAGCGCACGAGCAGGGAGCAGAGGGGACAAGGAAGCAGGGGAGCAGGGGATTCATTCTAGTCACTAGCCACCAGCCACTAGTCACTCTCCACTGATAACTGATAACTGATAACTGATTCATGATTGAAGTCGAACATTTGAGTAAAATTTACGGTTCTACGTCTGGGATTCAGGATGTGACTTTCAGCGTGGAAGCGGGAGAAATTTTGGGTTTCCTTGGACCCAATGGCGCTGGAAAGACCACAACTATGCGGATCTTAGCGGGCTATCTACCTGCGAGTAGCGGTACGGCACGCATCGCAGGCTATGATGTCCACGAACAGTCCTTAGCCGTGCGTCAGCGGATTGGTTATTTACCAGAAACACCACCTCTATATCTCGATATGACGGTGGAAGGGTTTCTATATTTTGTAGCAAGACTGAAGGGAGTAGCCGCAGGCGATCGCCATCGGCGGGTCAAAGCAGCTATCGAACGGTGTAACCTACAAGAAAAACGGCGCGTTTTGATTCGCAAACTTTCCAAAGGGTTTCGTCAACGGGTGGGGATCGCTCAGGCGATCGTTCACGATCCCCCAGTGATTATTCTCGACGAACCTACGGTAGGACTCGATCCCCGCCAAATTATTGATGTCCGTAATTTAATTAAAAGTCTTGCTGATAGCCATACAATCGTACTTTCTACCCACATTCTGCCAGAAGTCAGCATGACCTGTAACCGCGTCGCCATTATCAATCGCGGACAAATCATTGCTACCGGAACTCCCGACAGTTTAGAGGCAAACCTGACTGGTGGTGCAGGTTACGAAATTGAGACTGAAGGGGATAGCGCGGCGGCGCAACAATTGATAAAAATGCTGCCCAGCGTGCGATCGGTAGAATCAATATCTACCACAGAAGCCAATCGCTACGTGCTGCGAGTCATTTCCCAACCTACTACGGAGCCAGGACCAGATATTGTTGCCGTTTTGGTCGGAATGGGCCTGAAAATTTACGAAATGCGAAGAACGCGAGCATCATTAGAAGATGTGTTCTTAGAACTAACTATGGAAGAGACAGTGACCAGTGACCAGTTATCAGTGACCAGTGAGCAGTAACCAGTTATCAATGACCAGTTAGTTGTTTTATCTCCTCTGCTCCTGAAGCTCCTCTGCTTCCTTGTCTCCCTTGTCTCCCTTGTCCCCTCGCTCCTCACTCCTCGCTCCTCATTATGCGTTTAATTTTTGCTAACATCATCGCGATTTATCGAAGGGAGTTACAAAGTTATTTTGTCTCGCCTTTGGCTTATGCGATCGCGGGTATATTTTGGTTATTATCTGGGTTTTTCTTTGCCTTGATTCTATTGGGTCCACAAGGAATTATTCAGCAAGTTGCTCAAAGAGATTTACTGCAAGGGCAGCAACCTGGAGTTCCTGCCTCACCGATTGATGTGGCTTACGAGTTTCAACAAGCTTTCTTGGGAATCATGGGTTCTTTGGCTTTATTTATCTTGCCTATATTATCAATGGGTTTGTATGCCGAAGAACGCAAGCGCGGCACGTTAGAATTACTCGCGACTTCTCCCGTGACAAACTGGGCGGTTGCTGTAGGGAAACTATTAGGAGTTGTTACATTTTTTCTAACATTGATATTGCCAATTTTTGCTTATGAAGCATTTGCTTTAAGTACTGCGAACCCTGCCATATTTCCAGTCGTTCCCTTGATGGGACATTTGGGACTCATCCTATTAGCGGCAGGAATCTTATCTCTAGGAATGTTCATTTCTTCTCTCACCGATAGCACAATTCTGGCGGCGATTATTACATTTGCTTTAATTTTGTTTCTTTGGGTTATCGATGCGATCGCCCAAAATCTTAGCGGTACGCCAGTGGGTGCAATTTTAAGTCATCTTTCGTTACTCAAACACTATACCAATTGGATACAAGGGATTTTTGATTCTAGTAGTTTAGTTGTTTTTCTCAGTTACATTCTATTAGGGATTTTTCTCACCGCACAGGCGATCGATGCTTTACGATTTCAAAGATCTTGATGGTGCGATCGCAGGAAATTGTGACTTTGAAGTCGCCAAGTTGCTAATTAATGCAGGTGCTAATCCAACTATTCCTGGTTGGATGCAAATCACAGCCCTTCATCGCGCAAAAACGAGAAAGAAACCAGAGGGACAAAGAGTTTATCAGCTATTACTTGATGCAGCCAAAAAAAGTTTAATTATCGCCTCTAGCCCCCCTTTTTAAGGGGAGGTTGGGGGGATCTCCTCTGCCGTAGTCAAATAGAAAACTATTATGAAAACTGTCGCTAAAAAGAAAAAAACTTATTGGCAATACCTATTTTTGCTCGGTCCCTTCCTGATTCTGATGGGCTTAACAGCGGGAACCGTAGCAGGTAGTTGGGGAATTGTCCCTTTGGGATTAATTGCTGCTGGCGCTGTTTTAAGCGTTTTAGGTCTGGTATGGCAAGCTTATAAAACTAAGTGGTGGAAGCGACGTTCGACTCAGGCGGGAACAAATGCGATCGCTGCAACTTTAGCAGTTTTGGTCATTCTCGGACTCATTAATTTCTTAGCCACTCGCTACCAAACGCGGATCGATTTCACCGAAACAGGGCTGTATACCTTAGCCCCTCAGTCGCGTGAAATTGTCCAAAATTTATCTCAACCCGTCAAGGTGTGGGTATTCGATCGCAACCAAAACCCCCAAGATCGAGCATTATTAGAAAATTATCGCCGTCAAGGGTCGCAGTTTAGTTTTGAGTATGTCGATCCACAAACACGACCAGGGTTAGCTCAAAAGTTCGGTGTGAAATCGTTTGGTGATGTTTACATAGAAGCAGGCAATCGGCGACAGTTCATACAATCGGTCGGACAAGGGCGATTGTCAGAAGTGCAACTGACAACTAAAATTCAGCAAGTGACAAGCGATCGCGCTGGAAAAGTCTATTTCCTTCAAGGTCACGGCGAAGTTGGGATTGGGGAACAGAGTAAGCTATCCTCAGCCCTGAATACACTTAAAGATAGAAACTTTGCTGCCGAACCGCTGAATTTAGTCCAGCAAGCGAAAATTCCTCAAGATGCGACTGTGGTTATCGTCGCCAGTCCCAAACGAGGGTTATTTCCCCAGGAAGTTAAAGCCTTAAGCGCGTATTTAGATCGGGGTGGAAGTTTGATGCTACTCCTCGACCCTCAGACAAACCCCAATTTAGATAGTCTGCTGCAAAATTGGGGGCTTACCCTAGATAACCGAGTGATTATCGATCCTGCTGGACAAGCAATCGGTTTTGGTCCTGCTTTTGCTGTGGTTGATAATTACGGACAACATCCAATTACGCAAGATTTTGGCAATAATCTATCGATTTTTGGTGGTGCGAGAGCAATTGACAGCAAACCAGTCACAGGAGTGGAAGCAACGCCAATTCTACAAACGAGTGCTGAAAGTTGGGCGGAAAGCGACATACAAAGCCAACCATTGCGCTTCGATCCGGCAAGCGATCGCAAAGGTCCTTTAACTATAGGTTACGCCCTCAATCGCATCGTCTCAGCCGAGCCAGTAGCTAATGCTGCTCCCAAGACAACTCAAGCCAGGATGGTAGTCATTGGTAACGCTCAATTTGCGATCGATGGATTATTCGAGCAGCAATTGAATGGAGACGTGTTCTTAAATTCCATTAGCTGGTTGAGCAGTCAAGATAACAAACAAACTCTATCCGTGCGCCCCAAGGAACAAAAACAGCGCCGTCTGAATCTCACACCCCTACAAATTAATCTTCTAGGTTGGATCTCTTTAGTCATTCTGCCAGTCATTGGTTTTGCCTGCGCTGTATTGCTGTGGTGGCTGCGGAGATAAATCAGTTATCAGTTGTCAGTTATCAGTTATCAGTGAAGAATGGGGTGTGGGGTGTGGGGTGTGGGGTGTGGGATTTTGGATACTGAATTGATTTTCCCCTCTGCACCTGAAGCTCCTCTGCTTCCTTGTCCTCCAAATTTTTCTTCCCTCACTCCTCACTCCTCACTCCTCACTCCTCACTCCTCATATGAAACGCACGACATTAATTTTGCTCCTCCTCGCGCTGGGAATGGGGGGATTTGTGTACTTTTATGAAATTCAAGGCACGCCTCAACGCCAGAAAGCACGAGAAAAGCAGCAACAAATATTTACGTTTAAAGAAGACCAAATTCAGTCTCTAAATGTTAAGACTCGCAACCAAACTTTACAGTTCGATCGCGCTAAGGATAGTAAGACAGGGTGGCAAATGCAGGTTCCCGATAAAGCTCCTGCCAGTGAGGGGGCGATCGCCTATTTGTTAGATTTGTTGGTTAATAGCAAGAGCGATCGCGTTTTGACCGTACCCGCTGCACAGCTTTCTGACTATGGCTTGCAGCAACCTCAAGCGACGGTAGAAGTTAAGTTACAGGATGGGAAAACTCATCGATTGGTCTTGGGTCAGCCAGATTTTAACCGTAGTTTTTTGTACGCTCAAGCCGATCCACCGACTCCACAACCCGCTCAAAGTAGCGTACTATTGGTCTCTACTAATTTTGAAAATGCTGTCAACAGAACCCTAGCGGAGTGGAAACAGGCTTCAGCACCGCCAAAAAAATCACCAGAACCGCAAACTAATTCTCAAAACAATCAAAAATAGCCTAGAAATTATATCGGATAAGTTTTTTCTGTTTGCGTCAAAAAATCAATTAGCGAAATTTCATCAAAAATTGTGCAGAAAAAATCGAGCAATTGTCTAAAAAATCCTGAAATCCATATAACTTAAAGGTTTTAACGATCTATATTTGGCAAGCAGACCTTAGAATAGGTCAATGAAATATCCAACCAATGAGAGTTTCAGCGATTTTAGTGGGCAAACTAGCCACAGACAAAAGCTGAAGCTCAGGTTGCGAGAGTTCAGAACCACTTGTTTTGAGGTAGTTTGTTAACTCACAGGAGAATGAAATGAACAAGGGTGAATTAGTCGATTCAATTGCTGAAAAGGCAAGCGTGACGAAAAAGCAAGCAGATGCCGTTCTGACTGCTGCTTTGGAAACCATTATCGATGCAGTCTCCACAGGAGATAAAGTGACGCTAGTAGGCTTTGGCTCTTTTGAGTCGCGGGAGCGCAAAGCTCGCGAAGGTCGCAACCCGAAAACTGGCGATAAAATGGAAATTCCGGCAACTAAGGTTCCGGCTTTCTCAGCAGGGAAGCTATTTAAAGAAAAAGTCGCTCCTCCCGAAGACTGAGAATAAAGTTCTTGCAGGAAACCCGAACTGGATGCAACCTGTACATGGAGGAAATTTAGCTTGGGCAGCAGCGATCGCGGGTTGTGAATCCGATGCGATTCTCGATTTTTCGGCTAGTATCAACCCTTTGGGACCACCCCAAAGCGCGATCGCTGCGATTCATTCTGCCATCAGCCAACTCAGTTCCTATCCCGATCCCAATTACAGCGAACTGAGAACAGCTCTAGCGCAGGTGCATCAGTTACCACCAGAATGGATTCTGCCGGGGAATGGCTCGGCAGATTTACTTACGTGGGCGGGTTGGGATTTATCTGAATTAGCTGCAACTTATCTCGTGACTCCAGCTTTTGGCGACTACTGGCGGGCGCTGAAAGCGTTTGGTGCAAAGGCGATCGAGTGTCCGTTGGAATTAGAGGGAGCAGGGAGCAGGGAGCAGGGAGCAGGGAGTAGGGAGCAGGGAGCAGAGAAAGACAAGGGAGACAAGGGGGAGAAGAGAGCTGGGGGATCTGAGGGAGCTGAGGGAGCTGAGGGAGAAAATTCTTCGAGTGTCCTCCCACACTTCCCACACCACTCACCCCTCACTCCTCACTCCTCGCTCCTCACTCCTTCAAATTCTGGTTTACTCCTGAACAATCCCCACAACCCAACAGGGCAGATGTGGCACAAAGAAGAAATTCTGCCCTATCTGGAGCAATTTGCTTTGGTAGTGGTGGATGAAGCTTTTATGGATTTTCTACCACCAGCAGCAGAACAAAGTCTGATCCCATTGGTGCAGAAATATCCCAATTTAGTCATTTTGCGATCGCTGACTAAATTTTACAGCCTGCCAGGGCTGCGATTGGGATACGCGATCGCCCATCCCGAACGTCTCAATCGCTGGCTGGCGCGACGCGATCCTTGGGCAGTTAATACTCTTGCTGTTGCTGCGGCGATCGCGGTACTTAAAGATAGCCAATTTCAGCAACAAACTTGGGCATGGCTACCACCTACACGAGCGCGATTAGAGCAGGAGCTATCTCAGATTCCAGGATTGCAACCTCTGCCTGGTGCTGCTAACTTTTTATTGGTAGAGTCTGAGCGACCGAGTTCAAAACTCCAACAGCAGCTATTAAAACACGAGCGAATTTTAATCCGAGATTGTCTTAGTTTTCCCGAACTAGGCGATCGCTATTTTCGGGTTGCCGTGCGCTCTACAACTGAAAACGAGCGCCTCATTGAAGCACTATGGCAGATTACGACATAGTTATTATTGGCGGCAGCCCAGCCGGACGCTACGCTGCCGCGATCGCGGCAAAACAGAATGCTACTGTAGCCCTAGTAGAAACGAATTTGCCATTGTACGGGCGCACAGCCGTGCGCCCCTACGACTCCCAACTTCCGACTCCCGACTCTCTTTCTTACATCGGGCAATTAGCTCGACAATGGGAAAAGATGGGAAATTTTGGCTTGCGTTCGAGTCATGGGAATGCGATCGATGACTGTCAACTTTCTATCCAGTGGAACCGGATCATGCACTGGGCGCAAAATGTCCAGTCAAATTTAGCAGAGGAGAACTCACCTGCTGTTTTAGCTGCTTTAGGAGTTGATTTTATTCTCGGGCAGGGTAAGTTTGTCGCTCAGCCAAATCTGGGTTTTGTAGTTAATAATCGTTGCTTGGCAGCACGGAAATATCTGATCGCCACTAACCCACGTCCAATAGTTCCCGCGATCGAAGGGCTAGCCGCTACAGGATACTTAACCGCTACCGAGGTTTTCTCGTCGTTGACTTCTCCGAACCCACCGAAACGTTGGGCAATACTCGGTGGCGATCCAAATGGATGTCAGTTGGCACAAACATTAGCAAGATTGGGTTTAGATGTCACTTTAATTGTCCAGCGTCTTCACATCTTACCTAGAGAAGATCTAGAAATTGCTCAGTTATTGCAAGCTATTCTCGAAGCTGAGGGAGTGCGCGTTCTCACTAATACTACCGTTACTCAAGTCAAGGGCATTGAGGGCAAAAAATGGATTCAAGCCGATCGCGAAGCTATGGAATTTGATGAAATTGTACTTTGTGCCGGACAACAGCCAGAACTCGAACAGCTCAATCTAGCAGCAGTGGGGGTGAAAACACAACGCGATCGCCTGCGTTTGAATCAAAAATTGCAAACGACAAATTCACACATTTATGCTTGTGGGGATGCGATCGGCGGTTATCAATTCGCTCATATTGCCAATTACGAAGCTAAAATTGCCCTGCACAACGCTTTACAAAATGCTTTATTTTCTTTTCACTATCAAGTTGATTATCGTAATATTCCTTGGTTAGTTTGTACCGATCCGCCCTTAGCAAGAGTGGGTTTTACAGTAGCTCAAGCTAGACAAAAATATGACAATGATGTCTTCGTATTACAACGTTATTTTAAGACTTTAGCAATAGCCCAAATTCGGGATGAAATGACGGGGATTTGTCAATTAGTCGTGCGGCGTAATGGCACGATTTTAGGTGGGGCAATTATTGGCTCTCAAGCAGGGGAGTTAATTAATCTTATTGCTTTAGCGATCGCCCAAAAACTGAAAATTGACGCAATTGCCGCTCTCGTTTCCGTCTATCCCAGTTGGGGAGAAATTTTAGCTCAAACTGCCAGCGAGTATCTTTCTACTCCATTAAGACGGAGAAATTGGCTGCAAAACTTTCTAGTTAGGATCGGGTGTGAGGTGTGGTGAATACATCGATTGCATGAATCAGAAATTATCCGTCAAACGTAGGGGCGGGTTCACCAAAAAGCCCCGCTTGTAACAGAATTTTTCAATAAACCCGCTCTCACAAAGACAAGAAAAAACCCCTATATAGGGGCTAATTTCAACCAAGTGCAAAATTAAGATATCTTCAGTTTAAATCAGTTAACAGCAGACGACACTAAATGACTGATGCTGATAACTGATAACTGTTAAAGCAGATATAACAAACCAAATAGAACAATCCAAACAACATCGACAAAGTGCCAATAAAGTTCGGCGGCTTCTACACCAAAGTGATGCTCTTGACTGTAGTGATTGGCGCGGCGCGATCGCCACAAAACCGCTAAGATTGCCAATACCCCAACAGTAACGTGAAGTCCGTGAAAACCAGTCAGAACGTAAAATGCACTGGCAAATAAATTCGTCTTTAGCCCGAATTCTAAATGACTGTATTCGTAGATCTGCCCTGACAGGAAAATAATACCCATCGCCGCTGTAATTGCCATCCAGGTACGCATACCCGTGACATCATTCTTCTTAATCGCGGTATCGGCGTTGTGCATCACGAAACTACTAGAAATCAGGATAATAGTGTTGACTCCTGGTAGTAGAAGTTCTAATTCTGGCGTTCCTTCAGGGGGCCAACTGGGTAAAGTGGAACGGTAAGCCAAATACGCGCCAAACATACCAAGAAAAATCATGCCCTCTGCGATTAAGAACATGACTAAGCCAAACATCCGAAAATCAGGATGTTCTTCATGATGGGCGGCTTCTGCTTTGTGGTGGTAATTAAGTTCCGTTTTTGCTGGGTCTATAGTTGGACTTTGCATAATTTAGGGAATAGGGAGTAACGCTTCGGTGCAACTTTCTATTGTTCCCCCCTTTTCAAGGGGGGCTAGGGGGGATCTTTTCGTGAATTGGCGTAGTTCTCCGATCCCCCAACCCCTTCAAAAGGGGGCTATTAATGAAGTCGCACGCAGGGTGAGTGGGAAGTAGGGAGTAGGGTAGAGACGTTATATGTAACCCCTCTACACATATAACATCTCTACTTACGGTCTTCAGGATTGGCAGCGACATTTGGATCGGGATCGGCACGTAAAGCCGATTTGGGTCCAGCAGCTAAAGCTGGTTCTCTTTCATCAGCCAAGGGGACATCGACCTCAGATTTAGGTCTGTCCATACCGTAGTCGTAAGGACCAGTTGCCAATACGGGGAATCCAGCAAAATTTTCGATCGCCGGTGGCGAGCTTGTCATCCATTCTAAGGTTAGTGCTTCCCAAGGATTGTTACCAGCTTTGGGACCGTACATCCAACTCCAAATTGCATTGATGATAAACGGTACGGTGGAGATAGCTAGCAAGTAAGCCCCCATCGTACAGACAAAGTTCAGCGTGGCAAACTTGGCATCATACTCGGCAATCCGGCGGTTCATGCCCATCAGTCCGAGTTTGTGCATCGGTAAGAAACACAAGTTCATCCCGACGTACATCAAAGCGAAATGAACCTTACCCCAGAATTCATTCATCATCCGTCCCGTCATTTTGGGATACCAGTGGTAAATTCCAGCATAGATCCCAAATACCGAGCCACCAAATAGAACGTAGTGGAGGTGGGCGACGACAAAATAGGTATCGTGAACGTGGATGTCAAACGGTACGGCAGCTAGCATGACACCGCTGATCCCGCCGATGACGAACAGGCTGACAAAGCCGATCGCGAACAGCATCGCACTGTTGAGGCGAATTTTACCACCCCACATCGTCCCCAACCAACTGAAAACTTTGATCCCCGTAGGTACGGCGATGATCATAGTCGTGATCATGAAGAACATCCGCAACCAACCAGGAATACCGCTGGTAAACATGTGGTGCGCCCAGACGATCAATCCCAAAAAGCTAATTGCCAAACTCGAATAGGCGATCGCTTTATAACCGAAAATTGGCTTGCGGGAGTGAACGGGAATCACCTCAGAAATGATCCCAAAGAAGGGCAAAATCATAATGTACACCGCAGGGTGCGAGTAGAACCAAAACATATGTTGGTAAACTACCGGATCGCCGCCTCCTGTGGGGTTAAAAAATGCCGTGCCAGCAAATAAGTCGAAAGATAGCAGAATCAAAGCACCTGCTAACACTGGTGTAGAAACGAGCGTCAAGGCAGAAGTCGCCAGCATTGCCCAACAGAATAGGGGCATTTGCGTCGTACTCATACCTGGTGTCCGCATCTTCAACAAAGTGACGAGGAAATTAATTGCCCCCAAAATTGAAGAAGTTCCTAACAGCAAGACGCTGATAATCCAAATCCCCTCGCCTAATTGTCCCGTGACTAAACTAAGGGGAGGATAAGAAGTCCAGCCAGCGTCAGCAGCGTCGCCCAGGACTAAACTACTGATGAGTAAGATTCCCCCAGGTGGGATCATCCAAAATGCGACCGCGTTCAAGCGCGGAAATGCCATATCCTTCGCCCCAATCATCAAGGGAATCAGGAAGTTGGCAAAACCTGCCCCTGCTGGCACGATCCACAAAAAGATCATGATCGTGGCGTGGAGTGTAAACAAGCTGTTATACACTTCGCGGCTGACAAAATCGACTTCGGGCGTTTTCAGTTCCGTCCGCACCATGTCAGCCATTACGCCGCCGATACAGTAGAAAATAAACGTCGTCACCAGGTATTGAATGGCGATTACTTTATGGTCAGTATTAAAAGTAAAGTAATCGCGCCACTTTCTTTCCCCTGGTTCTGCTTCCAAGATAGATAAGTTAGCCGATCGTTGGATTTGTGCTTGAGTCATAGCAAAAAAAGGGAGTAGGGAGTAGGGAAGCGGGCAGAGGGCGAGGTAACCTCGCCATCGGAGCCGCGTAGTAGGGAGTAGGGAGTGAAGAATAAAGCAATTTTGTAACTTAGCCCTCACTCCTCACTCCTCGTTCCTCACCCCTCTATTGATGGTGAAGCTGATGAAGGGTTTCGGGCTGAATTCCCATTTGCGCGGTGTATGGGGAGAGAAATTCAGCGGGGGAACGATCTGCGGCATTGAGGGCGATCGCCTGTTCTAGATTGCCCTTGGTTGCGACTTGTTGTTCCTGCATCCACTTGTCAAAGTTCTCTGGTGTTTCCACAATAAACTTGGTGTTCATCGCCCCGTGATAAGGACCGCATAGTTCAGCACAGATTACTTTATATTCCCCTAAGATTTTTGGGGTGAAGCGAATTTCACTTTGCCTACCAGGAATGACATCTTGTTTTAAACGCAATTCTGGAACCCAGAAGGCGTGGATGACATCATTCGCTGTCATGTCTAGTTTCACCTCTTTACCAGCAGGAACGTGCAATTCGCTAGCCACAACGCCCGTATCTGGATAGGTGAAAATCCAAGCATATTGCAAGCCAGTGACGTTAACTGCAAGCCCTGGAACTTTTCCTTCGTTACCTGGGCTTGCACCGATGCCAGGAGAGACTATACCCATACCAGGAGCATCGCGTTTTTGAGGAATTTGGTCGGAGTTGCGGACGGAGGCGGTTGCTGGATCTGACATTGCCTCATCCGACTTGATTTGATTTGCGTTAGGTTCGGTGCTAGGCGGCGTATCGTTCAATGTTGCCGCGATCGCTGCTCCTGGCATTTTCATTGCTTGCCCAGCAATAGGGGCTTCGTGAGCGCTGTGGGGATCGAAACCACCAATTTCGTTGTAGACATCAAAGCTGTAGATCGATAAGCCGATGACAATAATTGCCGGGATCGCCGTCCACAGAATTTCTAGAGGAATATTACCGAACACCGGAGGCGCGTCAGTGTTATCGCCCTGGCGACGGCGAAACTTAAAGGCAGCATAGATCAATATGCCTTGTACCAGCACAAACAGACCCGTGCCAATCGTCATCATTGTGTCGAACAGCCCATCAACCAAAGTGGCTTCATCTGAGGCTGCCGTGGGTAGTAAGCCGTGATTTTGACCGTACCACAGACTTGTCAGAGTCAAGACGATGCCAATTAATAGCGTCCAAATAGAACTAGGAATGTTCACGGTTAAGGATTTGATAATTTTTAGCTTCTTAACAATTAGCCACACTCACTTACCAAGGTAGTGCAGCCAGCCCAAAACCTGCCGATCCCCAAGTTAATTTTTTCTGATTTTTTTGGAACTTTTCTGTGGGTACAGGGAGATGAGGGGCTAGGGGACAAGTCACAAGTCACAAGTCAAAATTAATTAGTCTCTGATAACTTAACTTTGTACAGACGTTACATGTAACGTCTCTACTGATAACTGATAACTGACAACTGATAACTGATTCAATCGACCACCTAAGCGAATCTAGCTCAAGTTGGAGTTGGTTATCCATAAACCATGAACAAATGTAACGGGGTAGAACAATTTAAAAATCTCTAAAGCTTAGGGGCTAAGCTACGGCAATCCGGCACATTAGGTATATGGCTAACCAAATCACCTCGCGACGATGCGCTAGGGTGGAAGGTGAGCTAGCACTTACATATTTGTAAATACTTGGTTAGATACTGGCAACCCTTTGAAGACAGGCAATTAAGGTACAGTCCATGACTGAGTTCGTCCTGCAAAGACAAAACACAGACACAATCGAGCAGTCCCAGCCACGGGAAAGAATTCGGCGGTTGGTGTGGAAGTTATGCGTAGCAACTCTGATCTTGATGGCGATCGGCAGTGCTACGCGGGTCATGAATGCTGGGCTAGCTTGCCCAGATTGGCCCCTGTGTTACGGTACGCTCGTACCGACTCAACAGATGAATTTTCAGGTATTTTTAGAGTGGTTTCATCGCCTAGATGCGGCTTTAATCGGGCTAGGGGCGATCGCGCTAACAGTCGTGAGTTGGTGGAACCGTAACTTTCTCCCCCGCTGGCTACCTTGGGCGGCGATCTTTGCCCTTAGCCTGATTGTCTTTCAAGGGGTCTTGGGCGGATTGACAGTTACAGAATTACTACGGTTCGATATTGTCACCGCGCATCTGGGGACGGCGCTATTATTCTTTAGCGCATTACTGGTTATTGGTACGGCACTCACGCCTTATCAAGGAACTGGTAACGCCGGGAAATTGGCTTGGTTGGGATTGGCTGCTGCTGTGTTAGTCTACGTGCAAAGTTTGCTTGGGGCATTGGTAGGTTCGCGCTGGGCGCTACACCAGTGCTTAACCGGACAGCAATTGTGTAGCGTCATGTACAGTCACATTGGGGGTGTGGTTCCCCCAACGCTAGCCACCTTGGTTTTAGTGTTACTATCTTGGCGAACTCCGGCTTTGCATCCTGCGTTGCGCCGACTAGCAAACATGGCTGGCGGACTAGTTTTCCTGCAAATTCTCTTAGGGGTTGCTACCTTCCGCTTGCATTTACAAGTAGAACCACTGACTGTATCTCACCAGTTTGTTGGCGCAGCCTTACTAGGTGTTTTGGTTGGCTACACCGTACTGGCAATTCGCGATGCCTCCGGCGGTTCGCGAAGCGATCGTCGCGTCAGTGACTAGTGGCTAGTGACTGGTGACTAGTTATCAGTGACTCCTGACCAGTTATTAGGGAGCAGGGAGCAGTTGATTTTGACTTCTGACTTCTGACTTCTGATACTGTGTTGGTTTCAAAATAAACGGAATTTGGTGTGAATTTTATGATCGGGGCAGATGTCTCTAGACACCATCAAAACTTTCTTCAAGTCGTTCATAGCTACTATCAGCTAACTAAACCGAGGATTATACCTCTACTTTTGATTACTACTGCTGGCAGTATGTGGATTGCAGCTCAAGGACGAGTCGATCCAAAATTGCTCGTCGTCACTCTAGTAGGCGGAACGTTTGCTGCCGCTGCTGCCCAAACCGTCAACTGCATTTACGATCGCGATATTGACTATGCGATGGAACGCACTCGCCACCGTCCAATTCCTTCAGGACGAGTGCAGTCGCACCACGCCCTCCTGTTTGCGATCGCCTTAGCAGTCATTTCTTTCTCACTCTTAGCAATCTTTGCTAACTTGCTAGCTGCTCTGTTAGCAATGGCTGGCATCGTTTTCTACATTGCCATATATACCCATTTTCTCAAACGTCATACTCCCCAAAATATCGTCATTGGTGGTGCAGCAGGGGCAATTCCAGCCCTAGTTGGTTGGGCAGCGGTGACAGGCACTTTAAGCTGGACGGCTTGGACGCTTTTCGCCATTGTTTTTCTGTGGACACCACCTCATTTCTGGGCGCTAGCGTTGATGATCCGCGAAGACTATGCCAAAGTAGGCGTACCGATGTTACCAGTTGTAGCAGGCGACGAGGCTACAGCAAAGCAGATTTGGTTTTACACCCTAATTCTGATCCCCGCTACGTTCTTACTTATTTATCCCCTACAATCGTGCGGTTCGATCTACGGCGCGATCGCCCTTATTCTTGGTAGCATCTTCGTGCAAAAAGCGTGGCTATTATGGCACAATCCCACCTGTAAGACTCAAGCGCGATCGCTATTCCTCTATTCCATCCTTTACATGATGCTATTGTGTGCGGGCATGGTTGTAGATAGTTTACCTTTCACCCACCAGGTTACCAACGCTTTAGCTTCCAGCTTAAACACCATCATCAGCACGATTCTCATTTCTCGATAGTGGTGCTTTGACTAGTGGCTAGTCAATCTATTTTCTAGCCACTAGTCACTAGTCACTACTCACTCTTCTATGATGAAGACAGGAAGTATTTAGATTTGTATCGCTGCTAGCGAGAAGAAGCTCCTATGGCTCCTGCTGTTTTCATCCAAAATTTACAAAAGCGTTATGGCAGTGTTGAGGCTGTCAAAGATATCTCCTTTGCGATCGAACCTGGGGAGATTTTTGGTCTACTCGGTCCCAACGGTGCAGGTAAAACTACAACCTTGCGCATCTTGTGTACCCTCTCTACACCAGATGCAGGAGTAGTAGAAGTTTCTGGAATTTCAGTAGTAGATAACCCTAGAGCCGCTAGACGAAGATTGGGATATGTAGCTCAAGAAGTTGCTCCCGATAAAGTCCTGACGGGACGAGAGTTATTGCAACTACAAGCAGCTCTCTATCACCTACCTAATGCTGTCATTAAACAACGAATTGACACGGTATTAAATTTACTAGGCTTGCAGGAGTACGCAGACAAAAAGACAGGCACGTACTCCGGCGGTTTACGCAAGCGCCTAGACTTAGCCGCAGGTTTACTCCACGCTCCCGATGTTTTGGTATTGGACGAACCAACAGTTGGACTTGATATTGAAAGCCGTTTTGTCGTGTGGGATTTTTTACGCCAGCTGCGCGAACTGGGAACTACCGTCTTAATCACCAGCCACTACCTAGAAGAAATTGACGCATTAGCCGATCGCGTAGCAATTATCGATCGCGGTTTAGTCATTGCTTCCGGTACGCCTTCCCAATTGAAAGATAAAGTAGGAGGCGATCGCATCACGCTGCGAATTCGCGAATTTTCCCCTCCAGAAGAAGCAGAAAAAGCTAAACAAATGCTGACGGCGCTACCTTTCGTCCAAGAAGCGATCGTTAATAGCGCTCAAGGTAACTCGCTCAATCTCGTTGTCACACCCCAAGCAGAAGCTTTAACTCAAATTGAGGCAACGATGAAATCTGCTGGTTTGCCCATTTTTGGCATTTCCCAGTCTCGCCCTAGTTTAGATGATGTTTACCTCGCTGCCACAGGTCGCACTCTGATGGATGCCGAACTCGCTGCCGCCGGAAGCCGCGATCCCAAAGCAGAAAGAAAACAAAATATGAGATAAGTCGTAAGTCGTAATTCGTAAGTCGTAAGTAAAGAACTTTTGTCACGCACCACGCACCACTCAACTACTAACTACCAACTACCAATCTAAAATCTAAAATCGTATGAGCAGTACTTTTATTCCTCCAAAATCTGATGCCAAATCTGATGTTAACTGGCAACAACTGGCATCGACGGCAGTTCAAAAAGAAGATACTCCTAACTGGTTAGGTGAAATAGTCCAAGAAACTTTGGCACTCACTCGCCGCTTGTTCATCCAGTTACAGCGCCGCCCCTCAACTTTAATTGCTGGAATCATTCAACCTGTTATGTGGTTGATTCTATTTGGTGCTTTGTTTCAAAATGCTCCCAAAGGAATGTTTGGCGATAGCACCAATTACGGTCAATTTTTAAGTGCTGGCGTTATCGTTTTTACTGCTTTTGGTGGGGCGCTAAATGCAGGATTACCAGTCATGTTCGATCGCGAATTCGGCTTTTTAAACCGCTTATTGGTGGCTCCTCTGGCTTCGCGCTTCTCGATTGTTTTAGCTTCAACTATTTTTATTGTCAGTCAGAGTTTGTTGCAAGCAGCGGTAATTGTGGCGGCGGCTGCCTTTTTGGGCGCTGGCTTACCCAATCTAGCTGGTTTGGGTGCGATCGCTTTAATTATTTTACTGCTGGCTTTGGGTGTAACAGCTGTAAGTCTCGGTTTAGCCTTCGCCTTACCAGGACATATAGAACTGATTGCCGTCATTTTCGTGACTCAACTGCCCTTGCTATTTGCTAGCACAGCTCTCGCGCCTTTGTCTTTTATGCCTAAGTGGTTGCAAATTGTCGCAACAATTAACCCATTAAGTTATGCGATCGAACCGATTCGCTATCTCTATCTACACAATAGCTGGAACTTAGGTAATGTAGTCATGCAAGCGCCTTGGGGTGCAGTGACATTTGGCGGAGCTATACTGATGTTGGTCGGTTTTAGCTTCGTAGCTGTGCTGAGTATTCAACCTTTACTGCGGCGGACTCTGGCATAAGGTATGAAGCCTACCTCTTCTCCTATTTTCAGTTATGTGAGCCATCACTCCATGAAAATCTCTGCTTCATCTCTAACAAAAATATTTTTCGGTGCAGTAGTAGGAATGAGCTTAGCTACCTTATTACTACCGCAACTCACTTGGGCGCAAGCAACCACAGATGCCGAACCTCTACGGGATCTGAATCAGGAACAAAACCGCGATCCCTTTTCTCGTGGTGATACTGGCGATGCTATGAGCGGTTTAATGGATATTATGCACCGCGCTCAAATGGGCAATATTCGCTCTGCGGGAGATTTTGCCACCGAGCAAAATCAATCTTTAGATGATGCAGCTGCTAAGTTTCGCCAGCAGCAGCTACAAAGGATGCAACAAAATCCATCGCAGCCTAATAACAATCCTGCTAATCCACCTCAAACAAAATAAGTAAGTAAAGGGATGGCGTTGCCATCCCTTTACTTTTTATAATCCCAATGCTCCTAACACGTCACTCGCATGAGTTGTCGTGTTAACGCTGCTATCAACATGGATAATCTTACCACTACCATCAATTACATAAGTCACGCGCTTGGCATAGCCGCCACCGTCAACGTCATAGGCTTTAACTAGAGTTTGCTGAGTGTCAGCTAAAAGTGGAAAATTAAGTCCGTATTTCTCAGTGAACTGTTGATGAGACTGCTCGTCATCAACGCTTACACCTAAAATTACAACGTCTTTGTTATCGTAGGTTTGCTTGGCATCTCGGAAACTACAAGCTTGTTTTGTACAGCCCGGTGTATCGTCTTTGGGATAGAAGTACAAAACTACAGTTTTACCAGCAAAATCAGATAAGGAGACTGTATTACCATTAGTATCTTTGACTGTAAATGTAGGTGCTTGCGTACCAACTGCTAAAGCCATAAGTTTCAGTATCTCCCTAAAATTTGATTGAATCTACTATCAGTAAACATATCTTATCTATCACTGTTATTTTGGCGATCGAAAAAGAGTTTACTGTATTTCCTCTCTCGATTATTTTATCAATAATTGTTATCTTTCTTAACTCTATTTTTTAACATAATTTCTTAACAGTCGGCGATCGCTAGCGATCCGTTCAGTGACGGCTAGCTTCAAGCAATGTTTTGTCAAGCATACTAGTATACATAATTATCAATTTTTAACTATAACTTTTTGCGTCTAAATTATCTAGGATTTTTCTCACATTAATTTCATAGAAAACTCATTAACATCTTATTCAATATTTTATTTAAGACTATCCACTCGCTTACTTTGTCTTTAAAACAGAAAAAAAGATAAAGTTTGTAGCAAGTCTTACTGATTCTCAAGGGTAGAAATAAACCGACCGAGGTTTGCCAAATTTAACTAGCATTAGATTCGTTTTGATTTTTTCCTCTAGGAATTTTGGGTAACTTGTGAGATTATACAATTGCTCCTGTAATTTGGTAAAAGATATAAGAAATCTGCTTATTCTCCCTCTAACTCGTAGTTCTCGATTGCTTCATTAGCATCAGTCTTCTATAGACAATACCAAAAATTCTATCTTAAGATACCCGATCGATCTCTATGCTAAAAGTGGCATTTATTGTCAATCACTTTCCTTTACTTTCAGAAACCTTTATTCTTAACCAAATTACCGGACTCCTAGAACGCGGACATCAAGTAGACATTTATACTTGCACTCCAGGCGACTTGAATAAAGTCCATCCTGATGTAGAAAAATACCGCTTACTAGAACGCACTTATTATTTACCAGAGATTCCCCAAAACTTTCTGAGGCGATCGCTCAAAGCAATTAGTTTACTGAGTATAAATTTTACAAAAGCACCTGCTAAACTACTGCGATCGCTTAATGGTTTCAAGTATGGCAAATCGGCGACTTCTTTACGATTATTTTATGCCGCGATCGCTAGCGCAGATAAAGGAGCATATGATATCGTTCACTGTCAGTTTGGAACTTTAAGTTTTTGGGGTATGCTGTTTCGGACAATTAATGCTCCTCAAGCCAAATTAGTCGTATCGTTTCGCGGTTACGATATCAGCCAATTCATTCAAGAACATGGCGATCGCATTTACGATCGCACCTTTGTAGAAGCCGATCTCTTTCTGCCAAATTGCGATTTTTTTAAGCGCCGTCTCCTCAAACTCGGTTGTGACGAAAAAAAAATCTGCGTTCACTACTCAGGAATTGATTGCGCTCGCTTCCAATATACACCCCGCGATCGTCATTCTAATCAGAAAATATGTATTGCTACTATTGGGCGTTTAGTAGAAAAGAAAGGAATTGAATACAGTATTCGCGCTGTAGCGAAAATAGCAAAATTTTGTCCTAATCTAGAATATAAAATCGTTGGCTGCGGTTCTTTACAAACAGAACTAGAACAACTGATTCAAGAACTAGAATTAACTAATATCGTACATTTATTAGGCAAAAAAGATCGGCAGGAAATTATTGAAGTTTTGCAAGCATCTCACATATTTATTGCTCCCAGTATTACGGCACGCGATGGTAATCAAGATGCCCCTGTTAATGTCTTAAAAGAAGCAATGGCGATCGGCTTACCAGTCATTAGCACCTATCACGGGGGAATTCCAGAACTTGTAGAAGATGGTGTTTCTGGCTTTTTAGTCCCAGAAAGAGATACAGAGGCGATCGCCTCAAAGTTACAATATTTAATCGCACATCCAGAGATATGGAATATTATAGGTGCAGCTGGTCGCCAGCGAGTCGAAAAATATTTTAATATGCAAAACCTTAACGACGAACTTGTCGATATTTATCAGAAAGTAAGTCGTTAACAGTTAACAGTTAACAGTTGACAGCGATCGCCGCTTGGTTAATCAAAAAACATCAGCCGTCTTCGCGTAGTGTAGCGGAGCGCGTCTACCATCAACCAAAAATTATCAATTACTAACTACCACTTACCATGACAACTCCTCAAGTTACGATTGTTGTAACTCCTCGCGAACGTTTTAGTTATACTAAAGAGTCTTTAGAAAGTATCTACGAACATACGCAAATTCCTTTTAAATTAGTTTATATTGATGGCAAATCTCCTAGAAAAGTACGCCAATATTTAGAGGAACAAGCGCGAGTTAGAAACTTTCAAATTATCAGAACAGATTACTATCTTTCTCCCAATCAAGCTAGAAATATAGGCTTGCGGCAAGTGGATACTCAATATGTTGTATTTGCTGACAATGATGTGGTTGTTTCCCCTGGTTGGCTAGAAAATCTAGTTCAATGTGCCGAAGCAACTCAAGCTACAGTTGTGGGACCATTGATGTGTCAGGATTTACCAATACATGAAATCGTCCACTTTGCAGGTGGCGAATCTCATATTTGGGTTGATAAAAATAAAGTAACTCCCAGACGCAGGTTGCGAGAAAAGATGTACAAGCAGGGAAAACGAGTCGCAGAAGTCCGCGATCGCCTACACCGTAACGAAACTGAATTAGCAGAATTTCACTGCGTTCTCGTGCGTACAGAGATCTTTTCCCGCATTGGTTTGTTAGATGAAGCCATGCTGAACACGAAAGAACATCTGGACTTTTGCATGAGTGTTAGAGAGGCGGGAGGTAAAGTCTATTTTGAACCCAGCAGCCTTGTCACTTACGTACCGGGACCACCCTTAGAATGGACGGACTTACACTTTTATATGCTGCGTTGGAGTGACGCATGGACATTAGCGAGTTTGCATCGCTTGTGTGACAAGTGGAATTTAGCTGAAGATGCTTACTTTCTCCAAAAATACAAACAATTGGGTTGGCGGCGGCGATGGACAATCGTTCATCCCCTCAGCCACCGCCTCACCTTTGGGATCAAAAGCCACTGGCTAGAAAAAATTCTCGTTCCCCTCGATCGCATCTTAAATCGTTACTTGACATCAAGCCACGCTCGACAACAGCAAAAATTTCAACTGCAACCGCAACAAACTAACGACGTACAAGACAACGGTTTCGCAGCTTGAAATCAGGCATAGAAGCGCCAGCTAAAATACTAAAGAAACTCGCTCTAAATCCGTTTCTAATTCCCGCTTGATGAAAGTTTCTAACCAATCTTTTACCAGACGAGTCGCGCGACAATCATCTTCGTTATAACGTTCAATTGCTTCGAGAAAAGAGCGATCGCCTGTCGCTAACCAGCGATCGTACCAATAAATACACTGCGAACCATGCGCTTGGGGATCGCGCCATTCAAACCCAATCCAACGAGCGATCGCTTTGAGAGCATAACTTTCAATTGGTAACACCACAGTTTGAGCGATCTGCTCGTAAACATCAACACAGCGATCGACGATCGCTCTAACTTGTTCTGCTGGTGTCCGATAAAGTTGAGCCAAGCGTCTAATTGTATCAACTTCATACGAGAAAAAATGAAAAATGGGCGCTTGTGGATAGCGCCCAACAATGTCTAAAAATTGTTGCCAAATCGTGCCTTCATCTGACTGTGTTTCTGCTAGTAAAGAATGAAAAGTTTCCGTTTGCTTCAGGCGATCGACCACCAACACTCCTAACATGTAATCGAGATTTAGATCTGGCTGTGCCTCAATATCAAAGTAGATTTCAATAGGATTTGGTAACTGGTAATTGGTAGTTGACGGTTGACAGTTGACGGTTGACAGTTGATGGTTGACAGTTGTTTTTTGCTCCCTCAGCTCCCTCAGCCCCCTCAGCTCCCTCAGCTCTCTTTCCCCTGCTCCCTGCTCCCTTAAAAGCGAAATCGGACGATTTTCCAAGACTGACTGCGCTTGCAATACTAAATGATGGGCGATCTTTTGGTCAAAACCTCGTAAGCTTGCTAAGTCAGATGAGTTAGCCTGAGCCAAAGATTCTAGCGTGACAAGATCGATCGCCTGTAACTCTTTATAACGATTGGGTGTCACCCCAGGCAGTAAAGATAAATGTTGTTCAGATCTAGCAACGCCAGAGCAATAACTATACCAACGGCATAAACTGCATCGCTGGCGAGAAATAAAGACTTCTGGTGCTTGAGGTGCTGCTAGTGTTTCGACGCACTCGGTAAAAATCTGCTGCATCTGCGGCAGTATTCTGGCTAAACTTACCTCATACATCTCTTTGCGGCGCAAGAGCAACCAGGCTCGATCTGGTGTAGTCTCCTGCACCATGCCCAACGCCTGTCCGTGAAAAGCAGCTACAACTTGATATTCTAGTTTGGGGCGCTTGCCTAATTCAATTTGGGCTGGAATGTACATCCAATTTCCAAAAATCGATCCCCCTGGTTGTTTAATTAACAAATCGGGACGACTGAGCAGCGTTACATCTTCTGAAGTGCGGGCAATTATAACCCCTCGATAAATCTGCTCTACACCCTGTTGCATTAACTGCCAAGTTGCTGTTGCTCCTGCTTGCCAATCCTCTTTAGAATACTGAGGTTGCTGATAAATCCGTTCTGCCATCATGCTCTGTCTATGCTCGAACTTGTCCTGTTGTAACTTCAGCAACAGTTCGCTAGGAGCATCTTTAAGCGCCAAATCTCCGTGGCGATCGAGAAATGGGCGACGATTACAACGTTGGTATTGTAGCAGCAGCTCGGCAGTCATTAGCATAGCTCTAGCGTAACAGGAAAACTAGAGCTTAGGGGGTGAGAAGACAAGTCGTAAGTCGTAAGTCGTAAGTCGTAAGTTACTCCTCACTCTTCACTGATAACTTTGTACAGACGTGGCATGTAACGTCTCTACACTGACAACCGATAACTGATAACTGATAACTGATAACTGGTCACCGATCGCTGATTCGGCTAAAATGACTTAGTTCTGCTGTGCTACCGTCAGATGGTTTGGCGGGTTGACGATCGCGACTGATGAACGTAAAGCTAAACGCAAAGCTATATGAGTAGATTTGACAGACAAAATAGAGGATTCAAAGTTATTGGAAATTTAGGGATGTTACTGATCCCGATCGCGTCTGCACCTCTGCTTTTACCTTTGTTCAGTCAATCTTTCTCTCTGACTTCTACTACGGCAACAGATCCATCTTCTGCGACTCCAGCTAACAATAATGTTGCGAATAACGTTTCTAGTGTCGCTCAATGGGAGGCAGAAGCTAGGCGGGAGGAGCAAAGCAAGATACCAAAAGCTCAGCCACCAACGCTAAATAAAACGAGCAAACAGCAACCTCAAAAAATTAAACGAAAACGGCAGCCTGTAGCCAAAAAAACACAATATGCTGCGCCAAACTTAGAAATTCGCGTGGCGATCGCTCAAGATGCAGATTCTCTGATCGTTGGCTCTTCAACTCTCGCCCAAGTTGTAGAGAAAAACGGCAAAGTATTACGCCAACTGCCCAACGGACAGGCTTTTACAGCACAGCCTAGCGACTCAGATCGGATTACAATTGGCAATGCCCAATTACCCAATGCAGTCTGGATTTATCCTCAAAAAGGAGGTGCGATCTACGTAGGCGATCGCTGGTACAGAGGCAAACTCCTGCTCGTTGCTCGACAACAGAAATTACTCGCGGTTAACTATGTCGATTTAGAACATTATCTTGCCAGCGTTGTCGGTAGCGAAATGCACGCTTCCGCCCCGACTGAAGCCCTTAAAGCTCAAGCCGTTGCCGCTCGCTCCTATGCTTTGGTTCACATGGTACGTCCGGCAAATTCCTGGTTTAATCTTGGGAATACCCAGCGCTGGCAAGTCTACAAAGGGATGAACAGCGAATATAACACTACGCAAAAAGCCGTCAAAGATACTGCTGGACAGATTATTAGCTATCAAGGTGGCGTAGTCGAATCGCTTTACGCTGCGACAGATGAGATCGTTCAAAAAGCTCATGGTGGCAAAGGTATGAGCCAAACAGGAGCCTATCGACTGGCAGCACAAGGCTACAACTATCTGCAAATTCTGGCGCACTATTACCCCAAAACCGCCACAGCAAGGCTGGAAATCAAGCCTTGAAACAGGAGCAGAGGAGCAGGGGAGACAAAATAACTCCTGACTCCTGTACGGGCGGGTTTACCAATCATCTTTGATTCTGACCAGTATTTCGGGTGAACCCGCCCCGACAATTTTTGGATTTTGACTTTTGCCTTTTGACTTCAGAATTACATTTGACCGCTCAAGATTGGTTTGATCTGAGGTTCAGATCTTTCTCCCATATCATCGGCGATCGTTAACCGAGAGGGTTTACAGCGTTTGATCTCGACTGCAATCCCTTGCGCTCCTTCATGCTCCAAATCTTCTATGTAACCACGCTGGGCAGCTGCCGCTTCTTTAGCGCTGAGAAAAGGACCGAAGTAGTAAGTACAACGGGGATTTTGGGTATCAATTTCTACCCACCATGCCCAACCGAAGTTATGGAAGAAGCTAATCAAATTTTCTTTAGTGTGATTCCAAATTGGGTTCATGTGTTTTTTTCCTATCAGCTTGTGGTAAAGGATTTGGACTAACAAAACAAATCGTAAACTATTGTCACAGGTCGTAAAAAAATCTCACCGCTAGTTTTCTAATGTATCTTTTTTTGTACCTATGTTGACATAGTTTACATTTTGCCAGCGTTGGCGAAAAATTTCGTAAAGTGCCATACCAGTTGCGACAGAAGCGTTCAAACTCGGTGTGTTGCCTGACAAGGGAATCGATACCAGCAAATCGCAGCAGCGCTGAGCGCTCAAACTCAATCCTTCCCCTTCTGAGCCAACTACTAGCACAATAGGACCACTAAATTTAACTGTCTGTATCGATTGTTCCGCTTCTAATGCCGTACCGTAAACCCAGAAACCAGCTGCTTTTAATTCTTCTAAAGCGCGGCTGAAGTTAATGACTCTGGCGACAGAGAATGTTTCTAAAGCACCCGCTGCGACTTTCATCACCGTAGACGTGATCCCAGCAGCTCTGCGTTGAGGGATGACTAAGCCTTGCGCTCCAATTGCCTCAGCGGTACGGATAATTGCTCCCAAGTTGTGAGGATCGGTAATGCCATCGGCAGCAACAATTACGGGTTGCTGAGAAGCCGATTTAGCTTTGTCAATTAGCTCTCCTAATTCCAAATAATCGTAGGGAGCTACTTGAGCGGCGATCCCTTGATGATTGGCGTGATGGGTAATTTGGTCTAGGCGTTTTGGTTCAACCTCATCAATGACCGTACCATTCTCCTTTGCCTGTTGGAGCAGAGAATGAAAGCGATGATCGTAACGCAGACGAGCAGTAACCCAAAGCCGATTGAGCTGTCGTTGGGTTTCCAAAGCTGTCAGCACGGGATGGCGA
The DNA here is from genome assembly GCF_000817735.3 of Scytonema millei VB511283. NCBI lineage: Bacteria > Bacillati > Cyanobacteriota > Cyanophyceae > Nostocales > Scytonemataceae > Scytonema > Scytonema millei. The sequence continues at coordinate 600,361 of NZ_JTJC03000002.1, read as the reverse complement.
CCGTAAATCAGATCGCTCTCTTCTTCTGATGTGGAAGGTGGAATTTGGGACGAGAAACGATCTGTCTTGTCGCGCTCTGTATTGTAAGTAGGACTAGCTAAGACTGGTCGAGAGAAATCTTTCTTGCCTACCACATGACGTTTTTCCCCATCCTGTTTAGTGCCATTATGTTTGAAATCGGCACGCTTGCCTGTATAACGCTCTGGTTTGCCACGTTGCGGTTTTCCAGAAGGGTTAGATTTGGCTTTTAATTTGGGTGGCTCTGTCATAAATTTTTCTTATTTTTTAATAGCCTTAGTACTCGTCTTTATTTATACTAGGGGAGTTTAATGTTGCTGAATTAGGCGCTAATGGTAGCTGC
>NZ_JTJC03000001.1:1544631-1697822 GCF_000817735.3 Scytonema millei VB511283 | reverse complement strand
CAAACCTCCGAGACTTTTATCTACCTTGCCATGATCCGTATCATGGTTAGGCGGCTGGCATAAAATCTCACCCTTCAAAACTTTTCAAACATCCTCTTATGGCTGCCGTTTGTCATTTGTCATTTGTCGTTTGTCATTTGTCATTAAACTAACAGTCGATCGCCTCAATCTAACTCAACTTGTTTGATAAAATCAAGTGCGATCGATGCTAGTTTCTCGGGATACCAAAGCATCCATTCGTGATAACCTTCTTTGACAGTAATTAGTTTAGAATTTGGGATAAGATTAGCCATTTCTCGTGCTACAGATAATGGTGTAGTTAGATCTTTCTCCGACCATAGTATCAAGCAAGGGGCTTTAATGTTAGGCAATAAAGGCGTTATATCTTGATACAATGAAATGAGTAATGCATAAATAATATTTCCACTATTAAATAATAAATTGCAGGAAAAGACTTTAGGAATATCAAAAAACTGTAACTTTAGCTTGTGAATAGAAATTTGAGCGGTCATCTCAATTGCTCTACGCGGTACAATTTCTGGTATAGCTACAGATGGAATTCCCGTACTATCTAACAAAACTAGACTTTTTACCCGATCTGGAATGAGAGTAGCTAAAGTAATAGCGATTCCTCCACCTAACGAGTGTCCCACTAGATGCACTTGTGGAAGATTTAGAGCTTCCAAGAATGAAACTATGAATTGTGCATAGCTGTTGTAATCTGAAATTAGCTTATGGTAGGAGGAACGAGCAAAACTTGGTAAATCGGGCGCGATGACAGCGTGTTGTTCTGCTATGAGTTCTAAAACTTCTTGGTAAGGCTCAGATGAGATTCCCCAACCATGTAAAAACAGGATGGGAGTTGAAGAATGCCGCTCGCTTTGCTGATAAAAAATGTTGCAATCTTTCAATTGGATGCGACAGTTAACCAACTGATTGAAAGTTTTAGCATTCATACTTCAACTTGTCCCCTTGTTTCTTTATCTTCCTTATCTTTCTTCTCTCCTTGCCATTTATTCAGAATATCTTTAACTAGAACTTCTTTTAACCAAATTTGAGTCACGATCAGTAATGGAATGGCAAGAAATAAACCTAAAAAACCGAATAAACTTGCAAACACAACTACGGCAAGAATAGTAAATACGGGCAATAAAGATACTTCGCGCTGCATAATTATTGGTACGAGTACCAAACTTTCAAACTGCTGAATTGCTAGATACAAAACAATAACCGCTCCAGCTTTCCAAGGAGCGTCTAAAAGCGCTAGCAAAACTGGAGGAATGACGCTTAAAGTCGGTCCCACGTTAGGAATGAATTCTAATAAGCCTGCTATTAAAGCATTAACTAAAGGTAATGGAACTCCCAAAAGAGATAATCCAATAAAAGAGACGACTCCAATCCCTACCATTGCAAAGAGAGTGCCTTTAATCCAACCAACTAAAGAGTCTTCGCATTCTGAAAGAATTTCGTCCACTCGACGGCGATAGAAAGCAGGGAAAGCAAGGATAAACGTGCGGCGATAGGGTACGGGATTGAGTAGCAGCATAATCGTGAGGACAAAAAATAGGAGGAAATTCACCACCGCCGCCAAAGAGTTATTCAACACGGTGACAAAGTTACCTAATATTCCCCCTACAAAAGACTGGAGTTGTTGAGTCAGATTACTCAAGGGTGGGGTGGCTTCTAAAACTCGTCCGGGAATTAAGCTGCGTACCCAGTTGTACCAGCCAAGCACCCGCTCCGATATTTCTGGCAGGAGCTTTACCAACTGTTGCAATTGCTCTACGATACGCGGCACGACGATCGCAAAAATACCAGCCACGATCGCGAGTAAGGCAATAACCGTAATTGCTATGGCAATCCCGCGCTGGATGCGATAGCGCTGAAGCAACCGCACAACTCGGTTGAGAACCGTTGCTAAGACAACAGCAGCGAATATGAGTAAAACAACTTGTCGCAGTTGCCACAGAACGTAGAGAGAGATAATCAGGGCGAGAAAACCAATCCATTGCCCGATCCGCACAGCACGCCTCCATTTTCTGGCTATTACCAGCAATTTTGCTGTTACTGTATGCCCTTGCCGCGATCGGTGTCTTCCTCCTTAGGGGGAAGGGAGCAGTTATCAGTGACCAGTGACCAGTGACCAGCGAGGGACAAGAGGGAGTAACAACAAATGACGAATGACAAATGACAATTATTAACTTCCTCAGAAAGTTTTCTGCCTCAATTCATTTAATATGTTATGGATATTTAGTGAGTCGGTTCGCGTGCCTCTGCTGACCTGATAATACATGACATCTGATTCTGCCCAACCAGAACTAGTTCCAACTATTACTCCGCCTTCCCCAGAGGCGATCGCTAGTTTACAAGTTCGCCTCAAAAGTGAGGAAGGACGGCTGGTGTTAACGCTACCAGCAGAAGGAGAATCCTCGGCGCTCAACTGGTCGGATCTTTGGATACAGTTAAAACAACGGTTGCAGGGAGGCGATCGCTTCTGGCAACCAAATACGACTGTCGATCTCATGGCAGCGGATCGGTTGCTGGATGGCAGACAACTGAAGGCGATCGCTGATGCCTTGTGGGAAGTCCAATTGCAACTGCGACGAGTCTGTACGACGCGCCGTCAAACTGCTGTAGCCGCCGCCACCGCAGGTTATTGCGTCGAACAACAAGCCCCGCCAGTATCGGCAATCAATCAACTCCCCGCAGCATCGCCCGCGCCTTTAGCAGAACCGTTGTATTTACAAATGACCGTGCGATCGGGGACAGAAATTCGTCACCCTGGTACGGTCGTGATCTTGGGCGATCTTAACCCAGGTGGAAACGTCATTGCCGATGGAGACATTTTAGTTTGGGGGCGATTGCGGGGAGTTGCCCACGCAGGAGCAAGCGGTAATTCAAAATGCCTAATTGTTGCCTTGCAAATGGAACCCACGCAGTTACGAATTGCCGATTCTGTAGCTAGAGCGCCAACAACTATCCCAGATCGATTTTATCCTGAAGTTGCCTACGTTACACCCGAAGGCATTCGCATCACAAAAGCCGCTGATTTTTCTAAGTCCCAGTTTATATCTAAGCCATGACTCGCATCATCGTCACAACATCTGGAAAAGGAGGGGTGGGTAAGACTACCTTCACAGCCAACATTGGCATGGCACTAGCCCGCATGGGGCGCACGGTTGTCCTAGTCGATGCGGATTTCGGGCTGCGTAATTTAGATCTACTACTAGGTCTAGAAAACAGGATAGTCTACACTGCCGTTGAAGTTGTCACTGGAGAATGTCGTCTAGAACAAGCCCTGGTTAAAGATAAACGCGAACCAAAACTAGTCCTGCTACCAGCCGCCCAAAATCGCACTAAAGAGGCAGTTACCCCAGAACAGATGAAACAACTGGTGGGGACTTTAACTAAAAACTACGAATATATTGTTATAGACAGCCCAGCCGGAATTGAAACGGGCTTCAAAAATGCGATCGTGGCAGCGCAAGAAGCGATCGTTGTCACTACACCAGAAATTGCCGCAGTCCGCGATGCTGATCGCGTAGTCGGTCTATTGGAGGCTAACGGAGTCAAGCAGATTCAATTAATTGTCAACCGCCTGCGCCCCGCGATGGTGCAAATGAATGATATGATGTCAGTGCAGGACGTGCAGGAACTTTTGGGCATTCCCCTATTAGGCGTAGTCCCAGAAGACGAGCGCGTGATCGTTTCAACTAATAGAGGCGAACCCCTGGTTTTAGCTGAAGACCCTACCCTAGCTGGTAAGGCATTTGATAATATTGCCCGCCGATTAGAAGGCGAAAAAATCGAATTTCTCGATCTCCATCCCGTGCATGAGGGTTTTCTTTCTCGTCTGCGCAAATTGTTGTGGACGAAACTAATTTAAGCCCCGATTTAACAACCTGCAACCTGCATCCAGATGCCATGTTTAGCGATCTTTTCGATAAAATTTTTTCTAGTAATCCGAACGACAACAACAGTCGTTCTCAAGTTAAGCAACGGCTGCAATTAGTCATTTCCCACGATCGCAGTGATTTGAGTCCGCAAACAATCGAAAAAATGCGGCGGGAAATATTAGAGGTGGTTGGTCGGTACGTCGAACTGGATGTAGAAGGGATGGAGTTTTCTTTAGAAAACAACCAGCGAGCCACAGCTCTGATTGCTAATTTACCAATTCGGCGAGTCAAAACAGACGAATGAAAAGTGGTAATTGGTAGTTGACGGTTGATAGTTGACAGTTGACGGTTGATAGTTGACAGTTGACGGTTGATAGTTCTTGCCCCTCTGCCCCTCTGCACCTGAAGCTCTCTTCCCCCGACTCCCCTGTACGGGAAGGTTTTGAGTCACAATTTATTGACGGAAGCCGTGAATCTGCTTGCTAAGGCTCGCCCCTACGACTCCCGACTCCCGACTCCTTGATAACTGATAACTGATAACTGATAACTGATCGGTGGTACTCTGGAAGATGGCAAGTTTATGTCTGTCTGTAAAGATGGCAAACTCGCATCCGTCTGAATGATGGCAAGTTTGTAGATAAACTGTCCGACCGGATCTAAAACATAGCTGAAATCGAACTTAGGCGAGAGAATGGTCACCACCGCAGAAAAAACAGGTATTGGATACATTACACAAATCATTGGTCCTGTTGTAGACGTAAAATTCCCAGAAGGCAAACTGCCAGCGATCTACAACGCTCTGACTATCAAAAGCACCAATGAAGCTGGACAAGAAGTTTCTGTCACCTGTGAAGTGCAGCAACTTATGGGCGATCAACAGGTGCGTACAGTTTCCATGAGTTCCACCGATGGTCTGGTTCGCGGCATGGAAGCGGTTGATACAGGCGCTCCCATTTCCGTACCAGTAGGTAAGGCTACCTTGGGTCGAATTTTCAACGTCTTGGGCGAACCCGTAGATAACAGAGGACCTGTTAATACAGAAGAAAAATTCCCCATCCACCGCGAAGCGCCCAAACTCGTAGATTTGGAAACCAAACCTTCCGTGTTTGAAACGGGGATCAAAGTGGTTGACCTACTCACACCCTATCGACGTGGTGGCAAGATCGGTCTATTCGGTGGTGCTGGTGTCGGCAAAACCGTAATCATGATGGAGTTGATCAATAACATTGCAACTCAACACGGTGGTGTGTCTGTATTCGGTGGCGTGGGCGAACGTACCCGTGAAGGAAACGACCTTTACAACGAAATGATCGAATCTGGGGTAATCAATAAAGATGACCTCAACGAGTCGAAAATCGCGCTGGTCTACGGTCAGATGAACGAACCACCTGGAGCCAGAATGCGGGTGGGACTATCAGCGTTGACAATGGCTGAGTATTTCCGCGATGTCAACAAGCAAGACGTATTGCTGTTTATCGACAACATCTTCCGTTTCGTCCAAGCAGGTTCGGAAGTATCAGCATTACTAGGACGGATGCCTTCAGCGGTAGGATACCAACCCACTCTGGGTACGGACGTAGGTGAATTACAAGAGCGAATCACTTCGACTACAGAAGGCTCTATTACCTCCATTCAAGCCGTTTACGTTCCAGCGGATGACTTGACTGACCCCGCACCAGCAACGACCTTCGCTCACCTAGACGGTACGACTGTATTGTCTCGTGGTTTGGCAGCTAAGGGGATTTATCCGGCGGTAGATCCACTGGGTTCTACTTCTACCATGTTGCAGCCCAACATCGTCGGTGACGATCACTACGGTACAGCTCGCGCCGTTCAAGCCACCCTCCAGCGCTACAAAGAACTGCAAGATATTATTGCTATTCTCGGTTTGGATGAATTGTCGGAAGAAGACAGACTGACAGTCGCACGGGCGCGGAAGATCGAGCGCTTCTTGTCTCAGCCGTTCTTCGTAGCTGAAGTCTTCACTGGTTCTCCTGGTAAGTACGTGAAGCTAGAAGAAACAATTAAAGGCTTCAAGTCAATTTTGTCTGGAGAATTAGACAGCCTTCCAGAACAGGCTTTCTACATGGTGGGCAGCATTGAAGAAGCAGTTGCCAAAGCGGAAAAAATGAAAGGTTAGTGGTTAGTGGCTAGTGGCTGGTGGCTAGAAAAAGACTAACCACTAATCACTGCTCGCTACTCCTGTACGGGCGCACAGCTGTGCGCCCCTACTCACTACTCACTACTCACTACTCACTTTTCTATGACATTGACAGTTCGTGTAATTTCCCCAGACAAGACTGTTTGGGATGCTCCAGCTGAAGAAGTGATTTTACCCAGTACCACCGGACAGTTGGGTATTCTCAGCGGACATGCTCCCTTATTAACTGCCCTCGATACTGCCGTGATGCGCGTCCGTCCTGACAAAGGGCAAAGTTGGGTGGCGATCGCCCTTATGGGTGGATTTGCCGAAGTCGAGAGCGATGAGGTGACAATTCTCGTCAACGGTGCAGAACGTGGCGACAAAATCGATATGGATGCCGCCCGCGCTGCATACAACGAAGCCCAAACTAAGCTCAACCAAGTTCAAGGCGCTTCTCGTCAAGAACAGATCCAAGCTACTCAAGCGTTTAAACGCGCTCGGGCTAGGTTTCAAGCCGCAGGTGGCATGGTTACAGTTTAGTTGTTTCTTGCCGATATTTCTATGTAGAGGCGCACAGCAGCTGTGCGCCTCTACGAATTTTGAACCCTACAAATTGCACCCCTCAGAACGTAAAATCAAATTTGCTAGGTCTGCTGGTATTCCTCGGCTAGCATCAACTGCCAGCGAGAATCTTCTTCCAATTTCAAGACATACTTGTGGTATTGCAACAAACTGGCACGGTGTCCGACGCTAACTGTTGTAGTTTTCGTTGCTTTAAGTTGTTGGTAAAGGCGTTTTTCGTTCCCCAGATCCAACGCACTTGTCGCTTCATCTAAAATCGCGTAGGCAGGTTGAGCCAGCAAAAGCCGCGCAAAAGCAAGTCGCTGTTGCTCTCCTAAAGAAAGTACATTCGCCCAATCTAGTTGAGCATCAAATCCTCCCAACCGCTCAGGTAAATCCGTCAGGTTAACTTGCTCTAATACTTGACGCAACTGCCGCTCGTCGATCTGGCGATCGGTATGAGGATAGAGCAATTGGCTGCGTAGAGAACCCAGCACCATGTAGGGACGTTGGGGTAAAAACAGCATTTCTTTGAGCTGCGGACGGGTGAGATGACCTGTACCCGCATTCCATAAGCCCGCGATCGCCCGTAAAATTGAACTTTTGCCGCTACCGCTATGCCCGATTAAAACTATCCCTTCTCCTGGCTCCAAGTTAAGTGACAAATCTTCAACTAAAGTCCTTTGATAGTTAGGAGTCAGTAGGGTGACGCGCTGCATGGCTAGCTTAGCGGCTTCTGTCACATCAATCGTCGTGGCTCCAGGTTGCGGTTGAGATGGAGTTTCCAGCGCATCAGTCAGGCTGCTAAGGCGATCGACTCCTGCGGCGAAAGCTGTTAAGTTCTCAAACTGATCCACGACAATAGATAAGGCATCGAAAATTTGTCGAAAGGCGATCGCTGCTTGGGTAAACGTACCAAATTCCGTGTTTCCGGCAAAGTAAATCGGTGCAACTACTATATAAGGTAGTGCGCTAACAAAATAGTTGTAGCTGGTGGTGAAAAAACTGAGATTTCGCTGCCAATTAATGAGTAAGTCAAAGTTACGAACTGCTGCCAGAAAACGCTGTCGCAGTCCGATCGATTCTTCAGCTTCACCTTGATAAAATGCAATCGATTCTGCATTATCGCGAACGTGAATTAAGCCATAACGAAAATCAGCTTCTTTTTTCAGTTGATCGAAGTTAATCTTAATTAATCTGCGTCCGATCCAGGCAGTAATAATCGTGCCGATGATTGCATAAGCTAAAAGTGTTAATGACAAAGAAACAGAAATAGATAACAAGACACCAGTAAAAGAGATTAAGGTAACAACTGATGTCAGTATTAACAGCAAGAAAGTCAAGCTAGTGCGAGTGAACGATCTAATATCATCAGAAATTCGCTGGTCTGGGTTATCAATTTCTTCGTTGAAATTGAGCAGATAATAAGCACGGTTTTGCAGATACTTATTAAGAAAGCGATTGGTCAACCACTCGCGCCAATAAAGCCCTAACTTATCTCGAAGATAAGCAAATATGACGACAATTGGCGTGCCAATTGCCAACAGACCAGCATAAATAAAAATAAATCGCCAAAAAGTTGATGTATCTCTAGTTTGAGGGAAATTCGCTAAAGCTGTATTGATATTCCTAAAAATAAAACTGATGCTAACATTAATTACATTCACACCAAATGATAATACGAGTAATAAAATCAGTAATCCCCTCGCTTTCCACTTCTGTTCGGAAAACCAGTAGGGCTTGGCGATCGCCCAAAATTTTTCCCACAATTGACGGTTTAATCGGTTCTGTCTATTTGTTGTCACTCTCATCATCTAGAGATTAAATAAATCGAATTACATAACCTCAAATTATAGATACAAATTAAGAAAATGATGAGAAATACATTTTCATTTAGTAGTTATAGCTATTTTCGGTGGAATGAGATACACAAGATCTGTAGGGGCGCACGGCTGTGCGCCCCTACTACGAATGTATTGCACCTGTATGAGAATGCTGTATTAGCGATCACTGTCAACTGTCAAGGATTCCATTACAGGCAAATTTACCCTGAAAGTCGTTTCTTGTCCAGGGATACTTTCAACTGAGATTGCACCACCATGTAAACGGGCGATTTCAGAAGCGATCGCTAATCCTAACCCAGCTCCATTCTTACTTCTTTGGATTTACTTACGATTTTGGATTTACTTCTGATACGCTTTTCCGCGATCGATTGTTGCGATCCGGCTCAAAACCAAAAAAGTCATATTTATAAAATTTCATCGCAATTCTCGATTGCCTGCGTGATACAGGTAGGGGCGCACAGCTGTGCGCCCCTACAGATGTATATTTTACCCAATTGAAAACTGCTATTAGGTTATATCTACGATCAAGCGCTACCTGTAAAAGTAACTTCAGGAAATTTTGACTGAGCTTCGCCTAGCGGTCGCCGCCTGCCTTCCTCTTGCCAGTAGTTGATTACTTCCGTGGATTTATTGAGTAACTCCACGCGCTCTTGCTCGGTGATCCAGCTTTTTGATTCTAATTCCTTTTTCAATTCCTCCCAAGCATCATTGCGAGGCCAGAAAAAGTATTTAGTTAAGGGGCTTGTGCCTTTGCCCACGACCTGATCGACTGCTAAAGCAACGTTTTCTTCTAACCACAAAACTTTTAAGATAAACTTTGTCAATCCAACCTCCGCCCGTGCCAATTTAGCAAAACTACAAATATGTGCAATCTACTAATATACCTCAATATTTAGAAAAAAGAAACTATTTTTATAGCGATTCTCATTATGATGGAATACATTCGTAGGGGCGCACAGCTGTGCGCCCCTACAGATCTTGTATCTCACCCAATTGAAAAAGGCTATTACATTAAACTAACGCGGCATAGACAATCAAAGAGCTAAATTCAACATTTTGACTTTTAACTTTTAACTTTTGACTTTTTCTACTTGGGAGACAATAACTTGACTCAGCAAACTAGGGCGATCGCAGTTTTTGATATTGATGGTGTCGTGCGCGATGTCAGTGCTTCCTATCGACGGGCGATCGCGGATACTGTAGAGTATTTTACGGCAGGTGCCTATCGTCCTACCCAGGCTGATATTGACCGCTTGAAGTCGGAAGGAATTTGGAACAACGATTGGGAAGCATCCCAGGAGTTAGTTTATCGTCACTTTGAGACACGGGGACAGGAGCGATCGCAGCTGGATCTAGACTATCCTACTTTAGTTGCCTATTTTCAATCTCTTTATCAAGGTACAGATCCGCAAAACTGGACGGGTTATATCTGCGATGAAACGCTGCTAGTGCAACCTATGTATCTCGAACAATTGAGTACAGATGGTATTCCTTGGGGTTTTTTCAGTGGTGCGACTCGTGACGAGGCAAAATACGTCTTAGAACGTCTTGGTGTAGTATCTCCAGCCTTAATTGCAATGGAAGATGCACCAGGTAAACCCGATCCGACAGGATTACTAGCCGTCGTGCATCAGTTAGAAGTCCAGCATCAGCTACCAGCAACAACCCCAGTTTTATATGCAGGGGACACGGTAGCGGACATGTATACCGTCATCAAAGCCGCAGCACTGCAACCTCAACGTCAATGGATTGGAGTGGGAATTTTACCTCCTCACGTCCAAACTACAAGCGATCGCTGTCACAATTATACGGAAACTCTCAAATCTGCGGGTGCGGCGATCGTTTTTGGCAATGTTGAAGAACTCACACCCGCACAAATTCAGGGACTAATATAGCAACTTGCATATTTTTATTTGCTATAGGACTCAGATTTCATTTTTGAAGTCTACGTAGGATGCGTTACGCGATCGTGCTAACGCATCACTCTCAGTTTTTGGTGTGTTACGCCAGCGCGTAACACACTGAGATTTTGGCAATAATCAAACCGAATTCTTATAGTTAATATTGCAAATTAATTCTGCACAAAGTCTGCACAAATGCTGCATAATTAGATTTAGTAATCTCTAAGTTTTGCAACTCATTCTAATTCACATTCTTAAAAAAATCAGATAAAATGATAATACACAATGCGAGATAGCTCAAATACAAGTATGCTATTAAAAAAATATTAAAGATAAATATAAGCAAACTTCAAAGCCAAAACTCTCTTGCTACTTGCGCCTGCGTAGACTCTTATTTTAGAAGAGTGCGATTATCTCAAGGAACGATGCCGATAGAGAGAGTTGAGCAAGGAGAAGCTAGACAAGTTTCTGGTAATTATTTTTACCAATTCTGTCGTAAAATTTCTCAAGACGAGAGAAAAATTTTAGGGTAGTTTAGATTAATCAGGGTAGCTGAGATGAAATACAGCAAATTTGTCTGTTGCTTGTGGATAAAGGTGGCAAGCAGATTTGAAGTAGTAAAGCTAGCAAGAATTTAACAAACCTGGTGCAAGGAGTTTGCATATGGCAATTATTGAAGGATTTACCTAATATTCGTCTTAATATTGAGAAAATCTGCTGAAATCTACCACTAGAAACCCCAAATACAGATACTAAAAGTAAGAGCTGATGTAAGTAGACATACTTACAATCTTTTGCCTGGTTCTAAATCGGCAGAAACTCAACAAAATGACGGAACAAGTATGACTTTCTAGATGTATAGCTTCATAGAATTCAGTCAAGTAGTATAAGCCTAGAGTTTTATCACCTTTATAGAATTCCGATGTTGAGCATTGGAAGGTAATACGAATAGCTGCTTTTAACGTAACAGTAAAAGTAGAGATATTGGCTTGTAAATATAAGTGAAAAGTTAGGAGTAACTGAAATGGCAACTATCTACGGTACGATAAAATCTGAAACAATTAATGGTACTGATAGTAGCGACAAAATTTTTGGCTGGGCAAAAGATGGTAATGAAAATAGCCCATCTGGTAATGACACGTTATTTGGTAAAGGTGGTAACGACGAACTATATGGCGGTACTGGCAGAGACACCTTAGATGGCGGTGCAGGGATTGATACTTTAGTTGGTGGTAAAGGAGATGACACCTATATTGTAGATAGCACCACCGATATCATTAGAGAGTATGAGGGTGGTGGTGAAGATACCGTTCAATCTTTTGTTAGTTATACGCTAGGAGACTGGTTGAACAACTTGACCCTCACGGGAAGTCAAGCGATTAATGGTACGGGCAACAGCCTCAACAATATTATTAAAGGAAATGATGCCGATAACATCCTTAAGGGTGGGGCTGGCAATGACACCATCAGCGGCAGTGATGGCGATCGCCTTTTTGGTGAAGCTGGTAATGATACTCTGACTAATAGTGCAAACTTTGAACCGAATCGGCGTACGTACATGGATGGCGGCGACGGTAATGATGTTCTAGACGGCGATTTCGCCATAATGCACGGCGGTAATGGTGATGACACCATAGATGGTGGCACTTCCTCTGTCATTTATGGTGAGAATGGTAACGATAGGCTAGATGGAAATGAAAGCGATCTATATGGCGGTTCAGGTAATGACTCGCTCAGCGGTGATTTCAGCTATCTATATGGCGGTGAAGGTGATGATATCCTGCGTACCGTTTTTAGTGCCACGATGGAAGGTGGTAACGGTCGCGATACTCTGATTGGTAATAGTGATAGTGATAGTAGAGGACAAGATTACTTTGTGTTTAATAATCTTGCTGAAGGCGGCGATACCATTAGAAACTTTGTTGCCAGTGGAGACGGCGATTCTCGCGATTTAATTGTTATCTCTGCTAGTGGTTTTGGTGGTGGGTTAACTGCTGTCACTGAGGCGACACCTGGTGGATCGATATCTATCCTTGCAGCAGAGCAGTTTACAATTGGCACGGGGGCAACTGATGCTAGCGATCGCTTCATCTACAACAACACTAACGGTGCATTGTTCTTCGATATTGATGGTACTGGTAGCACCGCCGCAGTGCTACTAGCAACACTCACGGGCGCGCCTGCAATTACCAATAGCAACATCGTGCTTGGTTAAAACTACAACAGTAAAAGTCAAAGTAGGGTGGGCAATGCCCACCTGCGATCGAAGCGTTTGTCGTCGGCAAATGTTCTAAAATTGCTACAGGTTAACCCTCAACTAACATGAGCAAGAACGGGTTTCCCTGTAGATATAGCTTGTTCGACAATATCGGCAGCACGAGTCACGCCACCAGATCTTTGAATTGCCTGTTGCAGTTTTATTGCATTTTGTTTGTAAGAACTGTCTGTCAAGACTTTTTGGACTGCTGCTCTTAATTTAGGCACGCTTAAGCGAGACAATGGTACAAATTCTCCTACCCCAGTCCAAGCTATACGCGCTGCTACACCTGGTTGGTCGTTTGTCACTGGAATTGCCACCATCGGTACTCCATATTTCAAGCATTCCATCGTTGTATTCATGCCTGCGTGAGTAATCATCAAAGTTGCTTTTTTGAGTATTTCTAGTTGGGGTGCATACTCGACGACTACGGGATTTCCAGGTAATTTTGGTAATGATTCTGGACGAGCAGAACCACCCAATGAAATTACTAATTGAGCATCCAATCCTTCACAAGCTGATGCAATTTGCTGAAAAATTCCAATCAAACGATTTTGTAACGTTCCCATCGAAGCATAAATCAAAAGCTTTTCAGTCAAATTTTCGTAGGGGAAAGGCACAGGCTCTCGACTAGCAGAAGAATGATACGAGCCAGTGAAATGGAACCAAGGAGGTAATTTCTCTCTAGGATACTCAAATTCAGCCGGAGCATGACTGATTTGGGCTATTCGAGAATACGCATCGTTGGGGTGAGCGTATAAGGGCAATTTCCACTCGCGGCGATATTCCTGAATCACGGTTTGAGTAGGACGAGCAACGCGATTTAATAACGCATAACCTGCTCGGTTGCGTAAACGCGCCCACCAAGCAGGGCTATACTGCCAAAGAGTATTAAAAGGAGGAACGCTAGGTTCTCGATTTAGCACTACTGCACTGCACACGGTAACGTAAGGAATACCGAGAAAATCTGCAACAGTACCTCCTTCTCTAGCACCTTGGTTAACTAGCAAGGCTTCTACATTGGATGCTTTGAGTAATGCTGGTGCATCCCGCAGGGTAACAATTGCTAAATCCTTGAGTAGATTAATGGTATGGTTCAACGCTGCTAATCCACTCAGTTTTCCCAATTGGGCAAAAGATTCTGCCGTTGCACCTTCAGGAAACTTGTCCTCGCCCACCACCTGAAATTCTAATCCTGCTACTAATACTTTAGGTCGAACGTCCAGTATCCCGATGACAGTGACGCGATGACCCCGCCGTTGAAGTTCTTGCCCCAGCGGAAGCATAGTGTTGAGGGGTCCAGTCGAGCCAGGACAAATGATACCAAAATGAGTCATAAGCTACTGCGTAGATAAGTTAAATAGCTTTAGCTGAGTTAAGAGTCAGGCGATCGCATCACCAACAACTCCCTTTGTATTTAACTTCAATCGGCAACAGTCTTATTCCTTCACTTGTGACGATTTTTTAACAGCAGCCGATTCACTGAGGCTAATTTATGCCTCAAATAGCAAGAGACGCGAAATTTCGCGTCTCTGTAATGTTAATTTGTTTTGATTGCTAGCTATACAGTCGAGAAAATGCCCCAAGCTAATGCCACCAGCATTGTTCCCCTCTGCGATCTCGCACTAGCTTACTGTCCGTCTCCACCAGTCATTTTATTAATGGTATTAGCCGTACCTTCAACTGCATCAGCTACACCCTGGACTGCCTTAGATACAACACTACCCTCCTGCATTTGTTGAGCTTGAGGTGATTTCATCGTACCGTGAAGTTTTGGATCGGGTTGAGGCAGATTTGGTTCTGGTCCTATTGGCTGCGGATTTGCTACATACTCAAACTGACCTTTACCGTCGATTGAAGCACCTTTCGCCCAACGACCTTGGGCGCTTTCTTCTCCCTCAGAGTGATTCCAGAACTGATAAGCATTCTCTTTCTTTCCATATTCGTATGCGATCTTGGGAACAACTGTTTCCTCAAATCCTTCGCTTTTCAGATCTTCAATCGCCGCTAACCACTGATTTTGATGCATGGTGTCGCGGGCAATATTGAAACTGAGCATGTCTCTTACACCTGGGTCGTCTGTCATTTCGTACAACCGTACAGCTTGTAAGAGTCCCTGCGATTCAGCGTGGAGGTTAGACCGGAAGTCTGCCAATAAGTTTCCGCTAGCAACAATGAAGCGACCGTTCCAAGGAAAACCTACACTATCCGCTGGCATTGCCCCCCCACCCGAAACAGTGGCGTGTTGAGGATTCATTGCTGCTGCCATAATCACATCTCGCGGACGAACGCCACCCAT
This sequence comes from Scytonema millei VB511283, assembly GCF_000817735.3. Taxonomy (NCBI): domain Bacteria; kingdom Bacillati; phylum Cyanobacteriota; class Cyanophyceae; order Nostocales; family Scytonemataceae; genus Scytonema; species Scytonema millei. Next base: position 1,682,921 of record NZ_JTJC03000001.1, on the reverse strand, counting down.
GACCGCACCAACGACTGGATCTTTTGCCCCATCTTCTTGCATATTGACTGGTGCTCGATCCAATAAATGAGCAACCATCGTTGCTAGCATTTCAACGTGACCGATTTCCTCAGTTCCAATGTCCAACAGCATATCGCGGTACTTAGCGGGTCCTCGGCAGTTCCAGCCTTGGAATAGGTACTGCATCATCACGGTCATTTCGCCAAAAGAACCGCCAATTAGTTCTTGAAGCTTCTTCGCATAGACAGCATCGGGTTTTGCTGGTGGAGTGAAGTACTGTAGCTGCTTCTTGTGATAAAACATGAAAATCTCCTGAAAAATTTTACCGATCGACGCGATCGGTTGTAGTGCGATCTATATTTTGACTGGCGAAATTTTGTTGCTAGAATTTTGTTGCATTACCCTATCTAGGTAACTACTAACTGACTATTTTTTCCTCAGCCTACAGACAGACTGGCAAAATTCGACTGAAAGAGATAGGTATTATTATTTAGGTTTAGTTGCTATATTCTTTTCTGAAAATTAGAAATTTTTAATCGAACAAAGTTTCCTTGCAGGGTGGGTAGCACCCACCCTACATTTAAATTTCACCTATTAAGTAAGACTGCTATACAGCAATCTTGCGATCGAATAGAATATACGGCGGCGAATTCAAGAAAATAAACTAAAACTACTGTAAGATACGCTCTAATAAATAATGCAGCCGCTACTATTTGATAGCGGCTGAAAGCTTTATTTCTCACTCACAAATCTTATTCATCTCTTCCGTGAACCTGTGACGGAGGGCTTGTAGCTTCAACAGCAGTAAAAGGTTCTAAAATTTTGTAAGAATGTGATGCGCCTTTAGGGACAACCCAAGAATCTCCTGGTTCTAGTAATACCATTTGACCTTCAAGATGTAACTCTGCCTTACCGTCAATTACATAGCCAACGGTTTCATAGTCTCTCGTCGTGGGAGATTTAGCTTCTGCTGGTTGTTCGTTTTCCCACAAACGCATAGAAAGAGATTTACCGGAAGCTAAATACTTCTGTCCCTGCTTACCATGAGGGGAACTACTAGAATCTACCTTTTTAACACTGGTATCGCTCATATTTTCATCTCCCATAGAATTTGCGATTGCACTGCCTGCTCTTTTCCATCCCACCTCGATTTCTGCTTTAGCGCATCATCCTTAATTGGTAATTGGTCGTCATTCGTCACTGGTAACTGACAACTGATAACTGTTAACTGTTAACTGTCAACTGATATCGTGCGACCTGTCCGTGCTGCTTCATAAAAGATTTTTGACTTTATTCAACATATATTTTCGTCTTGTAATTGTTAGTAGAGGCGCACAGCTAGCTGTGCGCCTCTACAGATTTGTTATCGCAACAGCACTGGTTTCGCATTAATGCGGGTACGAAACAGACTGTAGGGTTTTTCGCGCAAATCTTGCTTCTGATGGAACTGGGGCTGACGGTGAAGTTGATTGGCAATGAAATAGAGATAGCCGTCATTAGCAACAGACAGCGTATCAGCCCATAAAATGCGAGGATCGTGAACTACAGTTTCATACATCCCATCAGGCGATCGCCGCAAAATTGCATTATGCTCGTAGTTGGTCAGATAAACTCGATTTTGGGCATCTGAGTCTAAACCATCAGATGCACCGCCTTTATCGCCCAAATCTTTGACAGTCGCTGCTACTTCTTTGTCGCTTAATTTCTCATCAACTAAAGCATCGACGCTGACACTAAATAATCTTCTGCCAGCTAAAGTGCAGTAAAACAACTGTTTCCCATCAGCACTAATTGCGATTCCATCGGCACCAATTGTAAGTGGGCTAGGTGGTTTGTCTGGTGGACGGTTCATCAATGGCTGTCCCTCCACCACGGGGAGAAAATTCGGTTCTGCTTTTGTGGAAGGATGGTCATTTAGCCGCCGCCAGCTTCTACCGGAATCTAAATCGACAACAATAATTGCATTAGCACCATTACCGGAAGAATCGGTAATAAAAGCCATCCCTGCCTTACCACGCCGTAAATCGAAGCGGATGTCGTTCAAATAGGTAGTCGGTAGCGCTACATCTTGGGGAAACAAGATAGTCTTAAAAATTCGATTTTGTTTTAGATTTATCCCGATTAATTTCGGTCCACCATAAGTAGTAGGTGCAAATTGAATACTACCAGTGTCCAAAATCCACAAACGGTCTAAAGGATCGACAACTACACTTTGGACAGAAACGAGTGACTTCGATTGGTCTTTTTGAGGGCGATTGAATTTGGCATTAGGATAAGCTACGGCTTTACCCCTAACTATCTCCGCTACCGTGTAATCTACTTTGTCTCCCCAACGAGGAAAGTTAACAAAAATTCTCCCCCTTTGAGACACTGTTACTCCGGTCGGCATAGCACCGTTAAACGATGCTACCGATTCAATCTTGCCGACAGTCTTTTCCTGCGGTAAGGCATAAGCTGGAGGAACAAAAGCAACGGCAACGAACAGCAAGCACGAAAAAATTAGGCAGAAGAATTTTTGTTGCGCTCTGTACCAAAACATAGTTTTTTCTTGGGTATTTATTGGTTGATAATTGGTGAGTTGCAACCACCAATTACCAATTACCAATTACCACGTTCATGGCTTCAACACAACTTTGATACAGTTATCTTTTTTGTGCTTGAAAATTTCGTATGCTTCAGGTGCTTGGTCTATGGGCAGACGATGAGTAATGATGAATGACGGATCGATTTTGCCGTTCTGAATGTGTTCTAGTAACGGTTTTAAATATCTGTGAACGTGAGTTTGTCCCGTTTTAAAGGTTAAACTCTTATTCATCGCCGCGCCCATTGGTACGTTATCAATAAAACCGCCATATACGCCAGGGATTGAGACGTGTCCGCCTTTACGACAGGCAACGATCGCTTGTCGTAATACAGTCGGTCGGTCGGTTTCCAATCTTACTGCTTGCTTGGCTTTATCAACTAAACCTAAGAGATCCGTGCCGTGTGCTTCCATGCCTACAGCATCAATTACAGCATCGGGACCGCGACCGCCAGTCATTTCTTTTAAGGCTTCCCCAACATTAACATCTTCAAAGTTGAGGATTTCTGCTCCACCATACTCTTTCGCCATTTGCAAGCGTTCGGGGACGCGATCGATCGCAATTACCCTATCTGCACCGAGTAAATAAGCACTCTTAATCGCGAATTGTCCTACAGGTCCGCAACCCCACACAGCAACCGTATCGCCAGGTTCAATGTTGCAGTTCTCCGCCGCCATGTAGCCAGTAGGGAAAATATCCGTGAGAAACAGTACTTGTTCGTCTGTCAGTCCATCAGGAATTTTAAATAAACCCACATCGGCAAACGGGACTCTGGCATACTCTGCTTGACCGCCTGCATAACCGCCCATCATGTGAGAATAGCCAAATAAACCGGATGGCGAATGTCCCATTAATTTTTCAGCAATCCAGGCGTTAGGATTAGAGTTATCGCACAACGACCACAAATCTCGGTTACAGAAGAAACAGTTACCGCAAGAAATTGTAAAAGGAACGACAACGCGATCGCCTTTATTCACATTTTTTACAGCACTGCCAACTTCAACGACTTCCCCCATAAATTCATGACCCAGAATGTCCCCTTTTTGCATTGTGGGGATAAAGCCGTCATAAAGATGTAGGTCAGAACCGCAAATTGCTGTTGAAGTAATTTTGACAATTGCATCGCGAGGATTAATAATTTTAGGGTCGGGTACGGTTTCTACCCGTACGTCTTTTGCCCCATTCCAACAAACTGCTTTCATGATTGTAATTGGTAGTTGGTAATTGGTAATTGGTAATTGGTCAACACCTATTACCTTTAGTTCTGTTGATACGTGCCTTGCTCTTTCCCAGTTATAGGTTTGACTGCCTTTTCTACTCTTTTCTGAGTGGAATTTAATACTTGTTTTGTGCCTGGGTCGAGCGGTTCATCTAAATTGAGTTTTTCTTTGACGTTTTCGGCAGCTTCTTTGAGACTATTTTTTGTCTTCTTCCCCAATTCTTCAGTTTTTTTAGGCTGCTGAGACTGATATGAATTAGCTTCAGGTGTCACGGTTTCAGCTTGAGCTGGATATACTACAGAGCCAAATTGCAATCCAATCAAAGTTATACCAACTAGAAAAGCAACGGTTAACCGTCGAAACCAAACTATTAAACGATTCATAAACTTCCTCTTTCCTTCTTACCAACTGATATTTGTCTTGTCACTTACAACTTACGACTTACAACTTACGACTTACCCCTCGGTTGTCCTTCATTAGTAGCAATTTCACCTGCTTCCATCAGCATTTTGAAACGGCGCAGATCGTCACCGATTTGTTGTTCTGGTTCCTCACCAAAGAGTTTGGCAACTGCTGCTGCTAAAGCTCCTCCTGGGGGCGCATATTCAATGACGACTTTTACTTCCGTACCGCGATTTCCTGGCGCTGGCTTAAATCTAACAAAACCAGAATTGTCTACGTCTGCTCCTTCTACTGAAGTCCAGGAAATAAATTCGTTTTCGCGGTCTTCAATAATCTCTGCATCCCATTCAACACTTGCACCTAAAGGTGCATTTGCTACCCAATGCGATCGCTTGTTGTCGTACACCTCTACTGATTTGAGATGTTTCATAAACGTTGGCAGATATTTGAAATCGTGCCAGTAACGATATAGCTCATCAGCAGGCTTATTAATCGTTACTGTTTTTTCTACCTTAATTGCTTGGTTTAAACCCAATGCTTGTTGCATATCGCCCTTTTCCGTTGCTGCTTTATATGCCAATCCACCACCTGCGATCGCCAACAAAGCACCTCGTAGCGATCGCTGTTGTAACCCCATCAGTACCATCGCACCGCCACCAATCAGCGATGCCCAGCGCCCGATTTCGTTACTATCTCCCTGTCCTTGTTGATTTTCTGAAACTGAAGCCACTGTCTTTGTCTTCCTTCTCCGAAATATGTTGCCCCCCTTAAAAAGGGGGGTTGGGGGGTCTTTTAGCCCCCCTTAAAAAGGGGGGTTGGGGGGATCTCCTACATAGTTACCGCAGCGCCAGTTGTCGGCTTCCCAGGCTGCGTAGTTCCTACCCGCGAGCGATAGAGTTCTGCCATATGGCGTTCGTACAACGCTCCATCTTGCTCGATCTGCTTAAACAAAGCCGTAGACACCGGATCTGTAAATTGAACAAACAAATTGTGCGCATCTACCACACCTGTCTGAATATCTCCCAAAGCCCGCCGCATTAAATCGCGATCGTCGCTACCTTGTAAAGCAGTCTTCACCTTGGCATACTTATCAGCCACATTTGCCGTAAGTGATGGTTTTTCACCTAACGCTGCTAGCCTTGCTTCGAGTTGCTCAATGTGTTGCTGCTTATTAGCAACAATCTCTAGCAACAATGCCTTAAATTGAGGGTCAGATGCTTTCTCTATATACTGCCCAAACGCCTCTTGAGCGTACTTCTCACCAGCTAAAGCAGTATTTAGCCCTTTGACAATTTCTCCTTTGGTAGAACCACCCCAAGCATCAGCTAGTTTCCACCATTCGGCGTTAACATCTCGTACATCTGGTAAAGCAGCTTCTTTGCCACCGTAACCCAGACGGCTGAGGATAGCTGTGGTGAAGATTGCCAAGTCTCCGGGCTGACGGGAAGTGATTAAATTACCATCAATGACCAGTGGCTCATCGACATAGTTTGCCCCTGCATTGATCATGTCCTTACGCACGGCAATAAATCCTGTGGCTTGCTTGCCTCGCAGCAGATCGCCTTCAATTAACACTTGGGGTCCATGACAGACAGCAGCAACTAATTTGCCTTGTTGCATCGCCTCTTGAACGAAGCGCACAGTGTTAGGATTGACACGCATTTTGTCGGGAGCCATGCCACCAGGAATAATCACGGCATCGAATTCTGATGCCACTGCTTCAGTTGTCGTGCCATCAGCCGATTGCGAGACTTTACCTTGCTTACCTTTGTATGTCTCGTTCGTGCGAGAACCGAGAACTACGGTTTCAATTCCCGCCATTTTCAAGGCTTCATAAGGAATTTTGAATTCCGCATCTTCCACACCATTCTCAATCAGAATGGCAACTCTTTTTTTACCAAAATTACCGTTAGTTTGTGTCATATAGCCCTCCTATTCGTAGGTTTTATTGAAAATCGAAAATAGCGATCGCTACGAAGCAGCAGATGCTCCTAGATTCGATCCGGTGGCGAATAAGTCGATATAATCCTCAGAAAAATTTGCTTTGAAATCGGTAAATTCTCCAGGTGTCACTGCATTCTGCAATACTGCAAATACAGCACGGACGTGGTTAGCTGCGACTGTTGGCTCTACTTGCTCTTTTGCACTGACGCGCTGTAAGAATTCTTCCATTGAGAAAGGCTGACCGTCTTCACCCTCTCTTCCACGCAAATATTCAGCCAACTGCTGCGGTAATTGCGCAGCTAAATCCTTGGCTTCATTACCGACAATTCTTTCTCTGATAGTTTCCAGAGTTGCTTGTGTCGCCCGTTTTGCATCTTCACGAGCCTCCATCTGTGCTACTGTCTGAACGTGTTTGATGAACTCGTCGTACTTCACTCTGTAATGTCCTCAAACTCAGTAATACTTCTTTGCTCCAGTACCAAGCCTATGCAGCCACACCCCAAATCCTCTTCCTCCAAAGGGTATGGATTACATTTATCCACAGGGATATAACTCTAGGAATAGGTGCAAACTGCTGTGAAGCGATATCTTAGGGTCAGTTGTCAGTTATCAGTTGTCAGTTAACAGTTATCAGTGAGGAGTGACTATTGACTAGATCGAAACAAAGAATCTAGCCACCAGCCACTAACCACTCACGACTCACTACTCACTAAGTTATGAGCGATCGCAAAAATAGAGAACAAGAACTACCAGAAGAAATTACCGAATCTTTTGGTACTGGCGTTCACGATGACCCAAGGACGAACGCTGGTAGAGAAGCAGGAGAATACACAAGTGCTAGCCCAGAACTCACGGGTGGAGATATAGATGCGGCTTGGGAAACAGCAGCAGACGAAGGAGATGAGGCTGTAGGCGGGACTGTCGCTACTCCTGACCAAGATATAACTGAAGAGATAGAAGCAGCCGTCGGTCTGGAAATGGACGATCGCAGTTTTTTACGCACGCAAGACATTTTAGAAGACCGCGACGATCGCCGATGGGAACTCGATCCAAAATCTTCCGACGACTACCAAGAACGGCGCGATTGAAGTAGCCATCTATTATACTCTACAATTGACCGAAAAAACTGATTTTAAATGACCCCCCTTGTCCAGGGGGGTTGAGGGGTGCGACCTTAAAATCCTTCGCCGTAGCGTTCCTCTGCCCAAGGTTCACCTCGACGATGATAGCCATTCCGTTCCCAGAATCCTAATTCTTCCCGTTCTAAAAACTCTAGACCATTGATCCACTTAGCGCTTTTCCAAGCATAAAGGTGAGGTACGACTAACCGCATTGGTCCACCGTGTTCGGCAGGAAGAGGTTCGTCAAAAACAGTATGGGCAAAAAAGTTTTCTTCCCGCAGAAAGTCTTCTAAAGGAATATTTGTCGTGTAGCCGCCATAGCAATGTTCCATGACATAAGCGGCTTTAGGATCGATTTCAATCAGCTGCATAAAGTCTGTAACTTTCACGCCAGTCCATTTGACATCCAATTTAGACCAGCGAGTGACGCAATGAAAATCTGCAGTAAAATCATGCTGCGGTAGCGCCATAAAATCTTCCCAAGTCAGAGTCTTCGGTTGTGCCAGACCCCAAACCTTAAATTGCCATTGTTCTCGATTAACCCGAGGAGTATCACCATAGGTTAGTACGGGAAACCCCTTGGTTAAGTATTGACCAGGAGGGACGCGATCGCTTTGTTCTGCTCCTGGTTTCTGAAAAAATTTTCCTACCATGCGGTGTAGACGTATAGGTTACTGTTGCATTGAAAGGTTAAAAAACCTTTACTTAGATCTTTAGCGCAACTCACCGATCTCTAACAACATTTCTAGGTAGATCCACAATCGCTAGATTCCTAAGCACACCACAACTTAGGATTCAGTATCTTCTTCCTCTTCTTCAGGACTAGGATAGACAAACTTAGAACGTCCGCTGAGAATAGACTTACCTAAAGACAGGGCTTTTTGTGCTTCTAGCGCAGCTTTTCCTCTCCAAGTGGCTCGGCGCTTATCTCTTTTAGACTTAGATGTTTTCTTCTTTGGAACAGCCATGACGACACAGACTTAATTTTTCACAACCTTTCCATTGTAAGCCAAATATTTAGCGAGTAGTGAGTGGTTAGTGGCTGGTGGCTGGTGGAACTAGATACTTAGTTTTGATCTAGTCACCAGTCACTCCTCACTGATAACTGATAACTGATAACTGATAACTGATACCTGACCTCAAGGCTGTGTTGTCGGCGTAGTGCTTCCAAAAGGTGAAGTTGTGGGAGTAGAACTCGTTCCTGGTAGGGGTGAGGTTGATGGAGTCAGGGGTTGACTGGGTGTGAGTCCCGAAGGAATAGCAGGTGTTGCTGGAGTTAAACCCGTGTCAGAAGAAGCGGGAGTTGTTGTAGACGGACTGGTTGATGTATTTGGCGACGATCCAGGAAATGTGGTCGGTTGGTTTGTCGGCGTATCTGACGATGAATTGGGGGTTGTGGAGTCAGGGGTTGTGGCTGGCAACGATTGAGGAACTAAACCCGTACCTGGTTGTGTCTGATTGCTAGGTGTATTGGTTGAGTTTGTCGTACCTAGTTGACTAAAGGGAGTGGTGTTCGTAGGCTGTTCCGAGGTAGATGGAATCAAGCGCCCTGGCTGGGAAAACGTTCCTTGTCCACTACCTCTTGTGTTACCAGAATTCGAGTTGGCTGGCATTCTCGATGAGGAGGGAGTCGGATTCGGAAACGATCTTCGAGGCACGCTCTTGGCATCGTTTGTTGCTACGTCACGCTCGTCAAATCGAAGTAGCGATCGCGCTTGGTCGAAATATTTAATTCCTTGTCGGGGATCGGGGTTAATTCCTTCGTTGCGATTTGCCGTCAGCGAGAGTATGGGTGCAATTTGCCCGCGATTGCGGATAACTACCGTAACGGTGACATCTGTAGCTTGTCTATTCGTTGCTAAATTCTGTGTTGCTGCTGTTCTAGCCGCTGTTATAGCCCGACTGCGTAATGCTTCGTAGGTTTCGTCGGGGCGACGGTCGAGTGTCACGTCAGCATTGACTGTTTGGGTGCGGGCAATTTGTGATGAGTGATGCTCTACTACCAGCCAGAAACTGCTTGCTAGCCCTAAGGAACCAAATGAAACAACAGCAGTTTTAGTCGCTTTGGCTGCTAGGTTTAACCATTGGCGAAAGAAGTATCTCCCCATAGTCGCTTAACACTTATAATTTGGTAATTATATTGAGCGCCGATAGCCGCGATCTCCTTCTTGTAGGTTGTTGCAGCTCAGCCTCAGTATAACTCCATGTCAAGCGATCGTCACATCGATAGTGGTGCGTGGTGCGTGATGAATAGGGTGTGGGGTGTAGGGAGAATTCGGAATTCGGAATTAATGCGTGAATGCGTGAATTTTGAGTTGCTTCCTCAGCTCTCTTCCCTCTGCTAGTGCGATCCCTTTCTTCACTGATAACTGTCAACTGTTAACTGTTAACAGTAAGGGGTTACGTCTTCACCACATTCGTCGGCTAGGTAGCATAAGGCGCGGAAACGCAAGCCTACAACTTCTTCGTAAAGCGGGTTGAGCTTGCACATTGGTGGAATATGGAACAGCTTGCGACCGAATAGAACGACATCTCGCTCAAACGGACACTGGGAAGGAATAAGTTGACATAAGCGATGTGCTAACTGAGGATTGCGGACTTTGACGCTATCCAGCCAGCGACGTAGAGGTAACAACAAGTCTAATTTGCGCTGTTTGGGTTGCTGTAACGGACTAGCTGCAATGGGTATTTCTAGAGACTGTTGAGTTTGGTCGATCCAGATCCAACTGGCTAGGGCAATGTCTTGGGGTGTATATGGGGAAGCGTTCATGATTCACTCCTCTTACTGTATGAAGCAACTTGAGCTTGCTATAGAACACATACAATGTCTCAACGATCTTTACCGGAATAATGTTTCCTAAATCAATTAAAAATTTTTGGTGGATTTTCTCTCAATTCAGGAACCTCTTTATCACTACCCCACGTTAACTAACGATTTGGCAGAATTGGTAGGTGAATAGAGAGATTTTTTTGAAATTTGACCTATATAAAACTTTAGTGAAGTTTAGCGAATTTGACTGGAAGTGCATGTAGAACAAACATTCAAGCGATGCACGAACCACATCTATCTCGATTTTGTATTCAAAAGTACAAATTTATTATTTGTAGTTTCAAACACAATTTTTGTTCCACCTCTCTAATAGGAATCGCTTTGATTCTGCCTAAAATTCCTGCGCGATGTATGAGCAACAATACGGAAATTTTTAAAATAATAAAGAAATAATTAAAAGCAGCTTCCGTATATTTACCGATGTTTGACGATTTGTCAAGCTAATTTCGTTAGATTTTCTTTATAGTTGATGGAGAGTTGAGGGTTGAGGGTTGATAGTTGACGGTTGTTGGTTGCTAAGTCACTCCAGAGCGATGTGACATGTCAGATCTCTACACCGATCGCTGGCAACATAAAATCCCCCAAAACTGCCTTTTAAAGGAGAATTGGGGGAATTTTGTGTGATGAGCTATCTATTTCTATCTAGATAGGAACCCTATCTGTCACTGATAACTGTTAACTGTTAACTGGTCACTGTTCATGACGCGACTGGTGCCGCAGTAGTGCGTCGCCGTCTTCTACCGTCAGCTGCCTTGACAGGTTCTTCAGGGATAGGCATGAGTAGGGTGACAGTGGGTTGACATTGTAACTCGCGTCGAATTGCCCGTTGTAAGTCTTTTTCTAGCTGTACCTGCAATCCCGCCCAATCAATATCAACTTCTTGTCCGTCAAAAGATCGAGCAAAATCCGTCCAGCGATCGCTTAATATTTGCTCGATCTGTTCTTGTACCCACTTTTGCAGCAAATCGCGGTTAATCGTGGTGACTACGCCCCGTAGGTGAATGTCCGGCTTAGTCATTAACTTCCCATTCCAATCGATCGCAGCAGCGATGGTAACGATGCCATCTGCTGCCATTTGCTGGCGTTCTTGCAAGACTTTACCGCTGACAATACCAGAACCAGAGGTATCGACTAGTTCGATCCCCGCCGGCACTTTCCCAACTACCTTAATTTCCTCTGTTGATAGTCCTACTACGTCACCATTTTGGATGATGACCATATTCTCAGCCGGAATTCCCATGCTTTGGGCTGTTTGAGAGTGCTTCACTAGCATCCGATGTTCGCCATGCACGGGTAAGAAAAACTTGGGACGAGTTAAGGCAATCATTAATTTTTGGTCTTCTTGGCAACCATGTCCAGAAACGTGAATGCCCTGTTCTCGACCGTAGATAACTTTAGCACCCTGCATCATCAAGCGATCGATCGTGTTGACTACAGCGATCGTATTACCTGGGATCGGGTTCGCTGAAAATACAACTGTATCTCCCTCGCGGATTTTGAGATGGGGATGTGCGCCGCGAGAAATTCTCGTCATCGCTGACATCGGTTCGCCTTGAGAACCAGTGGTGAGAATCAAAACATTTTCTTCAGGAAGTTGGCGAATGGCGTGTAGCGGCTGCAACAGGTTATCTGGACATTTGATGTAGCCTAGATTTCGAGCGTGAGCAATGACGTTTAACATCGATCGCCCGACAACTGAAACGACGCGATTGTGTTTTTGCGCCAATTCTAGAATCATGTTGATCCGGTGTACGGAGGAAGCAAAGGTGGTGACGAGGACTCTGCCCTTAGCTTGCATAAAAATACGGTCTAAGTTGGGATAGACCGATCGTTCTGAAGGTGTATGCCCTGGAACTTCGGAATTAGTAGAATCACTGACTAGGCACAATACGCCTTTTTCTCCATGTTCTGCCAACCGTTGAATGTCGTAATGTTCGCCATCAACTGGAGTATGGTCGAATTTAAAATCCCCCGTGTGGATAATTAAGCCAAGGGGGGTGTGAATGGCGACGGTGAAGCTATCAGCGATTGAGTGGGTGTTGCGGATAAATTCAACAATAAAAGAGGAACCAATACGGACGAGTTCGCGGGGACGTACCGATCTTAACTCCGTGCGATCGCGGACTCCTGCTTCTTCTAGTTTCCCCTCTAGCATTGCCATTGCCAAGCGGGGACCGTAAATTACCGGAATATCAAATTGCTTTAAATGAAAGGCAATGCCACCAATATGATCTTCATGACCGTGGGTGACGATCATGCCCTTAATCTTATGCCGATTTTCACGTAAGTACGTGACATCTGGCAGAACGATGTTTACCCCGTGCATTTCGTCGGTAGGAAATGCCAACCCTGCATCGAGGAGAAAAATTTCATCGTTGTATTCAAAAACGCAAGTGTTTTTGCCAATTTCGTGTAAACCGCCAAGGGGAATAATTTTGACGGCGGCTGTCGTTCCGTTGTTACTCATTTGTATCCTTAATTTACAGTTGTTTTTTTAGATTCACGTTTGTTGTTTGAGTTAGATAAAACAAAGTCAGGTGGTTTTGCGATAGATAAAAGTTGTCATTAAGGGCAATTATTTTCAATCCGGGCGATCGCGATAACGACTTGGAAGTATCTTGCACGAATTATTCAGTTGTCTGAAAGCTCTATACCTGTATCAGGTTTAACTCTGCTAGTACTGGCTTGAGTTTCTGTGCTAATCCATTTTGGTCGTCTTCTAACGGTAGACGAGTTGAACCTACATCCCAGCCTTGAAGTCTGAGGGCTGCTTTTACGGGAATGGGATTTGTTGACAGGAACAGACTTTTGAATAGAGGGAGTAGTTGAAGGTGAATTTGAGTTGCCGTTTGAACTTGTCCTGCGGCAAAGACTTGAATCATTTGTTGTAGCTGCTTACCAACTAAATGACTTGCCACGCTAATAACACCATAACCACCGATCGCCAGTAAAGGTAATGTGAGGGAATCATCACCAGAGTAGATTTTAAATTCTGGCGGTGTCATGCGACTAATTTCACTAGCTTGGTCGAGGCTACCTGTCGCTTCTTTAATTCCGACAATGTTATCTATTGCTGACAACCGAGCCACTGTTTGCGGCAAGAGATTCTGACCCGTGCGACCGGGAATATTATACAACACCATTGGCAGATCGGGACATGCTTGCGCGATCGCCTGGAAATGCTTAAACAACCCTGCTTGCGGGGGTTTATTGTAGTAGGGGACTACTTGTAAAGAACCATGTACTCCTATTTTAGCCGCTTTTTGGGTAGCTGCGATCGCTTCTTGAGTAGAATTAGAACCCGTTCCCGCAATGACTAGCGCCTTACCTGCAACAGCTTTAATGACGACTTGAAATAGTTGGTATTCCTCGTCCCAACTCAAAGTGGGAGACTCTCCCGTCGTACCACAGACAACTAGGGCATCGCTTCCTTGTGCCACTAGATGCGCCGCTAGTTGCTCTGCAACTGCATAATTTACGCTCCCGTCTGCTTGAAATGGCGTGACCATTGCGGTCACGACTCTGCCAAAATCTACCACGCTTGACTCCTAATTTTTAGCTGTTGGCATTCTTTGCCAAAGCGCTCAGCTGTAAGAACTGTAAAAATCTGCTTGCACTCAATCTGCCTACACTACTGCTACTTCGGAGGGCTGAAGTAGGTCTTTGGCTACCAATAATTCGGCAATTTGCACGGCATTCAAAGCCGCACCTTTACGGATTTGGTCGCCACACAGCCATAGTTCTAAGCCACGGGGATGGGAAATATCCTGACGAATGCGACCTACGAGTACCTCATCGCGACCGGAGGCATCGATGGGCATGGGAAAATAGTTAGCAGCGAAGTCTTCGACTACACGCACGCCGGGAGCTTGAGACAAAATTTCCCTTGCTTCGGCAACGCTTAAAGACTGCTCGAATTCTAGATTAATCGCTTCCGAATGCGCTCTGAGTACGGGAACCCGCACGCAGGTTGCCGTAATTTGCAACTGCGGTTCGGCAAAAATCTTGCGGGTTTCGTTCACCATTTTCATTTCTTCCTCACAGTACCCTCGATCGTTTAACGGGGTGTTGTGAGGGAAGAGATTAAACGCCAGCGGGTAGGGGAAGATCTCAGTTGTGGGGGTATTGCCTGCTAAAATCGCTTGAGCTTGAGCTTTGACTTCTTCCATTGCCCTAGCACCAGCACCGCTCGCTGATTGATAGGTCGCGGCAACGATCCGTTTGACCGGACTGACTTGATGGAGGGGATAAACAGCAACGTTCATCAAAATAGTGGTGCAGTTGGGATTGGCAATAATCCCTTTGTGGGTAGCTGCTGCTTGGGGATTTACTTCTGGGATGACGAGGGGAACGTCTGGGTGCATCCGAAAGGCGCTGGAATTGTCGATAAAAACAGCTCCTGCTGCTACGGCTTTGGTAGCATATGCCTTAGAAGTAGAACCACCAGCCGAAGCTAGGACAATATCTATGTTGTCGAAGGAGCGCTCGCTCGCTGGCTCTACCGGAATATTTTCTCCCGCAAATGTCATGGTTGTACCAGCGCTACGAGGCGATGCGAGTAGCCGCAATTGGGCGACAGGAAAGTGGCGTTCTTCTAGTAAACTTATTAATTCTGTTCCAACAGCTCCCGTTGCCCCCAAGATGGCAACTGAATAGGATTTGCTCAAAATTTCTGCCTCCTAATATTGCAATAAACTGAAACGAGTTTTCTTAAAAGTTTGAGGTTATACTTTAAAGTTTTAAAAAATTCAAATTAGCCTTGGCGATCGCAACCCATTAACGTTCGGGATTCAATGACGATGAACTTAAATAATTGTGTTGTTAGAACGAAAAAGATAAAAAGTCTATCTATAGATTTAAGGATTCACTATTGTGCCTCTTGTCTGCCGTTTTCTATCTCCCTACTTAAGTAATTTTAACAATTCAGTTAACCTTCGGCTTTCGCCGATCGCTGGCGGCTTGGAGTGGATGGTCGCAAAAAGTTCCAATGATTTTAACAATTATCATCACATATAAGCTGGCATCTTATCAGAAAATTGAGGAGAATGCATTCAGTTCATAACAGGTGTTCCAGCAGTATAGTCTATAGATGACTAGTTACGTCTAGCAACTAGACCTCAAAGCAGTTATTTGTCCGAGCAAGTCGAGAGCCAAGCAAACAGAAAAGCTAAAACGCTTTAAATCGTCCTCACTCAAGGCAAGCAATGTCGGTCACAGCCGCTAATTTATGGCATTAGGCGATCGGAGTAGAACTAGTGCTAGTGTGGTACTTCAGCAGGTAAAAAACAATCAGTTACATATCCTCTATCAAAATGAAAGTCACCCAGGAAAAGCTTCCCGCCAGTCAAATTGGTCTGGAAATAGAAATTCCCGCCGACAAGTCTCAACAGAGTTACGAGCAGGTAATTCAAAACTTCACCCGCGCCGCCAATATTCCTGGGTTCCGTAAAGGTAAAGTGCCGCGCCAAATCTTGTTGCAACGGCTAGGGACAACGCGGATCAAGGCAGCAGCATTAGAAGAGTTAATTCAAAGTGGCATTACGGAAGCCATTAAGCAAGCAGAAATAGAAGCGATCGGTCAACCTCAGTTGCGTTCCTCTTTTGAGGATTTGATTGGTGCGTTCGAGCCAGGAAAACCCCTGACTTTCTCTGCGGCGGTGGACGTACTGCCGGAAATTGAGTTGAAGCAGTACAGCGGCTTACAAGTTAAGGCAGAGGAAGTTAAATATGACCCAGAAAGGGTAGAAAAAGTTTTAGAAGAAAATCGCCAGGAACGAGCTACCTTAATTCCTGTAGAAGGACGGGCGGCGCAAATGGGAGATGTGGTCATTATAGACTTCAAGGGCTATCTCGTACCGGAAGCAGAAGGCGAAGAACCACAGGAGATCGAAGGAGCCTCAGCCACGGATTTTGAAACAGAGCTATCACCAGGAAGATTTATTGAAGGCTTTGTAGATGGCATTGTTGGTATGAGTCCAGGGGAAACAAAGGAAATATCGGCGCAGTTTCCCGAAGGATATCCTCAGCAAGAAATAGCAGGCAAGCCAGCAAAGTTTACGGTAACGGTGAAGGAGTTAAAAGAGAAAGAG
Source organism: Scytonema millei VB511283 (assembly GCF_000817735.3). Lineage (NCBI taxonomy): Bacteria > Bacillati > Cyanobacteriota > Cyanophyceae > Nostocales > Scytonemataceae > Scytonema > Scytonema millei. The sequence continues at coordinate 1,666,733 of NZ_JTJC03000001.1, read as the reverse complement.
TTGCCAGAGCTGAATGACGATTTTGCTCAAGAAATTAGTGAATTTGAGACTTTAGCAGAATTGCGCTCGACGCTAGAAACTCGTTTTCGCGAAGAAGCAGAAAAGAAAACTAAGACAAATAAGCAACAGGCATTGTTGGACGATCTGATCGAGCATCTAGAAGCCGATTTACCGGAGACGATGATCGAGCAAGAAGTCGATTCGTTATTGACGCAAACGGCGATGCAGCTCCAAAGACAAGGAATTGATGTCAAGAAACTGTTTACTAAAGATACAGTGCCGCAGCTAAGACAGAGATCGCGTCCAGAAGCGATCGATCGATTGAAGCGATCGCTAGCTCTACAGGAAGTCGCGAAAAAAGAATCGATTGAAGTCGAGCCAGCTGCCGTGGAAGCACGGGTCAAAGAGCTAATGGCTGAATACTCCGGTCAAGATATCGATCGAGACAGACTCAAAGAAGTCGTCCAAGAAGAACTGCTAACGGATAAGATTTTTGCTTGGTTAGAAGAACATTCTGCGATCGAACTCGTACCAGAAGGCTCTTTACAGGACGATGAAGAAGATGAAATTGATGATGCGGAAATTATAGAAGAATCGACCCAGCCAGAAGCATCAGAAGCAACTATAACAGTAGAAGCAACTGAAGCTGAGTGATTGGCGAGTCGGGAAGCGGGTGGAGGCGGAGGTATCCTCCGCATCGGAGCCGCGTAGTCGAGAGTGGGATGTAAGAAAATTTTGACTTTTGACTTTTGATTTTTAACTTTTCCCTTACCCCTTACCCCTTACTCCTAACCCCTAGTTCATGAGGCATAATAGTCAACAGATAGCAAAGCCACTGGTGAAAAGTGCGATCGCCTTCAGCGCCAGTTAAATGCACTGCATCTGGCTCTACTTCTGGAACAATTATCTATGCTTGTATCTCAGTCCTCATACTATCCACTCATTAGCAGCCACAAACATCTAGAGCTAAACTCTATGATGGGTCCTAGCAATATCGTGCCAATGGTGGTGGAGCAATCAGGCATGGGAGAACGTGCCTTTGATATTTACTCTAGATTGCTCAGAGAGCGGATTGTTTTTTTGGGCACTCCAGTCGATGATGCTGTTGCTGATTCGATCGTGGCTCAGTTGTTATTCTTAGAAGCTGAAGACCCAGAAAAAGATATCCATCTTTACATTAATTCTCCAGGCGGCTCGGTCACGGCTGGTATGGCGATTTATGACACAATGCAGCAGATTCGCTCTGATGTTGCTACTATTTGTTTTGGATTAGCAGCTAGTATGGGAGCGTTTTTGCTCGCAGCCGGAGCAGCCGGAAAACGGATGTCTCTACCCAGCGCGCGAATCATGATCCATCAACCCCTCGGTGGCGCTCAAGGACAAGCAGTTGACATTGAGATCCAAGCCAAAGAGATTCTCTACCACAAGCGGCGATTAAATGAAATCCTCGCTTACCACACGGGTAAACCCTTGGAGAGAATCGAAGCCGATACGGAACGCGACTTTTTCATGTCGGCAGCAGAGGCAAAAGATTACGGGTTGATCGACCAAACGATCTCTAAGCAAAATCTCCCCAAAGCGGGCGAAGCAGTCACATCAGTGAAGTAAGAGGCTTCTTATGTCTAAGTACGACTCCCATTTAAAGTGTTCATTTTGCGGCAAATCGCAAGAGCAGGTACGGAAATTGATTGCCGGACCGGGAGTCTACATCTGCGATGAATGTGTAGATTTGTGCAATGAAATTCTGGATGAGGAGTTATTAGAATCAACTACTGCTGCACCTCAACAGCCTCGTCCAGAACCACCACCAAAACGGCGCAGTCGAACTGGGGGGATCTCGCTCAACCAAATTCCCAAACCCCGCGAGATTAAAGCACATCTCGACGAACACGTTATCGGTCAAGATGAGGCGAAAAAAGTTTTATCGGTAGCAGTTTACAACCACTACAAACGCCTGAGCTTAGTGCAATCGAAAAATAATAGTGGCAAAGCTGGTGCAGAAGATATCGTAGAGTTACAAAAATCTAATATTTTGTTAATAGGTCCGACCGGTTGCGGCAAAACTCTACTGGCGCAAACTTTAGCGCAAATTCTTGACGTACCGTTTGCGGTTGCCGATGCCACGACGCTGACAGAGGCGGGTTACGTTGGCGAGGATGTAGAAAACATCTTGCTCAGATTATTGCAAGTTGCCGATTTAGATGTAGAAGAAGCTCAAAGAGGCATTATCTACATTGATGAGATTGATAAAATTGCCCGCAAGAGTGAAAACCCCTCAATTACCAGGGACGTTTCGGGAGAGGGCGTACAACAAGCGCTGCTAAAAATGCTGGAAGGCACGGTGGCGAACGTTCCACCCCAAGGGGGACGAAAACACCCATATCAAGACTGCATCCAAATCGATACTAGCAACATCCTATTTATTTGCGGTGGGGCTTTTGTCGGGTTAGAAAAAGTCGTAGAGCAGAGAATTGGCAAAAAGTCAATAGGTTTCATTCAGCCAGGAGAAGGGCTATCGCGAGAAAAGCGGACGGCAGATATTCTCGTCCACTTAGAGCCAGACGATTTGGTGAAATTTGGCATGATTCCCGAATTTATCGGGCGCGTGCCAATGGTAGCTGTGGTTGAACCATTGGATGAAGAAGCGTTAGTGGCAATTCTGACTCAGCCTAAGAGCGCGTTAGTCAAGCAGTATCAAAAACTGCTGAAGATGGATAACGTTCAACTAGAGTTCAAACCCGAAGCTCTGCGGGCGATCGCCCAAGAAGCCTATCGTCGCAAGACTGGGGCGCGGGCGCTGCGAGGAATCGTCGAAGAACTCATGTTGGAGTTGATGTACGAGTTGCCATCGCGGAAAGATTTAACTCGTTGTGCGGTGACGCGGGAAATGGTAGAGAAACGCTCTACTGCCGAACTGTTACTGCATCCGTCTTCTATGCCTAAGCCGGAATCGGCTTGAGGTTGACAGTTGACAGTTGACGGTTAACTGTCAACACTATGGTTTTCACGCTTCAGTTTGAAAATGCCTTATATTTCAGTCCGTGGCGTTGAGCATTATTACGAGTGGATTCGGACACCGGAGGCGGGACAAAATAAGCCTGTAATGGTGTTCGTGCATGGCTGGGCGGGTTCAGCTCGTTATTGGCGCAGTACGGCACAAGCGCTGTCGGAACAGTTCGATTGCTTGTTATATGACATGCGGGGATTTGGGCGATCGCGCGGGAAACCTGCCCTATCTGCTGCTAACGTCGATCTCGCTGAGGCAGAGTCACCGCAAGCACAAGCCGAGGCGATCGCTGAGTTAAGCTACGAGCTAGAAGAGTACGCTGAAGATCTTGCAGGATTGCTGGATCGGTTGGAATTACACCGGGTATACCTTAACGCTCATTCGATGGGAGCGTCGGTAGCAACATTTTTTCTCAATCGCTATCCAGCACGGGTAGAAAAAGCGATTCTTACCTGTAGCGGCATCTTTGAGTATGACGAGAAGGCTTTTGCTGCCTTTCATAAATTTGGCGGTTACGTTGTCAAGTTTCGCCCCCAGTGGTTGAAGAAAATACCATTTGCCGATCGCATGTTTATGGCGCGGTTTCTCCGTCGTTCTATTCCTGCTGCCGAACGTCTGGCTTTTCTGGAAGATTTTTTAATAGCAGATTACGCAGCGGCTTTGGGAACGATTTTTACTTCTGTCAGCAAGACAGCAGCCGAAGTGATGCCGCAGGAGTTTACTCGTCTGAAAGTGCCGACGTTATTAATTTCTGGGGAGTATGACAAGATTATTCCGGCGGCGATGGGCAAGCAGGCAGCCGCATTGAGCGATCGCGTGGAGTTTGTGACGATCCCCAATACGGCTCACTTTCCCATGCTGGAAGATCCTCAGAGTTATCTTCAGCGAGTACGGGAGTTTTTGGCGCTTCCGGTGTCTGTATGAAGCAGGTAGGAGGCAAAATTACCGAGGGTAGGGGCGCACAGCTGTGCGCCCCTACGTCTATCCTAAAAAAGGATCCCCGTAGGTTTCGCTGAAGCAAACGCGATCGGTTTTGAAGCGTCCGCCGTATTGTTTGAAAGGTTCGGCAGCGTAGCCGAGGGCGACTAAACAGCAAACATCGACATGGGGTGGAATATTGAAGGCTTCCTTGACTCGTGCTGTAGAAAAACCTTCCATCGGGCAACTATCAACACCAAAGCTTTTAGCAACTAACATCAGATGGGCGACAGCTAGCATGGTGTGGCGGTTTGTCCAAGCTTCCATCGACTCGAAACTGGGGCGATTTTCAAAGAAAGACGGAATTTGCGATCGCATATAGTTAGCAAAGTCATCGTTCATCGCCCCCACTTCAGCACCCAATGCGATGACAGCTTCAATATTTTCCATTTCAGCACTGGTGCGATCGCCACAGCAAATTAATACAACTGGGGCTTCTCCTACTTGGCGCTGGTTAGAGGCACAGGCTTTGAGTTTGTCGCGATTGTGTTGTTCTCGCACGATAATGAACCGCCAAGGCTGGAGATTAAAGCCGGAAGGAGCGCGTAATCCTATCTGAAAAATTGCTTCTAATATTGCTTCGGGAATTGGATTGGAACGAAACGCTCTAGCCGCACGGCGCTGCTCGATCGCTTCTTTCAAACCAGTAGAAGGATGAATGTCTACAGTCATTTTCTTTGCTAAATGTTGAGTATTAATCTAATATTTTAAGTGTAAATGATTTAAGTTTAAACAGTTATCAGTTATCAGTTATCAGTTATCAGTTATCAGTTATCAGCTATCAGGGAACGAGGAACGGGGAACAATGACCATTAACCGTCAACCGTCTTCACGTAGCTTGCTTCCCCGAAGGGGTAGTGTAGCGAGCGCTTTTACCGTCAACCATTTACTCTTCTTCCTAATCAATTCCCAGTTCTCGCTTGAGAGAATCAATTGAGTCAGTGGCAATATAATTTTCGCAACAAACGAGTTGGGGCGGACGAATAATATTTTCTCTCGCAGCTTGAACGGCGGCTCTAACAGCAGCATAACTGGCGCGATCGCTAATAATTAAGTGGGCGCTTTTGACAATGCCATTAAGCTTATAACTGTCTCCTGTTTGGGCTGTTCGTACTAGTAATTCGCTTCCCCGCAGGCTGTAAATAATCACTTCCGCACCTCTTAACAAACCAGAGCTGAGGCTGACGATTCCTACACAGTTACCCTTTGGTAATTTTTTCAAAGTTTGAATTTCTTGACTGTAATCGTAGACATCTATAGGAATGACGCGCACTCCTTTCGGTGAGGCGATCGCTTCTGCAACACCAATAAAATAGCGACTCGTCACTACCGTACCGGAAGGTGTTTGTTCTAGAATTGCTGCTAATTCCTCAATCGGAACCAACTGAACGGTTACACCCAATGCTCTTTGCAATTCATCCATCATCAGCTTACCCGCACCGATGTCGTCAGATGGAACCGTCACCAAGACTTGAGCGCTACTACGCAATCGCCAATCAATTTCAGCGATAAATACTTCCCGTGCTTCGTTGAGCGAACAGCCTAACTTGAGTAATTCCTCTAAACTGCGTCGGACAATCTTTTCTGCTGCGGGATATTTTTCTATCACGGGGGAAGACGAGCGGGGGCTGCTATCATGAGCTTGAGCGCGGACGTAGATACCCGAACCTGCCAAACTTTCGACTAAACCATCTTCCTCCAGCTGACGATAAACTTTACTAATAGTGTTGCGATGCAAACCAGTCTGGATTGCTAAAGCTCTCGTACTGGGTAAACGCTGTCCAGGTGGAAACTGTCTAGAGGCGATCGCGTAAAGAATTTGATTGTAAAGTTGAGTTGAAGCAGGAATATCGCTATCGGGCTGGATGTGAAATTGAACCATTTTTTTAGGGAGTAGGGAGTAGGGTAAGAAGAAAGCTGAGGGAGCAGTTTTCAACCGTCAACGGTCTTCACGGAGTGTAGCGAGCGCGTTTACCGTCAACTAACAACCAATGACAAATGACAAATGACCACTCACTACTCACTTTCTACTGATAACTGAATCTATACCATCATGACAGATAAAGAAATTCAGACAAATCATGTCAAAATTTCGGCTGACGGTTTGGATATTGATGCATACCTAGCAGCACCAACAGTAGATGGGACGTATCCTGGAATTGTGGTGTTACAAGAAGTATTTGGAGTTAATTCACACATACGAGATGTGACAGAAAGAATTGCCAAGCTAGGATATGTGGCGATCGCTCCTGCGTTATTTCAACGCCTCGCACCAGGTTTTGAGACTGGCTATTCTCCAGAAGAATTAGAAGTGGGGAGAAAATATGCTTGGGAGCAAACCAAAGCGTCAGAACTGTTAAGCGATATTCAAGCCGCGATCGATTACTTGAAAGCTTTACCCCAAGTCAAAGCAGAGGCGATCGGTTGCATTGGCTTTTGTTTTGGCGGTCACGTCGCTTATCTAGCTGCAACTTTACCAGATATTAAAGCGACTGCGGCTTTTTATGGGGCTGGCATTCCTACCCGTACTCCTGGTGGTGGTTCTCCTACCCTAACTCGTACAGCCGAGATTTCCGGCACAATTTATGCTTTTTTTGGCTTGGAGGACGGGAGTATTCCTACCGACCATATAAACCAAATTGAAGCCGAACTCACTAAACATCGCATCTCTTATAAGATCTTTCGCTATCATGGAGCAGGTCACGGCTTCTTCTGCGATCGCCGCGCAAGCTATAATCCAGAAGCTACAGCTGATGCCTGGGAGCAAGTGAAACACCTGTTTGAAACTTTGTGAGGAAGCAGGAGGCAGAAGTTAAATTTTGATTCTTCCTTTGTCTCGCTTGTCCCCCCACTCCCGCTCCCTATTTCTGTACGGGCAGGTTTATTCGCCCAATTCTGGGTTATTTCACGGATATCCTGTCAAAACCCGCCCCTACGACTCTCGACTCCCTTTTTGTATTCCTATGAAATCTGATTCGACCCCATCTGTATCTAGCTCATCGTTCTCGATGGAGGATTTTGCTAAAGCACTGGAACAACATGACTATCAGTTCCAGAAAGGGCAAACAGTACGTGGTAAAGTTTTTCAATACGACAGCAACGGCGCTTATGTCGATATTGGTGGTAAGTCCGCTGCTTTTCTCCCAGCAGATCAAGCTTCCCTGCAACAAGTTACGGATTTGTCTACCGTACTGCCTTTACAAGAGGAACTAGAGTTTCTAATTATCCGCGACCAAGATGCAGATGGACAGGTCACTTTATCGCGCCGTCAGTTAGAAATTCAGCACATTTGGGAGCGCATCGAGCAGATGCAAGAGAATCGCCAGACAGTGCAGGTACGAGTGACAGGAGCAAATAAGGGCGGCGTGACAGTAGACGTGCTGGGTTTGAGGGGTTTTATTCCGCGATCGCATTTAGTTGAAAAAGAAAACATGGAATCGCTCAAGGGTCAAACCCTGACAGCTAGTTTTCTGGAAGTCGATTACGACAATAAAAAACTCGTCCTTTCCAATCGCTTAGCGACTCGCGCTAGCAGCTTCAGCCAATTGGAAATCGGTCAACTCGCTACAGGTAAAATTTCCAGCATTCAGGCTTTTGGCGTATTTGTCGATCTCAATGGAGTCAGCGGTCTACTCCACATCAAGCAAGTCAGCCAAAATTACACTGCTTCTCTACCCGCCCTGTTTAAAATTGGGCAGGAAATCAAAGCAGTAATTATCGATTTGGATGAGGGTAGAGGCAGAATTTCTCTTTCCACAAAAGTTTTAGAAAACTATCCAGGGGAAATCCAAGAGAAAATGGACGAAGTGATGACAAACGCTGAAGCGCGGGCAAATAAGGCGAGAAAGTTAGTCAGCGAGGAGTAGTCATATTCCATTTTGGGCGAATAGAATTCGCAGCTACACAGGCAAAACCCGCCTGCGCGGGTTTGAAAGACATAACTTGTAGTTAGTCCGCGTTCGCGAAGCGTTCCCGAAGGGTAGGCGGACTTCGTTTGTATAGTCGCGAATTCTATTCGCCCGATACTCTAACTCCTGACCCCAGCCATCTGTCGCCCAATTAAAGCATCTCCAGATTGAACGTCGAACCAGTGTAGGTGTTGGGGTGGTAGGGTAAGGGCAATTTCTTCCTCTTCGTTCCAACGACGGTCTGTGGGTAGCAACGCCCGCACGATCTGCGTTGGGGCGCTGTGACTTTCGACCCGCGTATTGACCAAATAGTTCATTCCCAAGTTTTCTACAACATTGACTCGCCCTCGGACAAAACTAGTGTCGCCTGGTTGGGCAATGCCAACGTTTTCAGGACGAATACCCAAAATGATTTCTGGTGGTACGGTGGGTAAATCAGGTAGGGGAATTTGGAACTCGCCCAACATTGCCGATCTACCTTTACAGGGTAGGGTAAGCAAATTCATCTGCGGACTGCCAACAAATCCTGCGACAAATCGATTTGCCGGATGATTGTAAATGCGATCGGGCGAGTCGAGTTGTTGTAAGTAGCCGTCATTGAGCAAAGCAACCTTAGTAGAAAGCGTCATTGCTTCAGTTTGGTCGTGGGTGACGTAGACTACAGGGGCTTTTTGGGCTGCAAATATGCGCTTGAGATCGGCGCGGACTCGTTCCCGCAATAAAGCATCAAGGTTACTTAGGGGTTCGTCTAACAAGAATACCTGAGCTTGACGTACCAGCGCCCGACCGACAGCTACCCGTTGTCTTTGTCCGCCAGATAGCTGTCCTGGTTTGCGGTTCATTAACTCATCCAGCCCCAATAGTCTGCTAACTTCCGCTACCCGTTGTTCGATGTCGGCGCGAGAAACTTTTTTCAGCTTCAGTCCAGAAGCGAGGTTTTCGCTTACCGTCATGTGCGGGTAGAGAGCATAGCTTTGAAACACCATCGCCATATTGCGATCGCCTGGTCGTTTGGAGGTGATATCTTCCCCACCCAAATAGATGCGTCCGCGAGTTGGTGCATCTAACCCCGCAATCATCCGCAATACTGTAGACTTACCACAGCCACTAGGACCGAGTAACGTCAAAAATTCTCCATCATCCACAGTCAAACTCACATCTTTAACTGGGACAACTTTAGGAGCATAAGTTTTATTTAAATTTCTGAGTTCGAGTTTAGCCATTTTTAAAAGTAAGTAATGAGTAGTGGCGAGTGTTTAATTTTGACTTTTGACTTTTGACTTTTGACTTTTGAATCACCCCTTAACAGCACCAGCAGTCAGACCTTGAACGATCTTGCGCTGGAAGAAGAGGACGAGGAGAATTAAAGGTAGAGTACCTAAAATGGTTGCAGCGGCGATGGGTCCGTAAGGAATTTCAAATACCGAAGCCCCACTCAATTGAGCGGTTGCTACGGGTATGGTTTTCATTGATTCTCGCGAAATAAATGTTAGGGCAAAGATGAACTCATTCCAAGCAGCAATAAAAGTCAGAATTCCTGTCGTCACTAAAGCCGGAAGAGTCATGGGTAATAGAATCTTCCACAATAATTGAAATGTGTTGTATCCATCAACTCGCGCTGAATCTTCCAAATCTTTAGGTAGTTGTTGGAAAAAACTGCGCATTACCAAAATTGTTAGAGGTAAATTAATCGCCGTGTATGGAATTATGAGCGCTAAAAAGTTGTTAGCTAAATTAGTGACTTGAACGATTTCCAACAGTCCTAGAAATAGTAATACCGTGGGAAATAAGGTAACGATTAGGACGATCGCGAGAATAACTTCCTTACCCACTAATCGCAACCGTGCCAAAACATAAGCTGCTGGTGCGCCAAAAGCTAGACACAGTAGGGTAGATGTAATAGAAACAAAGGCACTATTTAAAATGTAAAGTCCAAATGGACGACGGGTAAATAGGGATGCGTAATGCTCCAAGGTGAAGCGAGTGGGAAAGTAAACTGTAGGAACGGCTGAGATGTCTTCGTTGACCTTTACGGAAGTTAATACCTGCCACAGCACGGGGGCGAGGAAGAATATAACAACTAAAGCTACGGCAATTGGTAGCCAAATGGCTCGCCAATTTATCCCTGCTTTGACTTGCGATCGCGATTGTGCAATTGCCATAATTAACGTACTCCTGCGGCATTAGCCCGCGCTCTAGTTAAGAGGAAGGATGCGATCGCTACAGCAATGACTAAAATCAAAAATGTCACGACAATCAACGCCGAACCGTAGCCGAAATCTAAATAACGCATCACCGTACTGTAGATATAAATCGAAACCGTTTCCGTTGCCCCCCCAGGACCACCGCCAGTCATAACTTGAATTAAGTCGAAGATAGCGAAAGCTTGAGCAAAACGGAACAACAAAGAAACAATTATTTGCGGCATTAACAAAGGGACGGTAATCTTCCAAAAACTCTGCCACGGAGTTGCACCATCTAAAGAATGCGCTTCGTACAAGTCGCCAGGAATTGACTGCAACCCCGCCAGCAACAGCAATGCAATAAATGGTGTTGTCTTCCACACGTCGGCTAAAATCACCGCAATCATTGCCAGTGTCGGATTTCCCAGCCAACTAATCCCCGTTTCAATGAATCCCAAGCGGCGTAATATATCGTTAACTACACCATACTGGTCGTTAAAAATCCACGCCCACGCAACCCCCATGACTGCTGTTGGCAAAGCCCAAGGAATTAAGGTAATTGTCCGCACAATTCCCCGTCCTTTAAAGGCTTGGTTGAGTACCAAAGCGACACCAATACCTAAAATTAATTCTGACAACACGGAAGCAGTTGTAAACACGGTGGTGTTCCACAAACTTTGCCAGAATCGCCCGTCGTTAAACATCCGCCCGTAATTACTCAAGCCGGAAAACACCAGTTCTAATTCAGTTCCCAGGTTTTGAGTAAAGACGCTCAGCCAAAACGCTCGTAAAATGGGATAAGCATACACTACCAACATGACAATTAATGCTGGTAAGAGTAAGATCCATCCAGTTTTCTGTTCTCTTTTTTGTACGACATCGAGTTTCATAGTTTTGTCATTGGTCATTGGTCATTTGTCATACTCTTCGGGAAGGGCTTCGCCCTACGTCATTTGTCATTAGTACTTATTATTTTTGACTTTTGACTTTTAACTTTTGACTTTTTCTAGGCTTGATTTCGACCTAATAAAGTGCGGGTTTCTTTAGCAGCCGCTTCCATTGCTTGTTCGGGACTCATACGGTTGGAAAGGGCAGCACTCAGGTAACGTTGCAAAATATCGGATGCTTGCGCGTATTGGGGAATTGCCGGACGCAGAACTGCTTTTTGAGCAATTTGCAGCAACTCTGGAAAGTAGGGATATTTTGCCACAACATCTGGGTCGGTAAATAACTCCTTCCGGCTGGGTACGTATCCCGCCCCTAAGATAAATCGCTTTTGCGCTTCCCGACTCATAAAGTATTGCAGGGCTTTCCAAGCTTCTTCTTTATGGGTTGAGTTACTCGAAATACCAAAACCCCAGCCTCCTAAACAAGCACCGCTTGTTTCTCCAGGGGCGTGAACCATTGGTTTAATAGCTACTCGATTTCTGAGTTGAGAACCTTCTTCATTTGCTAAAGGTAAGACATAGGGCCAGTTTCTTAAAAAGGCAACTTGACCGCTTTGAAATAGGCGGCGAGTGTCCTCTTCAATGTATGTTGTGACCCCTGGTGGAGAAATACCTTTTTCAATCGTACTGCGGAGAAACTGGACTGCTTGAATTGCCTCTGGTTTGTCTAGCCCAACTTCCTGTGTATCTGAATTTACCCAAAATCCGCCATAACCTTCAAGAACTTCAACGAACATTGCTGACAGTCCTTCATATTGTCGTCCTTGCCAGACATAACCCCAATCGACCTTATCTTGTTTTTGTAAAGTTTGGGATGCTTGAATTAAATCTTGGAAGGTTTCTGGTGGTTTTAATCCTGCTGCTTTGAGTAAATCTTCACGATAGTAGAGTATGCCAACATCTGCACGGATTGGGATGCGATATAATCCCTCCCTGTATCTTCCTGCTTCTATATCTTGAACGGTAAATGCTTTTAATTCCTCTGGATTTACCCGATTTTGTAAGTCTAACAACCATCCAGCCGCAGCAAATTTTGGTGTCCAAACAATATCTAAGAGGACTAAATCGTAAGGAGATTCTCCTAATAGAAAAGCTGAAGAGTAAAGGTCTTCAATTAAATTAGCCGCGTTCGGTCCTTCAATGACGTTGATGCGAATCCCTGGATTTTCTTTCTCAAAGTCTTGGAACATTCCTGCCCGCAAATCTTTGACATCGGGTGCAAGAATTAAGGTATTCAAGACAACTGGTTGCTGTGCCATCACTATCCATGCTGTCAGGATAATACTTAGGGACAGCACGAATAGCAGCACCCATCGATACCACTTTTTCAGTTTTTGATGGAGAGTGTGCAGTTTATTTTTTGACTGACGATCCATTGTGATGTTAAGAATACGATTGAGGTGAATTGAAATTTTATTAAATTGAAAATCGATCGGTTGGTTAACTAAAATCGCGATCGCCGATCGCGCCCCATTTTAGATCGAGTATATTCAAGCACTCAATCCAGTAGAAATTTTGCTATTGGTATATAAGTAGCTCAACAACGATGTTGTTGTACTAACCCAATATGAAATGATTCTACCAGTTTATTCTTGCTTAGATTGATTTAGAGTTTAATCTCAATCTAACTTGCAAGTGTTTAGTTAAAATTACTTATGGTATTAGCGGTAATGATGCCACAATTTATAAATTAATCTAATTGTAATTAAGACTACAACTCTCTTAAGATATAGGGAGGCGATCGCGACAAACTATCTCAGGGAATATATTTTTTGCTTAGCTAGAGTGCTACGATACCGCTAATTTAAATTTATTTTTCACTTCAACCCCATTTAGAGTTAAATTCTGTAAAGTACATATAAATTTAGCTGATAAACACTCGTTAGACGAGCGCTTCTCGTAAAATTGCTTGGATTAAATATTAATTTTTATGTATATTTATACCTTAAAAATATTTTAAGGAATATTACTAATAATTTGACAAACGTATCGTTCATGTTGATTTATATATTAATTTTATTAAATAAATTAAAAAGTATTAATTTTGTTTGACTAAAAACACTTATTAGTATGCTGCAATGTAGCTAAAATTGCTAAGCCAAGAATAAATCTCAAGATAGAAGTAAAACAACTTTTAACCTCAGAAAATAGACGGCATTAGATTTTCTAATTGGTAATTGGTCAACTGATAGCTAGTCAAAAGTTACAAGTCAAAAGTCAAAATTAACTGGTCACTGGTCACTGAATTATGTCTCCTGGTGGATTAATTTTTGTGGCGATGCTAGGTGTCGCCCTCCTCTTATTTCTCGTCATTGGCGTGCGCTTGCAGGCATTTGTTGCCCTGTTATTGACGAGCCTGTTTGTTGCCATAGCAGCGGGTATACCGTTAGATAAAATAGCCGAAACGATCCAGCAGGGAATGGGCAGTACCCTCGGCTTTATCGCGATCGTGGTAGGCTTAGGGACGATGTTTGGTGAAATGCTGCGGGTATCTGGCGGCGCGGAAGTGCTAGCAGCTACGTTAGTAAAAAAATTCGGTCAAGATAAAGCTCAATGGGCTTTGAGTTTAACAGGTTTAATCGTAGCGATTCCTGTTTTTTTTGATGTTGGGCTAATTATTCTCATCCCCTTAGTGTACGGTTTAGCAAAACGCACGGGGAAGTCATTGTTATATTACGCCATTCCCCTGACGGCTGGATTGGCGATCGGTCATAGTTACATTCCCCCGACTCCTGGTCCAGTTGCAGTCGCCTCGTTAATTAATGCAGACTTAGGTTGGGTAATTTTATTTGGTGCGATCGCGGGGATTCCTGCTACGATTTTCGGTGGTGTATTTTTCGGTAAGTATATAGCAGGGAAAATTCACGCTACAGTTCCAGAATACATGGAAATTGAAGCACCAAAGCACGAACTCGGTAAAGAACCACCCCGCTTTAGTACGGTAGTTTCTATCATTGCCATTCCCTTAGTCTTAATTCTGCTCAATACTGTTTCTACAGTCATTTTGCCAGAAGGAAACTTTTTGCGTAACTTCCTTACCTTTTTAGGACATCCATTTACAGCTTTGATGATTGCTGCCCTACTTTCCTTTTATATTTTAGGAATTAAACGCGGATATTCTCTTGATGAAGTGCAACAAATTGCCACCAAATCGTTAGAACCAGTAGGATTAATTATTTTAGTCACGGGTGCTGGAGGTGTATTTGGTAGAGTTTTAGTTGCTAGTGGTGTTGGGGATGTTTTAGCTAGGGCAATGGCAGCCTCAAATTTACCAATAATTCTGCTAGCTTTTCTGATTGCAACCGCCGTGCGAGTCTCCCAAGGTTCAGCTACAGTATCGATGGTGACAGCAGCAGGAATCATGGCTCCAGCAATTGAAGCAGGAAAATATTCGCCGCCTATGGTAGGATTGATAACAATTGCGATCGCCTCTGGTGCAACCGTACTTTCCCACGTCAATGATTCCGGTTTTTGGTTGGTTAGTCGCTATTTAGGATTATCAGAAAAAGAAACTTTGCGGGCGTGGACGGTAATGGAAACAATCGTTGGTTGCGTGGGATTTTTAGTTGTGTTTATTATCAGTTTTTTTGTGTAGAAAAACTTAGAAAATTGTATATTATTTGCTAGAATTTTATGAATTAGAAGCTATAAACTCAATATTCTCGTAAAGATCTGAAATTTGAATTTGAAAATCTAAAACTTTAAAAGATAGCGTCACATTAGGATCGTTGTATTCTGAGAGTAGCCATTGATTAGCAGCAGTTTTAACGTAATGTTCTACATGAATGCTGTACTGGTCTATGAGTAAATATTCTTGAAAATTATTAATAGTACGGTAAGCAACAAATTTTTCACCACGGTCGTAGTCTCGCGTCGATTTAGATAAGACTTCGGCAATAAAACATGGATTAACTAATGTATCTGTGCGCCCCTCTTTAAATTGGAGAGGCTTTTCGACTACCATGACATCAGGGTATGTATATAAGTTGCGATCGCCAATCCAAAGCCGTTGGTCGGTAATAAAGACACGATAAGGCTTGCTTCTGAGAGCTAGTTTGAGAGCAACTACAAGGTTGCTAGCAATGTCATTGTGGTCAGGTGTACCTCCAGTCATAGGAAAGATTGCTCCATTACGGTATTCGTTGCGGGTTTCGGATGCAACTTCTAGTTCGAGATACTCTTCAGGCGTGTAGGTTCTTTGTTTGAGTGCTTGTGTCATGACGTAATTTCACCATCCTTGAGATAAACAAAATAGCAGTAAAAGAATAGCGATCGCGCACTTACAATAGTACTATCAGTCAGAAGATGTTACTTGTTTGATAAAAGTGACAACTCTTTCTACTTCTTGAAACCCTACTTTTATATGAAAATCATAACTTGCCGTATTTTCTAATAAAGCATCTGAAGCAAGCTCCACACATCCGCATTCAATTGCCCATTGTTGAGCATATTGAATTAGTTTTGTACCCACACCTTGTTTTCGATATTCATCTTCTACATAAATCCCTTCTACATAAGCAACAGGACTCTGAGTCGCACCTGGAACATAGTCGTAGCGCAGCGAAAGATTCATAAATCCAATTGCTTTGTCATTATCATCTTTGACTAAAAATCCTGCTTCGTGAGGAGAGTGGAGAATAATTGTCAGACTTCTTTGCATTTCTTCAATTGATTCATCTGACCAAAGTTTTAACGCTAAATCCAGCCACTCATTAAAATCATCCTGAGTAACTTTGACAATTTTCACACTTTGCGTTTTACCTCTTGAATTTTTCTGTTCCTGCTATTGTAATTGTCTCACAGCTATCAGATGCAATTTAGACAACGATCGCGACTCAGAAGCAACTGTTATTTAAGTTAAAGCGATCGCGTTTTCTCTTCAATAAAAACCTAGAATTGATTTTATAAATAATTTTTCTCCCTCAGCTCCCTCAGCTCTCTTATTCCCCCTGCTCCCTTCCCATCATGGCTTACTTCCTCGGCGTAGACATCGGCACAACCAGCACCAAAGCGATCGCATTTTCTCATGATGGTGCTATTAAAGGTAAGGGCAGTCAAGGATATGAAATTATCGTTCCGCATCCAACCTGGGCGGAACAAGACCCAGAAGCGCTGTTTAATGCGGTTATTACATCCGTGCGTCAGGCAATGGATACTGATATATCTCAACAGGAAATCGCCGCCGTTGGTTTTTCTACGGCAACTCACAGTTTATTACCAGTAGATGCTAATAATAAACCCTTATCAAATATCATTATTTGGGCAGATAATCGCAGTATCGCTCAAACAGAAAGATTGAACCAAGATAAGATTACTCATAACTTATATCTGCGAACGGGAAGTCCGATTCATCCCGTTTCTGTTGTAACTAAACTCATGTGGCTGCGGGAAAAAGAACCAGAAATTTTCCATAAAGCAGCAAAATTTATTTCAATTAAAGAGTATATTTTCTTCAGACTTTTTCAACGTTATGTAGTAGATTATTCTATTGCTTCCGCTACAGGGTTATTTAACTTACAACACCTAGATTGGGATGCAGAAGCTTTAACAATAGCAGGAATTCAAGCGGAACAATTAAGCGAATTAGTCCCTACCACCCACATTTTACGCGGGATGCAAACTGAGTATGCAGAAGCAATGGGACTCGATCCACACACTCCTGTCGTCATTGGTGCAAACGACGGCGTACTGGCGAATTTAGGCGTAGGCGCGATCGCCCCGGGTGAATTTGCCATTACCATCGGTACAAGTGGTGCAGTACGGACTGTAGCCCCCGCACCGATTACCGATCCGCAGATGCGAACTTTTTGTTATGCCCTTACCGAGAAACACTGGGTTATCGGCGGACCGACAAATAACGGTGGAATTGTTTTACGATGGTTGCGCGATCGCTTTTGTCACCCAGAAGTAGAAGAGGCAAAACGATTAGGTATCGATTCGTACGATGTAATGATTCAAGCGGCGATGCAAATACCCGCAGGCGCAGAAGGATTGATCTGTTTACCCTATTTATCGGGAGAACGCGCCCCTTACTGGAACCCCAAAGCGCGGGGTGTCTTCTTCGGATTGAATTTCAACCACACGCGATCGCATACAATTAGGGCAGCGATGGAAGGAATTATCTTCGCCGTCTACAGCATCAACGTGGCAATTCAAGAAATTACTGGAACTACAGGAGAAATTCGCGCTTCTGGCGGTTTTGCCCGTTCTCAAGCATGGTTGCAAATGATGGCAGATGCATTTGGTATGGTGGTAGCGATGCCGGAAGTTTACGAAGCTAGCGGTTATGGTGCGGCAGTGCTAGCTATGTACGCTGTAGGTGCGATCGCCGATTTATCTGACATGCAACCGACAATTAAGATTCGCGATCGCATTTCGCCTAACCCTGACTTGATACTTATCTATCATCAGTTATTCTCTCGCTATCAACGTTTATATCGGCAGCTAGAAGCAGAGTTTTAACAGTTATCAGTTATCAGTTATCAGTTAACCAACAACTGTCAACTGTCAACTGTCAACCGTCAACCGTCAACCGTCCGTGTAGCGAGCGCGTTTACCGTCAACCACCAACTACCCATTACCTGTTACCCATTACCAATCGAAAAGCAATCTACTTTTAGATAGATGTCTTAAGGAGGAGAATTGCTTCAAAGTAGCGAAAGATAGGATGTGAAAATCTATCCGTAAAATGCTCAGTTGTTGAGTATATTATATTACTGGTAGTTAAATTTCTTTCTACCTTTTGCCCTCTGCTCTCTGCCTTTCTCGATCGCCCGAGAAGTACTGCATCTATAAATAAGATATATGACACAGCACCGCACAGTTCTAATTGTTAATTGTTGTGCGCCAGATCGAGAAATTTATCGAGAGTATCTTTTAGCAGAGCAAGAGGTTGAGTATCAAATTTTAGAGGCGGAATCGGGACAAAGCGGTTTGTCGCTGTGCCAATCGCGAGCGGTTGATGGAATTTTATTAGAATATCAACTACCAGATTTAGATGGTTTGGCATTTCTAACTAGGCTGAGACAGCAAGCAGGTGAAGATTGCCCTCCCGTAGTCATGGTGACGGGTCATGGAAGTGAGGCGATCGCAGTCAAAGCATTGAAGAATGGCGCAGTAGATTATCTCGTGAAAGGGCAAACTACAGCTGATGAATTGCGTCAAGCGGTAGGTAGTGGGATCGCAAATGCCCAAAGACAGCATAAATTACCAGCTAGCGAACAACGGTTCCAAACATCTGTAGAAAATTTACTCGACTGTTTTGGCATTTATTCAAGTATTCGCGATGAATCTGGACGGATCGTAGATTTTCAAGTTGAATACGTCAATGCAGCGGCTTGCGAACAGAATTGCATGACGCAGGAACAGCAAATCGGGAGAAGACTGTGCGAGTTACTTCCCGCTCATAAAGAAAGCGGTCTATTTGAGGAATATTGCCAAGTCGTAGAAACAGGCAAACCACTAATTAAAGAATCTCTGGATCATACAGATATTTATGGCGATCGCTACTTAACTAGAGCTTACGATATTCGGATTAGTAAATTAAATGATGGGTTTGTTGCAGCTTGGCGAGATGTCACGGCACGCAAACAGGCAGAAATCGAGCGAGAAAAAATACTAGCTCAAGAAAAACAAGTGCGGGAGGCGGCGGAAAGAAATAAACAGCAATACCGTTTGTTAGCAGCAAAACTGCGAGAGAGCGATCGCCGTTTTCGAGCAATTTTTAATTCCACATTTCAAATGATTGGCTCGCTCTCCCCTGAAGGAATTTTACTCGAAGTGAATCAAACTGCCCTAGATTTTGCGGGAGTGGCAAAAGAAGAAGTTATCGATCGCCCGTTTTGGGAAACCAAATGGTGGACGATTTTACCCGAAATTCAAGCACGGTTACGGGAGGCGATCGAGCAAGCGGCGGCGGGGGAATTTGTTCGATATGAAGTGGATGTATTGAGTGCAGGTGACAGGGTAGCAACGATTGATTTTTCTCTCAAACCAGTGTTTGATGAAACCGGACAAGTCGTGTTGCTAATTCCTGAAGGGCGAGATATTAGCGATAAGAAACAAGCTGAAGCAACCCTACGAGATGTTTACGCTCAACTAGAGCAACGCGCAGCTGCATTAACACAAAGCAATCAGAATTTGCAGGTGGCGTTACAGGAACTCCAAATTTCTCAAGAGGAACTCAACCAACAAAACGAAGAACTGATCCAAGCTCGTAATTTAAGCGAACTACAAACCCAACGGTATCAAGATTTATTCAATTTTGCCCCAGATGGATATTTGGTCACTAATTGCCAAGGCATAATTCAAGAAGCAAACAGAGCTATAACGAGCTTGCTAGCGATCGATCGACAACAGTTAATTGGCAAACCTTTGAATGTCTTTGTCAATCCGCAAGAAATGCAGATTTTTTGGAGACAGTTAAATCAATTTGCCGCAAAGGCGAATCATTCTGCATCCGCGCAGCTAATTCAAACTTGGGAATTGAACTTAAAACCCTTCCGAGGTAAGCCTTTTCCTGCTGAAGTTTCGCTAGCGGCGATCGGCAATGGTCAAGAAGATTTAGTTGGTTGGCGCTGGTTAATTCGAGATATTACACAACGCAAACAAGCCGAAGCAGCTTTGCGTCAAAGCGAAGCTCTCTTCCGAGGCGTATTTGAATCGGATCTGATCGGAATTCTCTTTTGGAACACAGAAGGACAGATTATCGATGCCAACGAGACCTTTTGTCGCATGACTGGCTATTCGCGACAAGAAATGCAAGCCGGACAAGTTCATTATCAAAACATTACACCATCTGAGTATCACGTATCTGACGCTCAAAAGTTAAAGAGTTTACAAACTGCGGGTCAATTCGCCCCATTTGAGAAAGAATACATTTGCAAAGATGGTAGCCGCATTCCAATTTTACTCGGTTGCGCTTTTCTTCCAGGGTATAGCGATCGCGGTGTTGCCTTTGTATTAGACATCAGCGAGAAAAAGCGCTGGGAACGAGAACGGGAAGCACTTTTAGCCAAAGAACAGCTAGCCCGCCAGGAAGCAGAACGAGCCGATCGCAGTAAAGATGAATTTTTGGCGATGGTTTCCCATGAATTGCGATCGCCCCTCAATTCCATTCTCGGCTGGGCGAAACTGTTGCGTACCCGCAAATACGATCCTCAAGTAGCTGCCCGTGCTTTAGAAACGATCGAACGTAACGCCCAAGCACAATCCCAACTGCTCGAAGACTTGCTAGATGTTTCGCGCATGATTCGGGGAACCCTCCGCCTCACCCTTGCCCCTGTTAATCTTTTGAATGTAGTCGAATCAACCGTAACGAGCTTAAAATTAGCAGCTCAAGCCAAAAACATCGATTTACAATTCCGAATTCCGAATTCCGAATTCCGAATTCCGACTTCTCCCTTCATGGTTTCTGGCGATCTCCATCGTCTCCAGCAAATTATCACCAACCTGCTGACGAATGCAATTAAATTCACTCCCAACGGCGGACGAGTTGAGATTTTGCTCAAACGAATCGAAGCGGGAGTCGGGAGGAGCCAGTTGCGTGCGGGGGTGTCCCCCGTTGAGCAAACTGGCGTTCGGGAGTCGGGAGTCGGGATGAAGAGAGCTGAGGGAGCTGAGAGAGAAAAACCACGCGCCACCAGCCACCAGCCACTAGCCACTAGCCACTCTCCCGACTCCCCACAATATGCCCAAATCCAAGTCACCGATACAGGTCAAGGTATCAGTCCTGAATTTCTACCTTATATTTTCGAGCGCTTTCGGCAAGCGGATGATGTGACAACGCGCTCGAAAGATGGCTTGGGATTAGGGTTAGCGATCGCCCGTCATTTAGTTGAATTGCACGGGGGAACGATCGCGGCTGCAAGTTTAGGAGAAGGGCGGGGGGCGACTTTTACTGTGGCGATACCTTTACTTGACACTAGACAAGGGGATGGGGAAAACAAGGAGGATGAGGAGGACAAGGGAGATTTACCCCTCAAAGGAGTCCGAATACTTGTGGTTGATGATGATGCAGATGCGCGGGAATTTTTGCATTTTGCTTT
Source organism: Scytonema millei VB511283 (assembly GCF_000817735.3). NCBI lineage: Bacteria > Bacillati > Cyanobacteriota > Cyanophyceae > Nostocales > Scytonemataceae > Scytonema > Scytonema millei. The sequence continues at coordinate 1,645,664 of NZ_JTJC03000001.1, read as the reverse complement.
GACCCTAGAGGAGGCGGAAGTCAAGGTAGCGAAATCGGCTAAAGAAGCACTAGAAATCTTGAACCAATTTCAACCAAATGTAATTGTCAGCGATATTGGAATGCCAGAAGAGGATGGCTACTCTCTGCTACGTCAGGTGCGATCGCAAACAGCAGCCAGAGGAGGCGAACCAATTCCCGCGATCGCTCTGACTGCTTTTGCTAGAGAGTCAGACCGTCAAAGCGCGATTGCGGCTGGTTTTCAGCGTCATCTCGCCAAACCTGTGGTCGTAGCAGAGTTAATCGCTGCGATCGCCGATCTCATTGTTTAAATTCAGCCGAAATAGGCTAAATTTATTTACCCACAAACGCCTTTTGTTTCGGCGATCGCCACATACATATAGCGGTTGTCAATTGGATAAAATACACAATCTGTAGGGGCGCACAGCCGTGCGCCCCTACAAGTCTCGCGCACGCAATCGAGAATTGCTATAAACTGACAATCAGAGATGCTTTTGCAACAATTTTTAATAATTTGCTCAAAGTGAAAATTATTTTACTCTAGAAAAAAGTAGCATTTTTAACTATTTCTGTAGATGGATGTTCGCCTTTTTTCTAATAGTTAAATTGAGGAAATGGTAGGTCTTTTGAAGATAATCAATATTTTATTTTGAGCGGGAGAAAATCTAACGGCAGAAACCCGGCAGAAACATCAGAGTTTTATCTGCTAGTCAGAACAATAGCTGCAAACGTTCATGTTTGGATAAATTCAACCGTAGATGTTTGCGGTTAAATTTCCTATGGAAGAAGCAGTATCAACCTAGAAATAAAATCAATTCTTCTCAAGTTCTAGCTGTTTTAGCTGCCTATAACAGTCCCGAGCAGTTTTTGAAATGCTTGCTCGTTCCATTGCTATGCATGAATTCCAAATGATAAATAAAAAATTTTTGAGTGTGGTGAAAAATGCAAATGCGAAATTTTACAAAACATATCCTCTTATTGACACTTAGCATCTTAATAGCTCCGTTTGCAGGTATCAATTTATTAGCAGCGCAAACAAATATATCAACGTCAGATCGGGCGATCGCCTCCGAGCTTAATTCGACTGAAGAAACTAAAGTACAAAGTCTAGCAGAAAACTCGCTAGCCCAAGTTACATCTGTCTCACAATTATCAGACGTGCAACCTACTGATTGGGCATTTCAGGCATTGCAATCTTTAGTAGAAAGATATGGAGTTATTGCAGGTTATCCCGACGGCACTTTTCGCGGTAATCGGGCAATGACTCGTTATGAATTTGCAGCTGGATTAAATGCAGCTTTAGACAGAATTAACGAACTAATTGCCACGGGTAGCGCCGACACTGTTAATAAAGACGATTTAGCAACAATACAAAGATTACAGCAAGAATTTGCTCCCGAACTTGCAACTCTTCGCGGTCGGGTTGACACGTTAGAAGCAACGACGGCAGAACTAGAAGCTAACCAGTTTTCGACGACAACTAAGTTAGAGGGAGAAGTTATCTTTGCCCTCATCAGTCTTATAGAAGGTGATAATGCTGCTGGCGAACCAGTAGACACTAACCCAACCGCGAGTTACAGGGTGCGCCTCAATTTACAAACTAGTTTTACGGGCGAAGATCAACTCACAACACGTTTGCAAATGGGTAACGTCGTCCCTCTAGGCGGGACAAATAGCGGTGAAACACTCACAAACGAAGGTCGGATCGAATTTGACGGCGATACAGGCGGAGATGCCCAACTGGGGTTACTGCGCTATCGCTTTCCGGTGGGCGATCGCACCAACATTTACTTAGCGGCGGCGGGTAATGGTTTTGTCGATCTCGATGCTTCCTACCAGTTGACTCCCTTCCTAGATGGCAACGCCGTTTCATTGTTCGGTTTACGCAACCCAATCTATAACTACAGTGCTGGTACTGGTATAGGTATCAGACACTTTTTCAACGACCAAATTGAACTCAATTTAGGTTATTTGGTTCCTACCAATAACGCTAGTAACCCCTTCCCACAGAACGGTCTGTTCGACGGTACGTATGCTGGATTAGCTCAGATCATCTTCAATCTCAGCGACAACTCTAGGTTCGGTCTATCTTATATCAACTCCTACTCCCCCACTGGAGGCGACGATCCTGATGTAGAGCCAAATACGGAATTAACGCCTTTTGGTACGAGTACTGGTAGCAACCTATCGAATAGCAGCTTTGGTAGACCCGTCAGCGTCAATGCCTACGGTTTTTCGGGTACGTTTAGGCTTAGCCCCGGTCTAGCCATTAGCGGTTGGGTGGGACATGCTAACCATCGTTATATCGGTAGGGGAGATGGGAGTATGTGGACTTGGGCAGCTAGCTTGAACTTTCCTGACTTAGGCAAAGAAGGTAGCGTAGGCGGTATTATAGTCGGCATGGAACCGAGACTAACAGAACTTGACAGCAATCTCGGTAGCCCCGATCGCGATACATCTCTGCATCTGGAGGCTTTTTATAAGTATGCACTCACAGATAACATTCAAGTGACTCCGGCAATTATCTGGTTAACTGCACCAGACCACAATGCCGATAATGACGACATCATCATCGGTGCAATTAGAACTGTATTTCGGTTCTAGGACTACATCTGGGTAGGATTGCGTCCTACCCCCTTACATGACTCATCTACCCAATTCGGCAAATTTGTGACAGGCAGTCGTGGCGGAACGCGATCGTCTGGCTTGTAACTTGAGCGTACAGGTGATTGTACTGGCACTTGAGTCGGTTGCCCTCCGCCATTGACATGCCCGTTTCCATTGCCGTTACCATTTTGATATGGTGCTGCCTGCATGGGCGAAACCACACCGTTACTAGCTGGGCTTATCTGTACCTTTGTCGGTGTCTTTGAAGCTTTCAACTCCTCGTCTGGATTGAAGTTTAGCCCCAAAGCCGCTACAATTTGGTCGGGGTCGCTATTTAACTGGGCGACAAAAGGCAGCACCTCAATTAGTTTTGGCTCTAAGTTGGTTACGACTGCCAAAATGAAACTAGAACAAGGGCGACGCTTGCCATCAAACGTTCCCCAAATCCGAATTTTCGTCAACCAAGGTCGATTCTGCTGATAGTAAATCAGCCATTTGACCTTAAGAGCGTGGCGTAGTTGCTGAATGTTCACGACCTACCTCAATCGCAGTTCAAACAACAAAACAGCATGGCTAAGTCTTGCACCTAAGTCAAGATGCGATCGCACTTTTCTAATTGTTTCAGTTAATTATCTCACCCTTATTCCCTCTTCTGCCTTTGGTGGTCATTTGTCATTAGCAAGCAGGATGTAGGATGTAGGGTGTAGGGTGTGGCAAGTTAATTGCAACTTGCGAGTTGCAACTTGAATTGTCTCCTGACTCCTCAGTTTTGACTTTTGACTTTTGACTTTTGACTTTTGACTTTTGACTTCAAAAAAAAAGACCAGCTTCCCATAGCTAGTCCAATCAATTTATATTACGTTGTCGGCTACGATATTGAGGAATACCAAAACTGTGCGTTCCCATCGCTACAGCGGGCAAAAGCTTTTCCTCCCAACTGATATTGTAACGAGAAACACAGACTTTTTTAACAAAATTCACAAATTCTTGACTTAACTGAGCCAGAAGGTAGATGTTGCAAGGCAATAATTTGAAGTAGTTATTAAGTTCGATCGCAATGCCTTGAGTAGAGAGGAGTAAATTTTTACTTCTGCGAGCGGCATTAGACTTCAACATCCGTGCGTGTAACTAGTTCGATTGTTGCAGATGTTGCTCTGCTTGCAAGGGTTGCCCCCAAATCACCTGTTCTTGTTTGTAAATGGCAATTCCAGGCTTTGCTCCTTTTGGCTTGTAAACATACTTCGGCTCTGTATAGATAACTGGTACGCGATCGCTTTGACGGGCGCGACTGTAGTAAGCGGCAAAATCCGCTGCAAACTGTAAATCTGCTTCCTCTGGTGCAGCCCCAGGTGTAACCCGGATCAAAACGTGACTGCCAGGAATTTCTTGAGCGTGAAACCACAGATCGTAATCTCCGGCAACGCGAAAAGTCAATTGGTCGTTTTGGCGGTTGTTGCGTCCGACGAGCAGTTCAAAGCCACTGGGGGTAGAGTAGCGATGAAAATTGACGCTGGAATCTTCATTTGCATTGCGCCGTCCGTAATCTGGTGCTTTGAGATATTTCTGTTGGATCAACTCCTCGCGAATTTCTTTCAGGGCTTCCAAGTCTTCTGTAGATCGATACTTATCGACTTGAGCAACTGCGGCTTCGACTTGCTCTAGATAATCGCGTTCCTGTTCTACCTCGGCTAGTAGTGGTTCTACTGCACCTCTTGCTCGTTTGAGTTTACCCGCTTGCTTGTATAAACCTTGGGCATTCTGAATCGCATTTTTTTCGGGATTGAGGGCGATCGCTACTGGTTCTCCCGTTTCAAAGTCTGCTAGCGTAATTGACTTCATCCCTGGCTGCCATTCTTGGAGGTGAGCCATCAATAAGTCTGCCTGTTGGCGATAGCTGTCGGCGCGATCGGATTGCTGCAAACGTGCTTTAAAGGTATCGATCTTTTGCTGTAATTTTGCCAATAGGCTTTGAATTTTTTGACTTAACTGATATTGGAGTTGGCTAAATTCCTGTCTATTGAGTTGATTTGTATAGTATTGGTTCAGTAACTCTTGAACGCTTGCTACAGGCTGAATGGCATTCCATTTTAAAACCGTGTATCCTGTTGCCGTCCAACCAGGAAAAAATTCAGATTTTGCTAAGGTTTGCAGCCACGCTTGCCAGTAATGAAATAGCTGCTGCCAATCTTCCGTTGTCAAATTATCTGTAGATTGCTCTGGATCTAGATCGGCTGCTTGCGCGATCGCCTCGACTAAAGCAGGACTGATCCCGCGATAGCTTTTGAGCAAACAGCGTTTTAAAGCTGACGGTACGAGGCTTACCCGTTCTTGCCAGCGCGAGAACGGCTCATCTAAAGATGGGGCTGTCCCCGTTAGTGCGGGTGGTAGTTCGTAACTTTGCCCAGTCTGAATCGGGCGCACGCTCGATTGTTGGGGGCTGACTTGATGTGCAGCCGTAGTAATCTCGTTTGCAGCGTTTGTCAGGACGACATTACTATATTTGCCCATAATTTCCACGTATACGTGCCAAAGTACGGGTTCCCCTGGACGACGGGCAAACTGTAAATCGACAACTCGTTCCCAAGGGACGACGGGACGACAAGAAATGAGAGCTAAACCATTAAGTTGGTGCAGTAATTGTTGGCTAAAAGTAAAAGTATCCGGCTGTCGCGGTGGTGGAGTGCCGATGCAAAGGTGGGCTGCTTGGGGATGCCACGATATTTCCAGCCATCCACGCCGATCGAGCGTCCGTAGCGCTAGCAAAATCGTGTAGCGATCGCGTTGATAAACCTGCTCCAAACGAGCCGGAATCCAATCTTTACTCAACTCGCTACAAGTAGCAGTAAGTGTAGTGAAGTCAACTGGTTGCAATTGAGGGATCTAGGGGTAAGGGATGAACTCAGAAGTCAGAAATTGTAGGGGCGGGTTCACCAGAAATACAGGTCAGAGTCAAAGACCATTGATAAACCTGCCCGTACAGGTGTCATAAGTCATAAGTCATAAGTCGTAAGTTGCAATTGACTAGTTACTGATAGCTGACAACTGATAACTGATAACTGATTTTTCTTTTCTCTATCTTTTGAAGGATATCTAAAGATAGATATTGGATAAAAATGCACTCGAAGTAAATAAAAAGCCTGGTTTTTGGGTGATTTTAGCCTTGTAACTCCAAATTTTTATAGATACCATGAAAAGTAGATATTTATTTGCCTCTCACGCCGCATTTTTTGCGTTAATTTATCATGGACATTCAGTTAATCAACATCGGTTTTGGCAACATTGTATCTGCTAACCGAGTCGTTGCCATTGTCAGTCCAGAATCCGCACCTATCAAGCGTATCATTACTGACGCGCGGGATCGAGGACAGCTAATCGATGCGACCTACGGTCGGCGGACGCGGGCTGTGATCGTGACTGATTCCAGCCATGTAATTCTTTCAGCAATCCAACCGGAAACAGTGGCAAATCGATTTGTGATCGGTCGCGACCATCATGGAGACAATTGAGCTGGAGAAGCAGTAGTATGTGAAATAAACCATTTCGTTTTTTTCACTACAAAATTGGGAACGCGGATGACGACAGGTTTGCCTACTCAAATTTCTCCTACCGTAATTCCAGGCTCGAAGGCTGGTCGGTTGATTGTACTCACAGGTCCTAGTGGCGTAGGCAAAGGTACGCTCATGCAATTGCTGTTGCAGCGTCACCCTCAGCTTTACCTGTCAATTTCAGTCACGACGCGCAGCCCTCGCCCTGGAGAAATTCACGGCAAACACTATTACTTTGTGAGTCGTGAAGAATTTCGCCAAATGGTCGATCGCGGCGAATTACTAGAATGGGCTGAATTTGCCGGTAATTGCTACGGGACTCCTCGTCAACCAGTGGCAGAAAAGATCGGCGAGGGCAAAACTGCCATCTTAGAAATTGAATTAGAAGGAGCAAGACAAATCCGCGCTTCTTTTCCTGAAGTGCTACGCATTTTTATCTTACCACCTTCAATGGAAGAACTAGAGCAACGCTTGCGCAGTCGCGGTCAAGATTCAGAAGAGGCGATCGCTCGTCGTCTGCGCCGCGCTCAAGCAGAGATTAATGCTGCTGGTGAATTCGATTACAAAGTCATCAACGATAATCGAGAAGCGGCACTACAAGAAATAGAAGCTATTTTATTTTCATCCTGATAATCTAGGTGAAATAATTTGTTAGCTTGAAAGTTAACAGTTGACAGTTAACAGTTGACAGTTAACAGTTGACTGTCAACTGCCAACTAATCAGTTATGCAAACAGCCCACCAAAAACGTTCTTGATGATAGCTATATTTGTCAGCACGAAGTAGGCAAACACCGCGCCACCAACGCCTCCAATCAAGAAACCACTAATATAGTTGTTCCAGCTTTCTGGTGATTTGAAAGTAGAAGGAACTTGACCACCAGTGGTAGTAGTAGCAACAGGTTGAGGTGGATTGCTAGCAGAATACAAAGCCATAGTAGCAGTCATGATTGCCACCATACCTAAAGTACTGATCAATCCAGCAATGTTGGCAACATCTGTATCGCGTAATGGACCTAGTTTAGTAAAAGGTCCGAGTACCCAATAGCCATGTGCCATACCAACTTCCAAACCCCGCCGCATGTCGGTAATACCTGGGCGATAGGCGGGTAAGTTATTAATAAACCACTTCACCAAGCCGGAAGAATTTACTGGTGTTTCTAAGTTACTATTCTGAGGATCGCGCCCAGCAGGAAAGACAACTTCTTGATTTCTAGGATCGCCGGGTCTATCTTTAGATGCATCTATTGCTTGCGCCATATTCTCCGTATGATATCAATAAGGTCGTGGCATCATTTTAGGTGAATAATTGTAGCCAAATATCAATTTAGACAGAGAAGTTAAAAAAAATTAATTAAGCGATCGCCGTCATGTCGCAAGCATCAAACACGCGAGTTTTCACTCTGTTCGCGTGGCGCGAAACTATCTTTTTTTTGCGTTGTGCAAAACTATTTTTTCTAGGTAAAATCTACCAATCGCGCGATCGCTTAGGCTGTAATTGTAATTTTAATACTCAATATTAAAGTCTCTAATATTGGACTATCTCTAGAGCTGACTATTTGTAGCGCTACATTCTTAATTTTAGGCTCTAGCTAGATGTGAGTAACTAATTAGTTTTAGCCTACGGCATTGGGTGAAAGAGTAAGTCAGGAAAAAAGTAGTTAAAAATTGCCCAAGTCGTGAAAGCCACCGAGACAGCAACCACAGCTAGCACCGGAGCTAAGGAAAGATACCTCTGAAGATAGTGTTTTTGTTCGTTCTCGTTCTGTTTTTGCATGAATTTTGGTCTCCCGACCAGTCAATGATTTTTTCAAGCATGAAACGCGCTATGCACTAAATTGATAGTAATTTGCTAGTTTCAAACCGCCATCATCCGCTTGGTCGATCGACCACCAGGCTATCTAAGAACCAGAGGGTAGAGAACAGAACGAAAAAAGAGTAGCAACGATCGCTATTCTCTCCGATCTATCCCCTCACCTCCAGCTCAAACACCCTTACTTATGGCATAGGGTGGAAGAGAAGATCGGGGAAGAAGTAGTTAAACACAATTAACCACACAGCTGTTTCAGCCAGCCATGCAAATAGCAAAACTGGTGCTAGAGAAAGATATTGCAGAAAATATTTTTGTTGCATTTGTAGCTCTCCCAAGTATTTCAAACAAATTAATGTTCAATTAGCGCGGAGAAATGGGGATTTCTTCGTCTTTAGCAGTGAGTTCTCCTGAGAGCAACTCTTTCACTGCGGCTAGGGGCCAAGCAAACGCTGACACCATGCTCTGAAATGCTAAGGGAACATCAATGATGACTTCTTTGATTTCGGTTTCACTAGCATACTTTTTCTTGGTGGCTTGCAGATAGGCACGCCCCGCCCAGCCGATCTGACCAGCAATGTAGAGAAACATAATGCTAGGAATTAAAAAATCGCCAGCACGACTGAGATTACCATCAACAATCAAGTGAGGTAAGCCCTCAGGACCGCACATTGCTTGAGCGTAGCGCTCAAACCGCTTTTCGCCGGATTGCGGATCGGCAGTCGTATCGCGGGCAGCTTTTGCCCGTTGAACAAATGCAGGAGAGTCGCTGCAACGTACTAAACTAGCTTGCTGTGCTTGAGCTGGTGGAGCAAATGTAAACCACAGTCCACCAATAACTAAAATCAGCGCAAACAATCGACGCATGGAATTGTTTCCTTTTGTTACAAAACAAAAAGTTTATTTTACAAAATGAATCAGTTTGTACAGTATGTTTGCACGCACTTGGAAGCAATCATACTCTCGCGCGCGATCCTAGTAAAGTTAGAGCAAATCAAAGTTTAAGCTACTTAATATAGGGAGTAGGGAGTAGGGAGTAGGGAGTAGGGGAAGAAAGACTAAAAATTGAGCGTGAAATTATGAAGAACAAAGGGCGTATCCGCAAAAATTCTTCATCTTTCTCGTTCCCCTGTAACTATTCCCCCTCCCACTCCCGTACGGGCAGGTTGAAGCACTGAGTTCTTCAGCCTAGTACAGCTATGCTGATATAAACTTGCCCCTACTGACTCCCGTACGGGCAGGTTTAACCACTGAATTTTTCACCCTAGTGTAGGTATGCTGAATAAACCTGCCCCTACCGACTCCCGATTCCCGACTCCCTTCCTCACATGGCTACTGTATTAGCGATAGAAACAAGTTGTGATGAAACTGCGGTGGCGATTGTTAAGAATCGTCAAGTTTGCAGCAGTGTTGTTAACTCCCAGATCCTAGTACACAGTCAGTATGGGGGAGTTGTACCAGAGGTTGCTTCGCGCCAGCATTTAGAAATTATCAATCAGGCGATCGCCCTAGCTTTAGAGCAAGCTGAAATGAACTGGCAAGATCTGGATGGGATTGCGGCGACTTGCGCGCCTGGCTTGGTTGGTGCTTTGTTGGTGGGCATCACGGCAGCAAAAACTTTAGCATTAATCCATCAAAAGCCCTTTTTGGGCGTACATCACTTAGAAGGGCATATTTACGCCAACTACTTGAGCGAACCGAGTTTGCAACCGCCATTTTTGTGCCTGCTAGTTTCTGGCGGACACACTAGCTCGATCTACGTTAAAGATTGCGGCGTGTACGAGACATTAGGTGAAACCCGCGATGATGCGGCTGGAGAAGCTTTTGATAAAGTTGCACGGCTGTTGCAATTGGGATATCCTGGCGGTCCCATCATTGACAAATTGGCACAGACAGGTAATGCTCAAGCTTTTTCCTTGCCAGAGGGAAATATATCTCGATCGCAGGGTGGTTATCATCCCTATGATTCGAGTTTTAGCGGCTTGAAAACAGCAGTACTGCGATTGGTAAGACAGTTAGAGCAAAATGGTGCTGTACCAGTGGCAGATGTAGCGGCAAGTTTTCAGGAAACAGTAGCACGATCTCTAACTAAACGGGCGATCGCTTGCGCTCGGGACTATGGCTTAGAAACGATCGCCGTAGGTGGTGGAGTTGCAGCCAACAGCAGCCTCAGAAAACACCTGCAAGTAGCAGCAGCCAGTCATAATCTGCGCGTGTTATTTCCGCCTTTAAAGCTTTGTACTGATAACGCTGCCATGATTGGTTGTGCTGCTGCCGATCGTCTTAACCGAGGGCATACCTCATCCTTAACTTTGGGCGTGCAGTCGCGTTTATCTCTTAGGGATGTAATGCAGCTTTATTCAGTTAACAGTTGACAGTTAACAGTTGACAGTTATCAGTTATTAGGGAGCTATTAGCTGTTGGTTATTAGCTTTTTTTACCTCTCACCTCTCACCTCTCACCTCTTACCCAAATTTTAAATCCTCCGTATTTCTACGTTAAGTCTTTACTGTTTTTACAATTTGAATAAAGTTTTCATAAATATACCTGGAGAAGGTTAGACATCATCAGTAAATTCCAGTATGGTTTTATACATGGGAAATTTATTAGTAATATTTATATGTCTCTAGATGTACAAGAAATTAAGAGTGCAATTAGAATTCACGACTATATTTCACAATTAGAAAAACTCACAAAATTAACTCTGAAAAACTCAGATATTATGCTGGGTGCGCCGAAAACGAAACTTGTTGTTGACTTACCGACTCATAATAAACCTTGCTACGAGTATGTCGAGCAACTGTATCAAGAAATTGGCGATCGCGATTTGCTGATGCAAGCTCTAAGAACGGGCTGGCATTATATCAGTTCTAACGGTACAACAATTCCAGTATCGAAAGAAAAGTATTTTCAGCAATTAAACTCCTCTCAAGCATTTCACGTTGCCAAACAAAGAGGTTATGAAATCCCTGAGAAATTTTTAACTACCAAACAGTTTTGCTACGGGCAGTATGAAGCTTATTCTGCTATGCATGAAATTATGCATGGTAAGGCATTAGGAATTTGGTCTAACAAAGCTAATTTCTCTAATTTTATGTATAACTATGCCAAGTTTTATAAAGCAATTAAACTAATTGCCCCTCAATTTATCGTACCGAGTTCTAGTTATCAATCTTCTATCCCATATATTTTAGACCAACTGTGGGTGGCGAGTCATAACAGCAACCAAGTTAGATTATTAGGCTTAGAAGTTGCTGGCGAACAACATTTTCTGAATGGAGGACACAGCAAAACTTTAGGCAATGAAAAGTATTTAGAAAAACTAGGTTTTGAGATGTATCATGTCGCCAGTTGGTGGTGTCGGGTAGATCCGTATCGGGTTATTTGTGAATTTTTAAAAGAGTCAGGAATTTTTCCTGAAGCACAACAATATTTAATTGGTGCAGAACTAGATACGATTGATAAATACGTCTGCGGTATTTGTCATCGTCCGATGGTAAGACTAGGTTGGGATTGGATTCAACAGTGTCAAATTGGCGATCGCACGGTTTACGCTCACAAGCACTGTGTCGCGCACAAAGTTGCTGACAAGCTTTCAACTAGAGGAAGATTCGACGTGCAATCGCAAAGATGCTAGCACCCAAAACGGCACTTATCGGTACTGTAATTATCCAAGCTGCGGCAATTCCTCGCACAGTTTGGAACTGAATTGTTTTCCAATTTCTGACTAAACCAACTCCCACAACACCACCAACTAGAGCATGGGATGTAGAAACGGGTAAACCCAGGCGCGAAGCCAGTAAAATTGTTGTTGCCGTGGCTAATTCAGCACAGAAGCCCCCACTGGGTTGTAAGGGAATAATTCCCTCGCCGATGGTGGCGATGACTTTTTTACCCCAAACAGCTAAACCTGCAACAATACCAGCACCGCCAAGTACGAGAATCCATAACGGAATTGCGATGCCATCTACAGGAACACTGCCAGTACGAATAATATAAGAGATTGCTGCCAAGGGTGCGATCGCATTCCCGACATCGTTAGAACCATGTGCGAAAGCGACAAAGCAAGCACTCAAGAGTTGGAAGCGTGCCAGTTGTTTTTCTACAAGGGAATCGGGAGTCGGAACTACTTTTGACTTTTGACTTTGAACTTTTGACTTTGCTAGCTGTCTCCAACCATAGACGCTCAGACATACAGACGCGATCGCCCCTAGCCCTAAAGGTAAATCGCGGGCGGGAAGTTGTAAACCCCAATATTGAGTTAGCAGAGTATATATCGGATGACTGACAGTAGGTAGAACGATGACACCAAAAATCCCGATCAGCGCCACACTTAACCAAGGAATCCACTCATCTAGCTGTTTGAGAGGATCGGGTTGAGTCAAAATCCAGTGTCTTATCTGACTGTAAAATGTAGAGGCGATCGCACCACTGACTATAGGCGTAATAACCCAAGCAAAAGTGATTTTCCCGATTGATGCCCAGTCTATTGCTTCCCATCCGATCGCGCAAGCACTAAAACCCGCGATCGCTCCTACAATTGCATGGGATGATGACACGGGTAAGCCCTGTGATGTCGCGATTTGCAACCACGCTCCCCCAGCTAGTAGAACTGATATCATGCCTACTAACAAGACTTCTGGCTGAGAGATGAATAGGGCAGGATTGAAAATTTTGGTTGCTAGAGTTTCTGAAACTTCATGTCCAAACAGCACCGCACCTGTAAATTCTAGAGTCCCTGCAATGACTAAGGCTTGACGCAACGTCACAGCTTTAGAGCCGACAGAGGTTCCCATCGCATTAGCAACATCATTTGCGCCTAAGTTCCAAGCAAGGTAGAAGGATAGGAGCGCAACTAAAAAAAGAATCATGCTTATTCGCTCTCAACACAGCCATCATAGCCTCCCAGGAAAATTACGGGTACAATGATAGATTGTGCAAGATACCCAAACGCGAAGATCTGGAGATCCTTATGTCCCGTAAATGTATGCTCACAGGCAGAAAGGCAAACAATGGTTATGCCATTTCCCACTCTCACCGCCGGACTAAAAAAGTGCAAGAAGCCAACTTGCAGTGGAAACGGGTTTGGTGGGAAGAAGGTAATCGCTGGGTGAGACTGAAGCTTTCAACTAAAGCAATCAAAACTCTCAACTTCAAAAGCTTATCAGCAATGGCTAAAGAAGCCGGAATCAACCTCAACCATTATTAAGATTTGATGGTATTTTCTATTGACCATACTAGTTTTAATGGTTAATTTTCTGGAGCCGTGAAATTTTGCGGCTCTACAAAGTAGAATTATTTGCAATTTCTTTTCGCCCTTCTCTTCATAGGCTGAATTTATCTCAGCCAAGCGGTAGTTTGTTCGCAGCCAATAACTGCTTTAGCCAGTAATTCTATATTGTCTCCAGGGAATTCTCAGCTCTTTCCTCATAATTTCCTCAAGTTATTTGTTTATAACCATAGCTGTATGGCAACATCCCCCGAAGTTCTTTACGAGCAAGGGAGTAAATAAACAATGACTCGTTTGAAACTAGCAACAGTTTGGTTAGGTGGCTGTTCGGGCTGTCACATGTCATTTCTTGACTTAGACGAATGGCTGATCGACCTAGCAGCTGGGACGGATTTAGTCTACAGTCCCTTTATGGATACCAAAGAATATCCAGAAGGCGTGGATGTGGTATTGGTAGAAGGAGCGATCGCCAATGAAGATCACTTGCAAACGATTAAAACAGTAAGAGAGCGATCGCAACTCCTGATCTCTTTTGGTGATTGTGCTGTAACTGGTAACGTGACAGCTTTACGCAATCCATTAGGGAGTGCCGAACCAGTTTTGCAACGCTGTTACATTGAAACCGCAGACGTGCGCGGACAGATTCCCCATGAACCGGGTATTGTTCCGCCTTTGTTAGATCGAGTCACGCCAGTACATACAGTCGTACCCGTTGACATTTACTTGCCAGGTTGTCCGCCTCCAGCAGCGCGGATTCGAGCCGTACTGGAATCGCTGTTGCGTGGAGAAAAACTGCAGTTAGAAGGGCGCGAGTTTATCAAATTTGGTTAGTAGCTGAGATCTCGATCCCCCCTAGCCCCCCTTAAAAAGGGGAGAACGAATAGCCTCCTTTTCAAGGGGGTTGGGGGATCGCCTCCACAAAATCATCGCGAAAAGAGCAGTGTTCTATGTCCCAGCGAATTGTCATCGATCCAGTCACGCGGCTTGAAGGTCACGCTAAAATTACCATCTACTTAGATGATGCCGGAGAAGTGACCGATGCTCGGTTCCACGTCACAGAATTTCGGGGGTTTGAGAAATTCTGTGAAGGTCGTCCTTTGTGGGAAATGCCAGGAATTACGGCGCGAATTTGTGGAATTTGCCCAGTGAGTCACTTGCTAGCTTCTGCTAAAGCAGGCGATCGCATCCTTTCTGTCACTATTCCCGCCGCCGCGACTAAATTGCGTCGGTTGATGAATTTAGGGCAAATCATCCAATCCCATGCCCTGAGTTTTTTCCATCTCAGCGCCCCAGATTTACTATTAGGCATGGATAGCGATCCCCAACAGCGCAACGTTTTTGGGTTAATTGCCGCTCAACCAGAATTAGCCAGAGGTGGAATTCGATTGCGGCAATTCGGACAAGAAATTATAGAAATACTAGGCGGACGTAAAATTCATCCATCGTGGGCAGTTCCAGGTGGCGTGCGAGAACCATTATCCCAAGCAGGACGCACGCAGATTCAAAGTCGCATTCCCGAAGCTAAAACCACAATTTTAGATGCGCTTGGTAGATTTAAGCGTTTGCTTCAGGACTACGAACGGGAAGCTCAAACTTTTGGTAATTTTCCCAGTTTATTTATGGGTTTGGTCACATCTGATGGTTTGTGGGAAAACTACGATGGATGTATTCGGTTTGTCGATAGCGCTGGCAACATTATTGCAGACAAACTCGATCCAACTCGCTATCAAGAATTTATTGGTGAAGCAGTTGAATCTTATACTTATCTTAAGTTCCCCTACTATCGTCCTTTAGGATATCCCGATCGAAAAGATCGCTGTCGTTTAGATAGTGGCATTTATCGAGTTGGACCTTTAGCAAGGTTAAATATTTGTACTCGCATTGGCACGGCGATCGCCGATCGAGAATTAAGCGAATTTCGCGATCGCGGTGGTGGTACTGTACTCTCATCCTTCTTTTACCACTATGCCCGACTGATTGAAATTTTGGCATCAATCGAGCAGATTGAATTATTACTAGACGATCCACAGGTGTTATCTACTAAAATCCGTGCCGAAGCTGGAATTAACCAATTAGAAGGAGTTGGCTGTAGTGAAGCACCACGCGGAACTTTATTTCATCACTACAAAGTTGATGAAAACGGCTTAATGCAGCAAGTAAATTTAATTATTGCTACTGGTCAAAATAATCTCGCAATGAATCGCACTGTGGCTCAAATTGCCCGACATTTTATTCATGGTACGGAAATTCCTGAAGGAATGTTGAATCGAGTGGAAGCTGGAATTCGGGCTTTCGATCCTTGCTTGAGTTGCTCGACTCATGCAGCCGGACAAATGCCATTGCACGTTCAATTAGTCGGAACAGATGGAAATATTGTTAACGAAGTTTGGCGAAATTAGAAGTTTTTCGGTGAATCTGCCATACCTCACAAATTCCTCAATGTTTCCTCATAGCTTCAAGATAGAGTCAGCTAAGAGAATAACATGAGCGAGAACTCAAAAACTGTCTTGGTCATTGGCTACGGTAATGACTTACGTAGCGATGATGCTGTGGGGCAAAAAGTAGCTCATGCGATCGCATCTGAGAAATTACCGCATGTCACATCGCTCTGCGTCCATCAACTCACACCCGAACTAGCATCATTTCTAGCAACAGCCGAGCTAGCAATTTTTATCGATGCCTGTTTTGCAAGTGTCTGCGACGTGCGAGTACAACCGCTCGCACCTACCAATTCTACTGCGATCGGCGGACATACAGGCGATCCGCGATCGCTACTAGCCCTGACGCAAGCGCTTTACAATCGAGTTCCGAATGCTTGGTGGGTAACGATACCAGGAACGAATTTTGAATTAGGCGATCGCCTTTCACCCATTGCTGAACGAGGTATGCAGGTAGCGCTGGAACAAATTTACCATTTGATGAAATTAGGCAAGGTAGAACTATGCATGAAGTTGGAATGATGCAAAACGTTCTCGCAACTGCTGTAGAACGTGCAAAACATGAAGGCGCGAGCCATATTCGCCTGTTACAAATGCGAGTCGGTGAGGCATCTGGGGTAGTACCAGAGTCTTTACGACTGGCGTTTGATGTAGTGAAAAAGGAGACAATAGCTGAAGATGCCAGACTTCAGGTGGAGTCCGTACCAGTCGTTTGTTACTGCACCAATTGCACTACTGAATTTCATCCCACCGATTTACTCTACGAATGTCCCGAATGCCATCAACCGTATTGTGAGGTACGACAGGGTAAAGAGTTTGAACTGGCATTTTTAGAAGTTTCCTAGTCGATCGCCGGCTTCATAGCGATTTTCAATTGGGTAAAACAGACAATCTGTAGGGGCGCTTTCTCTGTGCGCCCTTGCAAATGTCACGCACGCAATCGAGAATCGAGATCGCAAATTACCCATCAGCCATCAAGCAATTCACCGCGTAAAACGAGAACAGCTTGTCCTTCTAATAAAACGCGATCGCCTTGACAACTAACTTTAATAACTCCACCCCTAGCAGAAGCTTGATAGGCGAGAAAATTATCTTTCCCCAAGCGATCGCGCCAGTAGGGTGCAAGACAGCAGTGCGCCGAACCCGTCACCGGATCTTCATCAATGCCGACATTAGGGGCAAAGTAGCGAGAGACAAAATCATACTCTGAGTTTGTCCCTTTGCTGGTGACGATTACACCTTGCACGGGTAAGGTTTTCAGTAAACTAAAATCTGGCTGAAGATTGCTGACAATCTCCTCTGAATCTAACTCTACCAAATAATTTCTATGCGTCTCGCCTACATATTTTGGTTTGGTTCCCAAAGCTTGAATCAGCTTGGTAGGTATTTCCGATTCAGCAGGAACTTGCATGGGGAAGTCTAATTCGATCCATTCTCCTGCCTGTTTTGCCGTCAGCAAGCCACTGAGAGTGTGAAACCGAGCTGTTTCCTCTGGTTGTAAATAACCCTGTTTCCACAGTACATGAGCGCTAGCTAGGGTAGCATGACCGCAGAGAGGAACTTCTGTAGCAGGGGTAAACCACCGCAAATTGTAGCTACCATCGTCTTGCCGGAGTAAAAAAGCCGTCTCCGATAAATTCATCTCCTGAGCGACATTTTGCATCCAACCGTCATCTCTCGGTTGCGGCAGAACGCAAACACCAGCAGGATTACCTGCAAAAGGTTTATTTGTAAAAGCATCGACCTGAAAAATTTCTTGTCCCATTTCAGTTGTCATGGCAAAAGTGGCTGAGATGACACATCGCTCAAATTGGCAGATTGTAAAAGCCTGTTCCAATTTGCTTTGAGAGAGGCATTGTCCGGCTGTTGTAATCGCTGTTCGGCTATGGTGGCGATCGCGTCGTACCATAAACCTTGTTGAGCGTAGAGATCGAGTTTTTGTTCGGGTGTGGCTGTTTTGAGTTGCGATCGCATCGTGGCAGTTGGCGATACGCGCTGTACCCATCCTTCAACCGAATCTTTAATCGCAATAGTGGAATCTTGGCGATCGCAACTGGCTGCTATTTCTGTTTTCAAAAACCAGTGATAGTTCCGATCCAGTGTGAGTGGTGGTTGGGTAGATGGTAAACGCACGCCGATGATTCCTGGTTTGGCTGGCAGTTCGACAGCAGAACGATAGACATCGTTATCGAGATCGTCTTGCAGGACAAATTCTACAGAACGGAGTGAAGGGCTGGCAGCGGGAATGTAAAACCAGAAAGTGGGATATTCGGCGATCGTCTGTCCCCAAACATAGGTTGCTTTACCCGTGCCTACAGTCCTTTCTACGGCAGGTGCTAGCGCCGTTAGCGGCAACTTGAAGCCGCAGTCTCTTCCTCGTCCGGCTGCGCCTCTAGTTCGTCCGGTGGGAGTACCGGAGGCGGGAAAGGGCGGCGGCGTGTAACGGGGTTGAGCGCTGACTTGCTGGTGAGTGTTATTTTGACTGTTATTGTGGGTAGCGATCGCTGCTGTGGGTACGAGCAGTGTGAAGGCGATCGCTGCTGTGGCTGCAAGCTTGTGCATTATCTCACCTCAATCTATCTTTAGTGTAGGTTTCAGCGGTAGATTGCTGCTATCGGGCAAAGAACGCTTAACGACCGCAATTCTGCCTCCCGTCACGACTAAAGCCAAAGCCGCAGGGACTAAAGGCAGCCAGCCACCTTGAAGTAGTAATATCCAACTCGATCCATAAAGAGCTGCAATTGTCAAGCAAACACTCAGTCCCAATCGCACGGGAGAACGCCAGCACCAAACAACAACTCCTCCCACCAACGACCAAGCCCAAATCCAGGTAATTTCGCCCCAGAGAGGCAAAACCCACAGTGGTGTTCGTCCGTCCAAAACAGCACTGAGGAGTTGACTCACCATCTGAGCTTGTAAATAAATACCCGGAATTTGTTTTTGTAGCCCCTGTCTACCGATGCTGTAGGGAGTAGACCACGCATCACCAGTACTAGGAGCCGCTAGACCGATCAGTACAATCCGGTTGTTGAGGGTACGGGCAAGATTGGGCGGAATGCGATCGCTCAGTAGATCTCCTAGCGTCACTGCTACGGCAATATCATCTACAGAGTCGAAGGGACGGTAATTGAGCAACAGTTGATAGCCTTTGGTGTCGATTCGTTGATAGCCGCCCGTGTGGAAAGGTTGCAAGCGCGGAAAAACCACGTTACCGAGTTGTAAGTTACCACTAGGCGTGAATCGAGTTTCCATCCCTTTCGCTGCCAAATATTGATGGGCGAGTTGAAAACTGAGCGCGGTATTAGCACTACAACGGGATGTCAGTGGCGGCTCGAAATTGAGCAAATGGCGGCGCACGATATTGTCATCTGGATCGGCAATGACATCGCTAAAACCTATCCGTTCTGGCGCGACTTCTGGCGGGGGTTGAACGCCACGCGGATCGAATTCTGGATCGCTGACTTTACAGATAGCAAAAAGGCGATCGCTATTTTGCAGCCTTGACTTCAGACTCGGTAATTTCTCGACTGGAAAATCGCGATAGATATCCAAACCGATCACTTGCGGGTGTAATTGTTCTAGTTTTTGCAACAGTTTTTCCAGTGCCAAATCTGATAGAGATCCTTTTCTGTGTTTCTGTTCTGGCAGCTGCAAATCTTCCTCAGTCACCGTCACAATTAACAGACGCGGATCGGCTTTTTCTATAGGACGCAGCCGCATCAATTGGTCGAAAGCTTGCAATTCTATAGGTTGGAATAAACCCAATAACCGCATTCCTACCACCGCCGCCGTGACAATGGTGCTGGTGAAGAAGACGCGCCGCAGAGAAAGCCGTTGTCGTGGTGGACGTAGACGTTGCATCCACTGTTGCCAAGTCGGAGGAATTTCGGCAAGATTTTGATAAATGACTGGTAGCCAGCTAGCAGCAGGATATTCGCTTTCCCATCCCTGGAGTCTTTCCCTTGCCTCTCGTACCGACAAATAGAGAGACTTTCCCCCAGCAAAAGCCTGGAGAAAACTCTTCAAAAATTCTTGCGCCACGCGATCCGGTACGGGTTCGCGCATGAATACTACTTGGGGAATGTGCAGACTTGCCAAGTCCCGCGCCAATCCCAAGCCATCGCAAGAGTTAAAAATGGCTACGCTCAAACCATTTTCTACCGCAGTTTGTAAAGCGTGTTTGAGATCGGCAATAGTTAAACTTTCGGTTTGATTTAAATAAATTCTGCCTGTCACTTCATTCTGAGAGGCAGTTGTTTGACTGGCACTATGTCCGGCAAAAAATAAAATATCCCATCCTTGGGTAGACCATAACTGACGGTCTAACTCTTGACGTGACGGCTCGACCAAAAACTTGACATCTGCTCCTGGCAAGCTTTCGAGCAGATTACGGTCTGCTTGAATGTCAATTCCGGCACTACTACCTAAAATCGCTAAAATTCTGATTTGAGTGCGAGAGGATGTCGTTTTCAGCGCAATTTCTTCGTAAGCGGGGGTACTCAGGGCAATTTCTGCTTGAGGATAGCGAGCGAATAGATCGCAGCGATGCCAGGGTAGCCGCTGTAGTAGTAAATCTTCAGTTTGCAAAATGACGCGAATTGCATCCGCAGGCATTAATTTTTCTAAAAACTTATCTCTCAAAGGGAGAAATGATGGGGAAGAAAGCCAATTGTTTAAACTGCGACTGAGGGATTCTGCGGCATTGTAACAGTCTTCTAAGACACAAACATTCGTGATTTGGACGGCAGCGGCTTCCAGACGCGATCGCAAACCCAAGCTGTAGTAAGCCGATTGCCATTTTCTATAGAGTTGTGAAATTTCCGGCTGGGGTGGTAATCTGCCAGCAAGTTCTACAGCGGGGCGATCGCCATCCTCGCCAATTTGTAGCGTCACAGGAAATCCCTGCTCAAAGCTACCTTCGCCAAACTTCAGGACAACTAACTTACCCACGATATATCACCTGTAGGCACGTCATTTTCAGTTGTAAGTCGTAAGTCGTAACTCAAATAATAAAGTGTTCGGTGATGCCAACATCCCCCAGAGCTACTTTAACGCTAAATCTTTCTCCGGTAGTACCGCTAAATTGCAACTGAATGTAATTATCGGCGCGTCTGGCTTTAGCTTCTAAGAAAACTGAACCAGATTCATCCAAAACGATTAGCTGTAATGACGGTGGTAAAAAGGTCTCTCTCCCCGTCGGATGCACTTGTACGATCAGATCGGTTTTCTGCTCTGATGCAGGACGCAGTTCCATGACCAAAGCGACTGCATGACCTGCTAGCTGCATTCCCAAGTCGATTAACTTTGCCCGTCTGACAAAATTTTCAGGGCGATTCACTTCATTTGTACTCAGTTCTTCTGTTTTACGAAAGCTAAAGGCTAAATTTTGTTCGGTTGGATTTAATAGCGAGACGACAGTTTGCCAACCTGGTTCAAACGTATTTTGGAACCACTGTCTCAAGTTAACCGTACTCGCGAGAGGATTCGCGTTAGCGAAGCTTAACGAAGTGATCGCGCTTAAGTCTTGCAAATGAGACAATAGATCTTCCGGCGATCGCAACTGATTAACGGTCAACTGTTCTTGGGTAACTTGCTGGACAAAACCCAAAATATCGACCTGTTTTTCTACTTCATGCAAACGCACGACAACATAACCGATCCGATCTTCCCAAACCTCCGGTGGCACGTAACAGGTAGAAGCATCAGTGGCGATCGCCCGACATTCCAAGCGACCCAAACCCAATACCTCCAAGTCTGCTGCATCCACACACGCACGCATGAAAGGATTCCAACTATCGCACCCACTCCAACTCACCGGAACGCCCATCATTTCCAAATAATCGCGGACGGCACACACAGCCAAAGTATTCAGTCGCACTTGCTCTGCTTTTTGTGATGTTGGCTGCTGCTGGCTGAACTGCCAAGCAATGCTATTCGCGGCTTGAGTAATTGGTAACGGAAGGGAGCGATCGTTTTCTCGTGCTTGATAATTCATGATAGGTATCCTCTAAATACCCTTGCGATTCGCCGAATTTACGCAATCGTGGTAGGCATTGTCGCCGATAGAAACTACTCAGTGTTGAAACAGACAGCTTGTATTGCGCTGCCAAATCTTCCCAGCTTGTCTCTGGTGGCAGCCTTTGCAACAATAAAACTTGGCAATTCACTTTTGGATAACCTTGAATATAAGTACGGCGGAGGTCGCCATCAGGATCGGTTTGAATCCACTTTCGTGTCGTTTCCAAAATTGGTGGGACATCGGGCGCAGCTTCCAAGGCTTCAATCGCATCTTTCCCCAGCTCGTCAACAGAATAGACTTGTCTAGTTGTCGAGTTATTGGTAGTCTTTCTTTGCAGGTATAGGTCTTGCAACCGTCGCCGCAGATATGCATTTAACCAAGTCGTGACACTACTACGACTGGGATCGTAGCGATCGCCTGTCGTAGCTTCACACAGGTTACGGCAGAAATACAACCAGGTTTGTTGTAAGGCATCCTCGTAATCGGGAGTATTTTCTTTCCACAGCTTGCCAGACTTGGCAATCGAGCGGACAATTCTAGTTAAACCTCGCTGGCGATCGAGACTACCGATCTTCTGCTGACAAGTTTCTACGACCAATTGACGCAGACTCACCTCAAATTCTTCCATAACAGTTTTGTATGATTTCCAGCAGGGGTATGTTTATTTTCAAGGAAAAATCCTCTGAAATCACTACCGCGCTGCTTGTTGTCTCACCTCCTAGACATAGCGTGTTTCCTCCGCTATCTACTTATCAGCGGTATGGAAGAAAATTATGCAGGTGAGTTTTGTGAAGATTTAAGAAGAATGTCACGCAAAGACGAGCCATTAATCCGGCAACTTATACTGCCCTACAATTCGCTTAGCAAACTCCGGTACATGCGCTTCCAACTTCTCTAAATAATTCCGCTTCACGTACAGATAATTCCGTGTAAAGTGAGAGTCAATCGAAAATCGTGCGTATTCCAACCCTTTTGGACCAATTCTTTCAATCACCACACCCATTAGCTTCGCCGCCCACATGGGCAAAGTCACCGCTTTATCGTAAGCAGGTATACTCTGTTGTACCGCTTGATGGCGATCGCCCTGCGATATAACTGGTTGTAGCTCTAATTTATCTTGCACCAAATCCAGCATTTCGCGACCGCGATCGTTACGCACGACAATCCACTGCCAACCGAAGGTAGCACCCATGTAACCGACAACCAAATCGGCAAGGGAATTGACATAATCAAAGCAACTCATGCAAGAAGGTGCAAAGACATCCTTCAACTGGTTTGTCTTTAAACCAAAGAAAGGTACTGTTTCCACCGAACCATCTTCGTGTTTGAAGTGAACGCGGAAATCTTGCATGAATTCGTAATGTACTACTGTATCGGGCGATTTGCTGGTCGTTTCTAAGAATTTTTGCAATCCTGCACGGGTGACATTATCTACGCAAGGGGTTCCCAAAACATACAGCTTTTCTAAGCCGAGTTGTTTTTCTACTGCCCGCAATGCTTGAATTTGGCAACCGACTCCAATAACTAACAGCCGTTTCATACCCGACTGTTCTATTTGTTCTAGCACCGATAAGTTTGGCGATAATGTAGGCTTGTTCACCCGTGCGGCTAAAATTTCCTCTGGGGTACGGGCGATAACTGGCATTGGTTGAAAGCGGTCTTCTTTGGTATTCTGGACGCAGACTACGCCTTCTACAATGCCGCGATTTAGCATTTCGATCGCAATGGTACTAACAATACCCGTCCATTGCGCCCCTGGAATCGGTTCTTTTTTTCGTGCCGCTGTCATTGACTGATGCACGCCGAAATAAAGTTCGTCTGGATTGTCTAAATTACGGCTGCGATCGTGTGTTTGAGTTTCTAGTTGGTCAAATTGCTGGTTTAAAAAGGCACAGGCTTCCTTGACATAGTGGATGTAATATGTGTCGCACAATCCGCACTCGCTACAAAGTTCTTTGGCTGGGCGGCGGCTTCCTGATTTGAGGGCTTTGGCTTTCTTATGATTGGGATGAACGGCGGTCATAAGTTATAAAACTTGGTTTTTTATACCTTTTCACACAATACCGCTTTCAGCCGTGAATTTCACAATTGCGAGTAGGTGCGTTAATTAACGCACTACCTGGAAACCAAGAGAGTGCATTTAATCCTTGCTTTGACAAAAGGTAGAATTTGCACCTTTTAGATCGTAGTTTCCTCAGTTTCCTGGGAATTGTCTCCAAAGCATAATAACCGAATTGCAAGCACGGCGAAACCCACAGCCGCGATCGCCTTGACGAATTTTACAGGTAACAACTGAGCAGCACCCGCACCTGCTAAAACTCCCAGCAAACTTGTCAATACCAAAGCGCTAGCCGTGCCAAAAAAGACAGCGCGAGGAGATTTACAACCGCCACTGAGGGCGATCGCCGCTAGTTGGCTTTTGTCTCCCAATTCTGAGAGAAATACAGTTACAAAAGTGATTCCTAGCAGTTTCCAGTCCATGAAGTTGAGGGATGAGGAGTGAGGAGTGAGGGGTGAGGGCATCTTTAATCAGTCTCTCTAGATTGCCCTTAAAAGGGAATTTCTCTCTTGTTCCCCCCTGTTAAGGGGGGCTAGGGGGATCTTCTACGAGAGTAAAATATCTCCTACTAAAGCGATCGCGATCAGTAGTAAACTCGTACCTGCGGCAATTTCTAACTTTCTGGGGGATAGGTGTTTTGCTAACCACTGTCCCAAGAGTACGCCTAGTAAACTGGTTGTAATTAACGCTGCGGCTGCACCTACGAAGACAATCCAGGGTGATTGAGACTCTGCACTCATCAAGAGCGTGGAAAGTTGGGTCTTATCGCCGCATTCTGCCAAAAATATGGTGAAAAATGTCGAGGCGTATATTGCCCACCAAGACTGCTGTGTTTGCTTTTGCTGTTGTTTTTGCTGTTGTAGAGGGCGATCGCTAACGCTGACAACAGGTTGGCTGTGTGTTTCCAAGACCTGTTTCTCCAGTGCTGTTATTTGGTCAGATAAGCTAGATCGCTGAGGGGGTACAGATTCCAGTTTCACAGGCAACTCAGTTCAATACGCGATACTTTTCATATTCCTTTCATTTTCTGCCAAATTGTTATAAAAGGCAACCCCGTTATCAGTTGTCAGTTGTCAGTTATCAGTTATCAGTTATCAGGGAGCAGAGGGGCTTCAGGTGCAGAGGGGCAGAGGAGACTAGGAGCAGAGGGGAAAATCAATTCAATATCCAAAATCCCCACACCCTACACCCTACACCCTACACCCTACACCCCATTTTTCACACCCTACACCCCACACCCCACACCCTATTTACTAGCCACTAGTCACCAGCCACTAGTCACTCACGACTCAACTTCCCGATGAAACCGCACCATTTCCAAGCTGCGATCGCCATAAACGCCGGAAATCTGTTGCTCGCAGCACTCGATCGCAAAATCGTTGACTTCTTCCGGCTCGATGCCGTACATATCTAGGAATATTTCTGGCTCGACTCGGCAAAAGCGAGGACGGTTGGGGTAGATTTTGCATTCTCGCCTTAAATGGTCGTAATTGATACACCAACCACCTTCACCTACCATGCTGAGATAGAGTGCTAACTCTTCTGGTGTCAAATACTCTGCTATGTCTGGGCGTTCTTCTGGGTCGAGATGACAGCAAGCGCCACACTGTTTTACACATTTCCAAGTTGCCATTTCAAGTCGCCATAATATTCAGATTGGGTGACGATCGAGTCCCGCTACTCAAGCTTAGCGATTTTGGTTCCCCCATCACTAAAATGAGAGCAGCAAGGGTTTATTTGTGGTTTGTTATAGATTTGTTAAGTTAATTAAATCCGGTAATTCTCCTCTAGGTAAAATAAGGTGCGGATTTTTATGTAAGAAATCGACGTTAAATAGACAAGCTGGGAGGAGAGATAAATCTTATGTCTGGAATTTTTGATGCGATCGGTAGTTTTCAGTGGGAAACTCTGTTTCAACTAGTAAGCGTTGCCCTGATCATGCTAGCTGGTCCAGCAGTTATTTTTGTCCTTGCCTTTCGCAACGGCGATCTCTAAAACTCATACGATATACCATCAATGGATAAGGGAGGGAGTAGCTTTGAGCTATTTTCCCTCTTTTGGTTTATTTGGATGAAAAGTAAAGTTACAAAAATTAATTCGGTGGTAACTCTAAGGGAACTGTCCCCAAAATTCCTTTGCGAAAATCGATCAGTATCTGTCTTGCCGTGCGTTCCAAGTCACCGCGATCGCGTTTTGCCGATAACTCATAGACAAATTCTTCCCCCGTCATGCCTAACGAATCGATTTTGTAGCGAGATAGGGGATTTTCTGGCATGAGTTCGGGAGCAGTTGCCATTAATTCTTGTAGCAAATCGATAAAGATAACAGCCACTTGGTAAGAATCGTAGGCAGCATCGCCGATATCATCGCAGATAGCTAACTTAATTGCTGCTGCTTGGTCTTCTAGCTTAGTTGGAATTACTCCAGGTGCATCTAATAATTCAACGCGATCGGAAATTCTGACCCAGCGCAACTGGCGCGTTACCCCAGGACGAGCCTCGCTGACGACAATCCGCCGCTTCAACAGCCGATTGATTAGCGCTGACTTACCCACGTTGGGAAATCCAATCGCCGCCGCCCGCACGGGACGGGCTAACAAGCCGCGATTTTTGCGGCGTTGATTAATCTCATCACCTGCTCTTTGCGCTACCTGCAATACTTGTCCTACACCGTTACCATCTTTAGCATTGGTAAAGTAAACTGTTTCTCCCCGTGACTTAAACCACTGCTGCCACAACTGACGCACCGCAGGAGGAATCGCATCGACGCGGTTGAGAATCAATACCCGTGTTTTACTGCCTACCCACTCTGGTACGCGAGGATGATGGGTTGCTAGCGGAATCCGTGCATCCCTTACTTCCAATACCACATCTACCAACTTCAGCTGTTCGGCAAGCGCCTTTTCAGCCTTGGCAATGTGACCTGGATACCATTGGATTTCGTTTGTCATCGATCATTGGTTGACGGTTAACGGTTGACAGTAAACGCTCCGCTACACTGCGTGAAGACGGTTGACGGTAAGAGAGTGGTGAGTAGTGCGTGTTTTAATTCCGAATTCCGAATTCCGAATTCTCCCTTGTCCTCCTTGTCCCCTCACTACTCACTCCTCGCCCCTCATTAAGGTACAACTAAAACCGGACAGGGAGATAGATTAATTACACGGTTGGTGACGCTTTCGGTGACTCCTTCTTCTGTCAACCCGAGTCCTCGGCATCCCATGACAATTAAGTTAGCACTCACCTCGTCGGCTACATCACAGATAACAAATGCAGGCTTGCCCTGCCGCTCGAATGCCTCTGTTTGAATGCCTTGCTGCTTGAAGACGGACTGGGCATCTTCGAGAAGTCGGGCTACGACATCAGGCGATTCCATGCCCTCGTCAGCCTCCTCCGATCCTTCTACTACCGATAGCAGTATTAGACGACTACCATACTTTTGCACGATTTCAACCACGACTCCCACGGCTTCTTGTGTTTCGCGGCTGCGATCGATCGGAAACAGAACAGTCTTAAACATTTGTGGTAACTCCGATACCCATGCTTCGGTAAAATGTGGACGGCGCTAAATGATGGACTAGACCAAAAAGGCAATTAGGAGGTTGACGCTGTGTCCAAAAAAACTCTAGCAAATTTATCCTCGTCAGATTTATCTGGGAAGCGGGCGTTAGTACGGGTAGATTTTAACGTACCGCTAGACGACCAAGGCAATATCACCGATGATACCCGCATTCGGGCTGCACTGCCGACAATTCAAGACTTAATTAAAAAGGGTGCTAAAGTCATTTTGGCAAGCCACTTCGGTCGTCCCAAAGGTGTAGATGATAAATTGCGTCTGACTCCCGTTGCTAAGCGCCTTTCCGAGTTACTCGGTCAAGAGGTAATTAAGTGCGACGACTGTATCGGCGATGAAGTTGCTGGCAAAGTCGCAGGAATGCAAAACGGTCAGGTGTTGCTACTAGAAAACGTCCGCTTCTATCCCGAGGAAGAAAAGAACAATCCAGAATTTGCTCAAAAGTTAGCAGCAAATGCGGACTTGTACGTAAATGATGCTTTTGGTACGGCTCACCGCGCCCATGCTTCAACTGAGGGCGTAACTCACTACCTCAGCCCTTCGGTAGCAGGTTATTTGATTGAAAAAGAACTTCAGTATCTCCAAAGCGCGATCGAAAATCCTCAGCGTCCCCTAGCGGCAATTATTGGTGGCTCGAAAGTCTCCAGTAAGATTGGCGTAATCGAAACGCTGTTGGATAAGTGCGATAAGCTGCTGTTGGGTGGTGGGATGATTTTCACCTTCTACAAGGCACGGGGTTTGAATGTTGGTAAGTCGCTGGTGGAAGAAGACAAGCTAGAACTGGCTAAATCTTTGGAAGTTAAGGCAAAAGAACGTGGTGTCGATTTGCTGTTACCTACAGATGTGGTGGTAGCAGATAAATTTGCTGCTGATGCCAACGCTCAGACCGTTAGCGTGGATAATATTCCAGGCGATGGCATGGGTTTGGATATTGGTCCAGATTCGGTCAAGACTTTCCAAGCAGCACTGGCTGAGTGTAAGTCGGTGATTTGGAATGGTCCGATGGGTGTATTTGAGTTTGACAAGTTTGCTGTAGGCACTGAAGCGATCGCTCGTACTCTTGCCGATCTTACCAAGCAAGGCGTAACTTCTATCATTGGTGGTGGTGACTCTGTAGCAGCGGTGGAAAAAGTCGGTGTAGCCGAGCAAATGAGCCACATTTCAACTGGCGGCGGCGCTAGCTTGGAATTACTTGAAGGTAAGGAATTGCCCGGTATTGCTGCTTTGGATGATGCCTGATTCAGGGACTGAGAGGAGATCCGCAGTTGAAGCTAGAGATCTCGATCCCCCCTAACCCCCCTTAAAAAGGGGGGAATCTAAAGCCCCCTTTTTAAGGGGGTTGGGGGATCTCAACTGCGTAACTTCTGCAACTATAAATTCCTCCTTATTCTCGGTACGGGCGGGTTTGTCAACAGAGCTGTTTGTTTTTGACAGATCTCCGCAAAAAACCCGCCCCTACAATTCTGGGACGGGCGGGTTTGCCAGCAAATGTATGTGTTACTTGACATATCTGTTGGGAAAAAAACCGCTCCTACTTGATTTATATTGGACGTTTGTTTTATATTTATTTATATCAAACGTTCGATCTAATATGGAGTCAAATTAATTGTCCCGATGCCCAAGATTGTAGACCACGACCAATATCGTAAAGAACTGTTGCTCAAGAGTTTCGATCTATTTGCCGAAAGAGGCTACGGCTCGATCACCATGCGACAGTTAGCTCAAGGGTTGGGCGTGTCTACAGGGACGCTTTATCATTACTTTCCCAGCAAACAAGCCTTATTTCTTCAGTTGGTAGAAGAACTAGACAGACAAGACTTGCTCAACTTCTTGGCGGAGGCGGGAAATCCACCCACCTTAACAGAGCGAATTGAAACTATGTTCAATTTTGTAGCTAAAAATGAAGATAATTTTTGCAAGCAAGTTTTACTTTGGGTGGAATTCTACCAGCAGGAAAAAGCTGAATTGAGCAGAAATAAAGCTTTTCACAGCTCTTGGGACAAGACTACGCAGGCGATCGCCGACTATTTGCAAGTACCAGATAAAGCGATCGCGGATTTTGTCCTGAACTATCTTTACGGTTTATTAATGCGAGGAATATTTGAAACTGAAACAATTTCCTATCCAGAACAAGCAACCTTACTCAGCAAAATTCTCGTAGCATACCTGAAATAATCAGTTATCAGTTATCAGTTATCAGTTATCACGCACCACGCATCAAACACCACCAACTACCAACTACCAACTACCAATGACTAATGACATTTTAAAACCTTCAAACCGCTGGTTGACTGGTTTAATTCTTACGGCAACTGCTATTACAGGTGCAACTGGCTTTTATGTCGTTTCTCAATCTTCTCAGCCTTCTCCTCCTGTGGCGACAACTCCTCCAGTGACGCAAGTTACAGCTTTGGGACGACTGGAACCAGAAACAGAAGCAATTCGCTTATTTGCTCCATCTGCATTGGATGGCGATCGCGTAGACCAATTATTAGTTAAAGAAGGCGATCGCGTCAAAGCAGGACAAACGATTGCGATTTTAGATTCTCGCGATCGCTTGCAAAATGCTTTGGCACAAGCACGCGAACAAGTCAGAGTTGCCCAAGCTAAGTTAGCACAGGTGAGAGCAGGGGCAAAAACAGGAGAAATTAAGGCTCAAGAAGCAACTATTGCCCGGATACAAGCAGAAATTGCTGGAGAAACGTCAACTCAAAATGCCACTATTACTCGCTATCAAGCAGAAGTCAGCAACGCCCTAGCAGAGTATAATCGTTTTTTACAATTATATCGTCAAGGTGCGATCTCTGCATCGAACATAGATAGCAGGCGATTAACCCTAGAAACCGCTCAAGCACAATTAAAGGAAGCACTTTCGGGGAAAAACCGGACGGTGGAAACTTTACAGGCTCAACTACAAGAAGCCAAAGCTACCTTGAATCAGATTGCCGAGGTGCGTCCGGTAGACGTGAATGCAGCCCAAACAGAAGTGGATACTGCGATCGCTGCTGCGAAAATAGCCGAAACGCAGCTACAAGAAGCTTATATTCGCGCTCCTATATCTGGGCAAATTCTCAAGATTCGCACGCGAGAAGGAGAAAAAATTAGTGATTCAGGCATTGTAGAAATGGGACAAACGGCTCAAATGGTTGCTGTCGCCGAAGTTTATCAAACTGATATTGGTAAAGTTAAGTTGGGACAGCCAGCTATTATTACTAGTCAAGCAATTTCAGGACAGCTGCGCGGTAAGGTTTCCCAAATCGGTTTGCAGGTAGATCGGCAAAATGTGTTTAGTAACCAGCCTGGAGAAAATCTAGATCGGCGCATAGTAGAAGTCAAGATTCGCCTGAGTCCAGAAGCTAGTCAACAGGTAGCTGGGTTGACGAATTTACAGGTAGAAACGGCAATTCAACTGTAGTTTTTGTTTGTTTCACAGCATAACGGATGTTCGGTATAAAAAGCTGAGGAAAAGTCAAAAGTTAAAAGTCAAAATCTATCTCTCGCCTCTCGCCTGATGACTGACGACTGACAACTGAAAAGGAGAAATTGAGATGGTGCAAGTTTTGTATTTAACACTTTTTATATTAGGCACTGCTTTAGCCTTCTCTGAGATTTTACCTTTTCTATTCGAGCAAGGATTCAACCTTCAAATCTTTGTAGAGCAGTTATTTACTAATAAGATTTCAGCTTTATTTGGTTGGGATGTCATTGTGGCGGAATTAGTTTTATGGGCATTTATTTTATGGGAAGGTTCGCGATTGAGAATGAAATATTTATGGGTTTATTTTGCTAGTAGTTTAATTGGTGTTTCTACAGGTTTACCCTTATTTCTTCTCATGCGACAAAGATATCTCATTCAGAATCCACAATAAATTATCGAAACGAATTTAATTGACTACGCCGAAGGTAAGGGCGGGTTTACCAAAAGAATCTGTTTTGAACTAAGTATATCGATAAACCCGCCCCTACAAGTAATGGATGTACGCCATCAATTACCCATTACCCATTACCATTATGAAATGGCTGAAAAAAATTCCCCTCGCATGGCATCAATTAATGAAAGAAAAGACGCGGTTGCTAGTGGCGATCGCGGGAATTGGTTTTGCTGATATGCTGATTTTTATCCAACTGGGATTCAATGACTCTCTTTACGACAGTGCAACACAGACACAAAGTTTGCTACAAGCAGATTTAGTAATGATTAATCGGCAATTTGAATCGCTGTCTACGCTACAAAGCTTTTCAAGAGAAAGATTATATCAAACATTAGCATACAATGGCGTGTCTTCTGTTAGTTCGATTTATATTGGCAGAGGTGAATGGAAAAATCCTGCAACGCGAATTGACAGAACAATTTTAATTTGGGGAATCGAGCCAAATGCACCTAGCTTTGCCGTACCAGAAATTCAACAAAATGCAAAACGATTACAACTTTTAAATACTGCTTTATTCGATCGCGCTTCTCGTCCCGAATATGGTGCGATCGCAGAGACAGTAGAAAAGCAAGGTAGTGTAGAAGTCCAGTTAAATCGACAAAATATTCGCACGATTGGCTTATTTAGAATTGGTGCATCTTTTGCGGCTGATGGTAATGCGATCGTTAGTGATTCAACTTTTCTCAAACTACTACCCGAACGCAAATCCAATCAAATTGAAATTGGATTAATTCAACTCAAGCCAGGGACAAATTCAGAAAGCGTCAAAGCACAATTAACAGCAAATCTACCGAATGATGTTAGAGTCATGACACCAAAAGAGTTTGCTGAAGTAGAAAAATATTACTGGGAAAGCCAGGGTGCAATTGGATTTATTTTTGGGCTTGGTGTGGTTGTAGGAATTATTGTAGGCATTGTCATTGTGTACCAAATTCTTTACACCGATGTTGCCAATCACTTACCCGAATACGCCACGCTTAAGGCAATGGGATATAGCGATCGCTATTTATTAGGCGTTTTGATTCAGGAATCACTGATATTAGCAATTTTGGGATATATTCCAGGCTTTCTAATTTCTTTAGGACTATATCAAATTGCAGCAGCAGCTATTTTAATGCCAATTGGAATGAAAGTGGAACGAGCAATCTTTGTGTTAGCAATTACGTTTATTATGTGTAGTTTATCTGGAGCGATCGCAATGCAAAAATTACGTTCTGCCGATCCTGCTGATGTGTTTTAATTAGTAGTTGGTAGTTGGTAGTTGGTAGTTGGTAGCTGATTCTATTACCTGTTGTCTAATGAGTTTAAATAAGCTGTTAATCTGGGCGATAATTCATCAATTATTGGTTTAATTGTAGCTGATTGCTCAGCAGTAAGTAATTAGTTTTCGAGTATAAGCTAAGCGCAACCAACTAATAGGTTCATATAAAGATCCTCTGGCTATTTTTATGAATCGCTGATTGTCTTTGAAGTTATGGCGACCGCGTCCCTCTGCAATGTTGACACAGATACTATCTGCGGCTCGAACAATCTGTTTTCCCATTGTGTCTTTAGTAAAACTATCCCATTGCTTAACAATCTGCCAAACTTGATTTGCTAATCGCTCCGCTAACTTATACACATCCAAACTTTCAAACTCCGGTCTAGCCATTAAAAATTCCTTGTACTTCCTATCTCCTATTCTTCCCATGAACAACTACCAACTACCAACTACCAACTACCAACTACCAGTCATCTCCATCCAAAATCTCAACCACTACTTCGGACAAGGCGAACTAAAAAAACAAGTTTTATTTAATATCAACTTAGAAATTGTGTCTGGGGAAATTATTATTATGACTGGACCTTCTGGCTCTGGTAAGACAACTTTATTAAGCCTGATGGGAGGGTTGCGATCGGCTCAAGAAGGTAGTTTAAAAATCCTCGGACAGGAAATTCGCGGGGCAAACAAACAACTATTAACTCGGTTACGCTGCCAAATTGGATATATCTTTCAAGCACACAATCTGATGTCATTTCTGACTGCAAAACAAAACGTAAGAATGTCTTTAGAATTACACGATCGCTATCTTGCTGAAGATTTAAACGCTAAAGCCACAGCCATGCTAGAAAGCGTTGGCTTGGGACATCGAGTCGATTATTATCCAGAAAACCTCTCAGGAGGGCAAAAACAACGAGTGGCGATCGCCCGTGCGTTAGTGAGTCATCCTAAAATTGTCCTAGCAGACGAACCGACAGCCGCACTTGACAAGAAATCTGGACGCGACGTGGTAGAGATTATGCAGCGTTTGGCAAAGGAACAGGGTTGTACCATCCTGCTTGTCACCCACGATAACCGCATTCTCGATATCGCCGATCGCATTGTTTACATGGAAGATGGTTGTTTAGCCAATAATCCGAATTCAGCTGTCTTGGGTGAGTAGATATATATGGAGTTACTACCCAGGAGAATAAAAAGTGGATAATTTATACGCCGCTAATATCTGCCAAACGCCTAAAGCTTGGGCAAATACTAAAACTTGGCAGGAGACTTGTAGCAAATCTAACGCAGACACGCAAACCAGCCACAACGATTTGCTGATTCCATCGGCAATCGTAGTATTACCAATATTGATGCTCGTTTCAATACTCGTTACTAAAAAGTTACGCCTACACTATCGTCGTCAGCAGCAGAGAAATAAAGCATTTGCCCGTTTGCAAAAAGTTGTAATGTTAGAGCGGATGTTATCTATTAAGGTTAAGTAGTCAATAATATATGTGATGAGCTTGACAAACTAACTAGACTCAGTAGCAAATACGTAGTATAAATAAAGTATTTGAATTAATTAATTTATAAAAGTCAGGCGCGATCGCGTCTACAACTCGATATCTCTACAACTCAATATTTCTACTAATAGCTTAGCCATGACCAGAAACAGCGAAGATGAAGATAAACATCTGTTTGAAATGGGTCTTGTCTACGGAGCTATTTTAGGATGTCTGGGTTTAATCGGGTTAATCATGTTCTCTGAGCCCAGATTAATTATTGCATGTTTAATCTTTTCTATTTGGATTTTAGTTATATCGTTAATTTAGAAATCTTTATTAGGGAGCAGGGAGGAGGGAGCAGGGAGCAGGGGGGGAAAAGAGAGCTGGGGGAACTGGGGAAGCTGGGGGAGCAAAAACTGTCTTCACGCAGTGTAGTGCAGCGTCTACTGTCAACCAATAACTACCAATTACTCATTACAAACCACCAATTTCTTAACAATCTTAAACCACTCAAAGTCACAATGACAGTCGATCCTTCATGACCAATTACGCCAATTGGCATATTCATGTTGCCAGTAAAATTAGCAATGAGTAGTAACACGATAAAGCTGAGAGCAAAGGTAATATTTTGTTTGATGATTCTTTGCGATCGACGACCTAAATGAATTGCTACTACTAATTTTTCTAAACGATCTGCCATCAAAACGAGATCGGCGGTTTCTAAAGCAACATCGCTACCAGTCACACCCATAGCAATACCTACCGATGCTTGAGCTAAGGCTGGTGCGTCGTTGATGCCATCTCCTACCATAGCTACAGTTTGATATTGACCCTGAAGCTGACGAATGACTTTAACTTTATCTTCGGGTAATAATTCAGCATAAACGCGATCGATCCCAACAGCTCGAGCAATGCGATCGGCTGTACGCTGATTATCTCCCGTGAGGACGATTGTTTCTTCAATTCCTAATTGCTTCAGGTGCTTGATGACTTCAGCAGCTTTGGGACGTAGGGTGTCGGCTACAGCCACAATTCCGATGATTTCACTTTCTCGTGCTACCCAGATGACGGTTTTACCTTCGGTTTCGAGGTGTTGGGATAGTTCGGGAGTCGGTAGGGGCGCACTGCTGTGCGCCCGTACTAAGGAGTTGGGAGTCGGGAGTCGGGAGTCGGGAGTTGTAGGGGCGGGTTTTGACCAAAAATCGTAGGCTTGAATTGTCAAGCTATTTGCTAAACTCGCCCGTACAGGGGAGTTATTCGTTAACTCCAAATTTTGAATTTTGAATTTTGAATTTTGAATTAAAAAATCAAATTTCCCTACTAGGACTTGCTGTTGATAAACTTCTCCAATAATTCCTTGTCCTGGGTGAGAATATACGCCAACAGCAGGGACGATCTCGATTTGTTTTTGTTGGGCAGCGGTGACGATCGCTTGTCCGATAGGATGTTCGGAATAGGCTTCTAGAGCAGCAGCAATTTGTAAAACTTCATCCACTGAATGCCCGGTGGTAGGGATAACTTCCGTAACTGCTAATTTACCTGTGGTGAGAGTTCCAGTTTTATCAAATCCGATCGCCCGCACTTTTCCCATCATTTCTAACTGCGCCCCA
This sequence comes from Scytonema millei VB511283, assembly GCF_000817735.3. Lineage (NCBI taxonomy): Bacteria > Bacillati > Cyanobacteriota > Cyanophyceae > Nostocales > Scytonemataceae > Scytonema > Scytonema millei. The sequence goes on along the minus strand of NZ_JTJC03000001.1, from coordinate 1,610,099 downwards.
CTTTTAAATAAAATTCCCTGTCTGGCACCGTTGGCAATTCCCGATAGCAATGTCGGCATAATTGCTGCCATTAAAGCGCAAGGAGAGGCAACAACGAGAAAAATTAAGGCGCGATAAATTGTTGTTTCCCAATTCCAACCCCAAATAAAGGGGGGTAAAATTGCCAATAAAATCCCAGCAAGAACGATAACTTTGGCATAGCCGCGCTCAAAGCGTTCGATAAACATTTGTGAAGGAGGTGCTTCTGTTTGGGCTTGCTTGACTAATTGAATGATGCGCTGAATTAGGCTGCTTTCCGGCGGCTGATGCACTTGCAGAATTAAAGCGCCGTTACCATTTAAAGTCCCCGCAAAAACTTCATGCCCTACAGTCTTTTCTACTGGTAAAGACTCCCCCGTAATTGCTGCTTCGTTGAGGGTGCTGTAACCTTCTTGAATGATGCCATCGGTGGGAATGAGTTCTCCAGGTTTAACTAAAATGCGATCGCCAACTTGTAACCGATCGACATCAACCAACTTTTCCTGTCCGCGATCGAGTACCCTAGCTGTATCGCTACTTAGACTCATCAAACTGCGAATATCTCGTTCCGTGCGCTGCATTGCATAGCCTTCCAGCGCCCCACTGATAGCAAAAATTAAAATTAGAACTGCCCCATCGACAATTAAGTAATATTCCCGCCGCCACACACCTAATCCCGCCGCCCCCAAAGCAGCGACAATCATCAACAAGTCCACATCCAACTCTTTTTCTTGCCACAGAGTTGTCAGCCCTTCCTTCGCGCTCTCATACCCGCCGATAACGTATGCTGCTGGTAGTAACAATAATCCCAGCCCAAGCCAACCTATTTGGAGCGCTATCCACCCCAAAAGTACCAATACAGCACAAACAAAAGCGGCGATCGCATCTAGATGTTCTCGACTGAAAACTCGAAATAAAGTTTTCGATAAGGTTTGGAGACGGGTAATCGCGAAGTAAGTCATAGCAACTGCACATACACCCTCTCACCCTAAACCTTGACATCAATGTCAATGTCAAGTCATTGGTAGTTGGTAATTGGTAGTTGGTAGACGGTTAACTGATAACTGATAACTGACAACTAGTCACAAGTCACTGATTCCTTTATCCTTGAATAGGCGAATAGCAGATAGCCAAGTCTAAACATATGGTAGCGGTAGCAATTTTGGCAGCTGGGCGCGGTACGCGAATGAAATCGACGTTGCCCAAAGTTTTACATCAAATCGGAGGGCGATCGCTGATCGAACGAGCGATCCAGGGTAGTCTAGAAATCTCTCCCAAGCGAGTTTTGGTAATTGTGGGATATCAAGCCGAGCAAGTGAAGACAGCTCTTTTAGATCCCAACCGCTCGCTAGTCTCTGATTCCTTGCCAAAGTTGGAGTTTGTCGAACAAACCGAGCAGTTAGGTACGGGTCACGCAATTCAGCAAGTCCTGCCACATTTAGAAGGCTTTGAAGGGGATTTATTGGTGTTGAATGGCGACGTTCCCCTGTTACGACCCCAAACTCTAGAGCGGTTGATTCAGACCCACAAACAGCACCAACATGCTGCTACCATTCTCACAGCTCAACTCTCCGATCCTCAAGGTTACGGACGGGTATTTTGTAACGGTCAAAACATCGTCCAACAAATTATTGAAGATCGCGATTGTAGCGCAGCTCAAAAGCAAAATCGTCGCGTTAACGCTGGGGTATACTGTTTTCGCTGGCAAGATTTAGCGAAGGTATTACCGCAACTACAAGCAAACAACGACCAAAAAGAATACTATTTGACAGACGCTGTAAATTTACTCCAACCCGCGATGGCAGTTGATATCGAAGACGAACAAGAAATTTTGGGAGTCAACGATCGCGAACAATTAGCAACTGCCTACGAGATTTTACAAAGACGCATCAAGTCCTATTGGATGTCAGCAGGAGTCACTCTAATCGATCCAGCTAGTGTCACAATTGACGACACGGTAAAGATTCAACCAGATGTTGTCATTGAGCCACAAACCCACCTCCGGGGTCAAACCGCGATCGCCTCTGGCTGTCGGATTGGACCAGGTAGTCTCATAGAAAATAGTCAAATTGGCGAAAACGTCACGGCGATGTATTCTGTCGTCAGCAACAGTATCGTCGGTGCTGAAACTCAAATCGGTCCCTACGCTCACCTACGAGGTCAGGTTGAAGTTGGTGCGGGTTGTCGGATTGGTAATTTTGTGGAATTGAAAAATACGAAATTAGGGGCAGAAACCAAAGCCGCCCATTTATCATATCTAGGTGATGCCACCATTGGAGAAAAAGTTAATATCGGTTGCGGTACAATTACAGCTAACTACGATGGCGTAAAAAAGCATCCGACTAAAATTGGCGATCGCAGCAAAACAGGTGCTGATAGCGTCCTCGTCGCTCCAATCGAGATCGGACAGGATGTCAACATTGCCGCAGGCTCGACTATTACCGAAGACGTACCCGACGATTGTTTGGTTATTGCCAGATCGCGTCAGGTCGTCAAACCTGGCTGGAGGCTGAATCGAGGGAGCGATCGGTGACTAGTGGCTGGTGACTAGTAGTAAATAGGGTGTGGGGTGTAGTGGAGAGAATTCGGAATTCGGAATTCGGAATTAATGCGTGAATGCGTGAATTGTCTTGCTCCCTCAGCTTCCTCAGCAACCTTGCGCTCCCTGCTCCCTGCTCCCTGCTCCCTCAAATACAACCAACCTGCGTCCCCACGGGCAACTCTAAAGTGTCAGCAATCTTGTTGCCATCGTGGAAAGCAGCTAAAATCACATCGCTGGTTTTTCCCCAAGCGATCGCACCAGAAGCATCAAGGGCGATCGCCCCTAAATCTCGCTGGCGATCGCTGGCTTCAGTAAACGTGCGTTGCATCGCATCTATCAAAGACATACCATCCGTGACGCGGACGACGATCCGCGCTGCCAAACACTCATCGATAATGTCTTCGCCAATTCCCGTACAGCTTACGGCGGCGTGTGCTGTAGCATAATTTCCCGCAGGCATGGCAGAATCGCTGACACGTCCGATGCGTTCAAACCCCTTACCACCTGTAGACGTACCAGATGCTAGCTTTCCTTGGCTATCTAGCACCACTACGCCGATTGTCCCCCGTCTAGCACTCGTATCGACAACTGTGGTATCTGCATCATCTCCTACCCCGACTTCTGCCACTACCGCCGCCATCGTCTTTGTGAAATTTTCCTGCCTTTCTTGCAGCCATTCATTGAGACGGCGCTCTGTAATCGGATCGTAGCTAGGCAGTTGCAGTTCTCGCAATAGTTCTGCTGCCCCAAAGTCTGACAACACGCGATCGGGGGAGCTTTGTAAATACAATGCTAGTTCGATTGGATGCTGGACTCGCGAGACATTGATCGTACCGCTAAATCTTTGAGCAATGCCATCCATCAGCGCCGCACTCATGCGAATTTGTCCGTCCGATTGCAACACCGATCCTGTTCCAGCATTAAACAAGGGATCGTCTTCTAGCATCTGACAACCGCGTACCACTGCCTCGCAAGCACTCTTTCCTTCTAGCAATAAAGCATAAACCTCTTCAATAACCGGGTAGAGCGATCGCCTGACTGCTTCCACTCCTCCTTTACCGTGTAACGAACTGCCTGCACCACCGTGAATAATTACTTTTGGTTGCACGTCTAACTCCATTTCATCCTCGTGCTTAAAACTACCACAAAGGGGCTAGAACAGCGACCAGTTATCAGTTATCAGTTATCAGTTGTCAGTTGTCAGCGAGAAAGGCAAAAGGTTTCTGACTTACGACTTACCCCTAGTTAGGACTGATTCTCTAGCTCTGCTTTCATCCGCTCCAAAGTATTATGCATTTGCTCGAACATTTGCTGCGGCGTGATCCCAAACTGATTGAGCTGAGTCTTAAGTTGTTCTACCGTCATTTGTGCCATGAAATCTTCTGAAAGTTCAAAGCGCTTCATAAAAATCCGATAGCGCTCCATCATGGCTTCCATTTGATCGATGTATAGCTTTTTTCCTTCGCGGTCAAATTTGCCGTAGCTGTTCCCCAGCTTGATCAGCGCTTGATAATCCTCAAACAGCTGTTTGGCTTCCTGTTGAACTATATCAGAATCAAAAAATCCCATAGCACTTGTAATTATTTGAGTGAGGCACTCAGAGTTTTTATAGATACGTCTAATATCATTCTAGTTTAGACGACAATTTAATACAGCAGTCATTGGTCATTTGTGAGTGGCTGGTGGTGAGTGGCTAGTAGCTAGAATCTTTTCTAGTCGCCAGCCACTAGTTACTAGTCACTCTCTACTGATAAGGGAATGAATAATATAGAAGGTAGAAGGTAAGGTAGTTAAAAAAGCGATCGCTGCCTTGACAAAATACTTTTAATCCCCTCTTTTCCTCTGGAGTTGTCCTCATGAGCATCGTCAGCCAACAAAAAAATCGTAAAGTTGCTGCTACTCTGGCTTTTGCCTGTACGGTGTTGCCGATGCCAATTGCTGGATTGCACAAGTTTTATTTAGGACAGCCTTTGTGGGGATTGCTGTATCTATTGCTCTCATGGACACCTATACCCCGCGTAGCTAGTGCCATTGAAGGGTTTTGGTATTTAGTACAAGACAGTGAGGAGTTTGACCTCAACTTTAATTCTGAATTCGGTGAATTAGGCATGTCTGGAACGAACGTGACTAATCTTGCCAATTTTTCCATTTTATCGAAGCGTCCCTCAACTACAGTCATACCAGACCGAGTCAGCGCGATCGCAGATGCCATGAGAGAATTAGACAATCTCCGCCAAGAGGGGTTAATCTCGGAATACGAATTCGAGCAAAAACGTCGCCAGTTGTTAGATAGTATTTGAAATAAATCGGAAGTCGGACCTCGGAAGTCGGAAGTAACTGATAACTGATAACTGACAACTGATAACTGATAACCGACTCCCCAATGTTAAGCTGGCTGCAAATTCAAACGATCCGCAATCGATTGCTGAACGATCCTTACTATCGCTTGCAATCGTTAGAAGAAATTGCTGTGGCGGTGTCTTTAGGAATTCAGATTGATGTCAACCAAGCAACGGTAGATGACTGGTTGAGGCTACCGGGACTTTCCATACATCAAGCGCGATCGCTCGTTCAACTCAGCCATGCTGGGGTACAGTTTTATTGTATTGAAGATATTGCCGCTGCTTTGAGCGTTCCCGTACAACGCCTCGCACCCTTGACACCAATCCTCAAATTCTGTTACTACGATGCAGAGACTTCTCCTCTTCTTCGCCTCAATCCTAATACAGCGACAGTAGAAGATTTAATCCAAATTCCCACTATGGATCTGGCATTAGCGCAAGCAGTTGTAGAAAATCGTCAGATGGCTGGTGCTTATCGAAATTTAGTTGATTTTCAAAAACGATTGTCCCTTCCAGGTCAAATTATTGCCCAGTTAATGCATTATTTAAGTTTTTGACTGTCATCTTGGTAGCTTAGCGATCGCTCGTCAGCAATACTTTTGAATTTTGACTTTTCACGTTTGACTTTTGCTGGACGACCATTTTCATATTGGCTGGCGGAGCTACTGTTAAACCGCGACGAGTTGGTTTGACAGGACGATTACTAGCTAATTTGAGATCGTAATTCGACAGGATATTTGCTAATACTAATTTCATTTCAAATAAGGCAAAAGCTGCACCGATACAGCGGCGATTGCTACCACCAAAGGGTAAATACTCGTAAGGAGAAAATTGTCGTTCTAAAAAGCGTTCTGGAATGAATTGTTTGGGATAAGGATACAGATCCTCGCGCTGGTGGGTGAGATAAATAGAAATCACCACGATCGCACCTGACTCCAACTGATAGCCGCCAATTTCCATTGGAACTTTCAGAATACGCGGGAAGGGACTGATCGCGATTGGGTAAATGCGGAGGGTTTCGCAACAAACAGCATTCAAGTAAGGTAATTTAGCGATCGCACTCAGATCGGGATTAGTTCCCAAGGAGTCTATTTCCGCTTGTAACTTTTCTTTGACTTCCGGCAGGCGATCGAGCCAATATAATGCCCAGGCAAGTGCTGAAGCAGTTGTTTCGTGTCCGGCAAATAATAAAGTTAGCAGTTCGTCGCGCAATTCCTCGTCGGTCATGGGTTGACCCGTTTCATCTCGCGCGGCTAGCAGTAAGGAAAGAATATCATCGCGCTGTAAAGACGTTGCCTGTAACATCTCTACACGTCTTTGTTGAATTTCTGCAACTAACAGATCGTCGATTTGCTGTTTCCTTTGCAAAAACTGTCCCCAAGGACTCCACTTACCCCAATCTTTTTGTAGGGATGGAAAGAATAGCACCATCGAACTTACAGGGGAACTGACGGTTTCTAACAGGGAGGTTAGCAGTTTTCGCAGGCGATCGTAACGTTCTCCACCATCCAAACCAAAAACAGCGCTGAGGATGACGCGCATCGAGATTTCTTGTGTCGCAGCACGAACGGTTATCGATTGCCCTACTTGCCACTGACTGGTAACTTGTGCCGTAATATCCCAAATAGTTTGTCCGTAAGTCCGCAAGCGATCGCCGTGAAAGGGTGGCATTAATAACTTACGCTGACGCTGATGTTTCATCCCGCCGAGTAAAATCAGCGAATTAGCTCCTAATAACGGTAGTAAAATATCATTACCGCTATTAGTATCAAAAAACTCTGGATTTGCACCTAAAACTTGTTCGATCGCCGCTGGATTGCTTAAATATACCATCGACGGCGAGGCATTTTTGGCGATCGCAAAAATATCGCCATACTTCTTCGCCCGTGCTTCCATCACCTCAAACGGGCGTAAGATCCAATTAATAAATCTCAATCTCCGCAGCCAAGGCGGACCACTCGGACCATCAGGTAATCGCATACGCCGTAAGTCATAAGTCGTAAGTCGTAAGTCGTAAGTAAACAACTTCTTGCTTCTTCTCACGCATTACTCTTCACTGATAACTGTTTTATTTTAATACTCTTGTAGCTGTGGCGATTTGCTAATCTAAGGCGATCTCACCTTACACACAATCCCCCTCACTACGATACACTTCTGGCAGAAGAGGCGAGTAACGAGCAGTGAGTAGTTAATGGTTAGTGACTGGTGACTAGCTTCGGAGTTTTGTTCTACTCACTAGTCACTGACAACTGATAACTAATAACTGATAACTGACAACTGATATGTTCTACCTTCCTGTTTCTATTTTGCTGTTTATTTTACTTTTGTTAGTTTTTCCTTTTGTTTGGTTTGCCTTGACGCTCGATGTTGTCCAAATAGCAGTAGAAAAATTAGGGTTTTCTGCCAATGCTGCTCTATTTTTATTAGCAGCAATAATTATTGGTGGCACAATCAATATTCCTTTATACAAGGTAGAATCACAAGTTGAAGTTATTGACAGTTTCAGCGATCTGTGGGTAAGACAATTTTTCGGAATCCCCTTACCACGCATCCATCAAAAAACCATTGTCGCCTTAAATGTCGGTGGTGGGTTAATTCCTGTTCTTTTAGCTTTATATCAATTTCGTCATGCTAATCCACTAGCAATTGTTTTAGTCACTGCGATCGTCACAATTGTGAGTTACTACGCTGCTCGTGTCGTACCAGGAATCGGAATTCAGATGAATCCGTTACTGGCTCCTTTAACAGCCGCGATCGCATCTGCTTTCATCACAAGAGGAATCCACGCCGCACCCGTTGCCTTTGCAGGCGGGGTGTTGGGAACCTTAATCGGTGCGGATATACTACACCTAAAAGAAATTCAGCGCATGACACCAGGAGTTCTCAGTATTGGCGGTGCAGGCGTATTTGATGGCATTGCCTTATGTGGTTTATTCGCTCTTTTGCTATCGTAGTTTCTAGATTCTGCAATGACAACTATTTACCACTAAAACTTAGGAGAGATGGAGTATCGATTCAAAATGCAGCTTGGTAACTGGTTTCACATAGAAAAAATTATTCGTTATTAGAAGCAATTCAAAATTTTATTGTAGTCTCTTTATGTTTTGGTTTATTCTGTGTCATGATAATTCGGCTAGGAGATATGTTTGTCTCCCTGCTGCATCCTTTAGAGTTTCAGCGCGTCACTTCTGACATTCTTTTTATTTTAATTCTCGTAGAATTATTCCGTTTGTTAATTATCTATTTGCAGCAGCAGCGAATTTCGATTGGTGTAGCAGTTGAAGTATCAATTGTTTCTGCATTGCGAGAAATAATTCTACGGGGCGTACTAGAAATTTATAGTAGCCAGATGATAGGAGTTTGTAGTTTCTTAACCGTGTTGGGTTTACTACTCTTAGTTCGGGCTTGGATGTCACGCATATACGATCGCCCTATGAGTTCTCCATTAGAATCAGCAAAGCCAGAAAAATAATTATTGTCAGATCGTAAAACCGCTTAAGGAATGAATATGGAAAACCGTTTAGCAGCCTTTCGTAAATTGCCATTAAGAGCGCAACTAGCTCTAATTAACTCAACCCGCGACAATTCAGTATTGAGCCAAAATCGAGAATATATAGAAAATTTAGCGTAACCCACCCCCATTGCAGACGACATTAAAAGCGTTGACAGCAGGTGAACCTGGAATAAATTCTCCTTCTGTACGCTCTGTATGCTCTGCTACGACTTCTCCAGTGGAACTATAGACACCTACACGTTCTACAAACAGTCTTTTCTGGGGACAGTATGCTGCAATGTCAGTTATACCTACCCCATCTCCAAATTGCTGAATTAATCTAAAATTCGTTCCTCGGACACTCCTTAAATCGAGATATACGGGCATCCCCCTCGCACCCTCTCCCACTTCGACATAATGCTGTTCTATTTGTGCGATCGCCGATGTGCTTCCACCACCGCTAAATAAGGCTAACGCTGCCACGCCCCAAACCAATTGCTTAACCATATTTTTGTCGTCAAAACTAATATCTCCTAGCCTGACGTGCAGTTAGCCTTAAACATATGAGTGCGATCGCTGAATTTTCTTGAAGACTGAATGAAGGACAACCAACCCTTTTAAAAGTGCTTGACACTTAAAGGAAAATCTACAATAATTATTTCAGGGAAGATAAAAAATATCTCCCCTGAAAACAAGGAGGTGATGTACAGATAACCAACTCAAACAAAAACGGTAACGGTCAGGGTGACTATCAGCCCTCAAAAACCTACGAGCATCTGCACGCAGATGATTGGTTGGAAGAGGATGAGGAGGAGCCAGGTCGAACCAGAATAGTTGATTCTGATGCCGTCAAAGACGAATTAGGAATCGACGATCTGGGCGAAGATCAGTAACCCGTTCCTAGCAGCCTTTAACTAGCACTTAAGGGCTGCTTTCCCTAACACACCAATTATACTCAAATGTTAAAAACAAAACTTATTCATCCTGCCTACTATCAAATTGTTCGACGGATTGAGAATGCTTGGGAGTTTCGTCATGGAAAAATATTTTATAGATCTAGCGATCGAGCTATTGATACGGCAAATCGAGAACTAGAGTATGGTCTAACTAAGTCAAAGATAGTAATCGAGTTATTCCGAATTAACGGCGGACGTGCAGGGTACTACTTAGTTAATCTCAAAGATCGTTCATACTACTACTGTGGTTTAACCTTGGAGGATGTCAAAACAATTCTCCAACAGATGGGAATAGGACGACCAGACCCGATGGAGAATAGCAATGGGTAGAAAGAAGCTAAACCGTTCTGTTGTCAATGTCAGAACTGCGCCCGATACCGCCAATAAACTCAAGACCATAGCGGCAGACCTTGGCTATATCTATGACGGTGAGGGTGCGACGGGGCAGTTGTTAGATGCGATCGCCGATGGCTTGATTCAGTTAGTACCACAGGGGATCGAAGGACATGAGTAATCGTTTATTGCTACTGGATCTAGATGGTACAGTTCGCGCTACAAAAAGCGGTGCGACATTCATCAACGATCCCTGCGACCAGCAAATTATTCCCGAAGCACAAAACGCGATCGCTCGTTACTCAAGTCTTGGATGGGCAATTGTGGGAATCACCAATCAAGCTAGTGTGGCTTTTGGTTTCAAAACTTTTCAAGATGCCGTCAAAGAACAACAGATAACGTTAGAACTCGTACCCGAAATGTCAACTATTTACTTTTGCCCCTACAAAGAAGGGGAAGATTTCGGTTGCTTCTGGGTTAAAACAACGGGTAGATCGCATGAGATTCAAGGTATTTCCAAAGTTGATTCCAACGTTCTTTGTCCGTCTCCCCGCATTGGTTTTAGAACGCATTCATGCAGAATGTCTAAGCTCAGCAACCCCAGAACAAACAATAGCCTATGAAAAGGCTAAAGAAAGTTTATGAAAAGTCAAAAGTCAAAAGTCAAAAGTCAAAATAGACTGATAACTGATAACTGACAAATTAAGTCCAATACAAAACTTTTGCTTGAGGAAAACGCTGTTGAATTTGGCGCTCGAAAAATCTGCGTAACTCTCTCATCGTGTCAGAATCGTATACGTATTTCGTGCCACCAAACTTATTGCGCTTGACGCTGCGCTTTGACTCGTCCATGTCTAACTTTGTCTGAGGATACCAAGAAAGCAAAACTTCTTTGGAACCAGGGGTAAAGCGGTGGGAGATTAACTCAAAAGTCAAGTCGCACTCGAAATCTAATGCTGCGCTAATCGCGTCAAATAACTGAGTGTAATGCGATTCCCAGTCTTCCATATCCATGATGGGTGCAATGACTAACCCAACAGGATAACCGCCACCACCTTGCGATCGCGGTAATGCTAACTTTCTTAAAGCCTGCAATCTCGCGCCTACTGAAGCCGTACCACCCTCAAATCTTCCCGATATAGGTGCGGCGTTAACGCTAACGCGACAGCGCGTATGACCGTTGTGAGGCAACGCTAATAGGCTATCTACGTTATCAAATTTCGATACCCAACGGAGATATCCATCTTGGCGCGTTCCGAAGTGGCGGATACATTCAGCTAAGCTACCCGTGAGATGCTCTATTCCTAAAGGATCTGTGTAGCAACTCACCTCAAAACTAGTTGCTTTACCTGGCTGCTCGTAGGATGCAGTATTAGCTAAAATCTGCGGTAAGTTGGCAAAAACGCGAATGACTGGTGGTCCTTGCAAGCTTCCGGCTAAATAACAATATTGACAATGTGCCGGACAGCCTTCAGCTAGATGAAACTGCCAGTCTGCCGAAGGAGGAATAGGACTGAGTTTCAAAGCACTTGGTGGCGCGGTGACAACGGCGAGGGTGCGCTTGGCAATATCGTAGGTTTCGCGATCGCTCTCTCCTCTCAAACCTGTCAAACGGTTGCGCGGTAATTCTTCTACTGGTAGGTTGAGCGCCTGTACCCGTGCTAAGATTTGCTGAGCGTATGGTTCTGCTAAAGCTGCGGGAGTAAATATGACTCGTTCTGGCATCCACAACCGCGCCGAACGGACTTGCATTTGCGCAGACGGTTGATTTAATTTGTCTTGTGCGATCGTCATGCTGGAAAAAGTTTGATATTATTTGCCCGACGTAGAGTCGCTAGATGTAACGTCTCTACTTTCTTTGGTTCCCCCCTTTAGAAAGGGGGGCTAGGGGGGATCTATGGGTGAGTGGCGTAGTCCTGCGATCCCCCAACCCCCTTAAAAAGGGGGCTATAGATAAGTCGCACATGGAATTACAAGGAAAGATCTACGGTCCCCCAACCCCCTTAAAAAGGGGGCTATAGATAAGTTGCACATGGAATTACAAGGAAAGATCTACGATCCCCCAACCCCCTTAAAAAGGGGGCTATAGATAAGTCACACATGGAATTACAAGGAAAGATCTACGATCCCCCAACCCCCTTAAAAAGGGGGCTATAGATAAGTTGCACATGGAATTACAAGGAAAGATCTATTCTTCGATCGCTCCCTTAATCCGTCGTTCTAGGCGATCGAGATCTAACTCACCTTCATCGCGGACAATCCGGCGAATAGTCGCATTGATATTTTGCAGATCGATGAGTAAATCTTGTAATATCTCTTGTTGCTGGCGAGACTGGGTAATGTCGCGTGGCTCTTGAACTAAATCCCTGACAATTGAGTCTTCTGCACGCGAAGCCACAACCGGATCGACTTGCCCTTCAAGGTGGATGTATGTCCGTCGTCCTGGTCCCCGATCTTCCTCGATAGGTACAATCGATGTCACCTTGTCGGAACGGACGTACTTGCCATAGCCGAGGTGTACTAACACCGATGACTGTATTTTCATGTAGTGGATCTAAAGCTGTCTGATGTGATATGTCTATTATGACAAAGGTAAGATGTGACTGGACTGTACCTATAGAGCGGGTTTTACGAGTTTTTAGTAGTGCTAACCGTTAAGCAATATTTCTTTAGTAGCGGAGGGATCGAGTCAGAAGATAGATGTTTTCTAGTTAATCTGAATACATCATCATTTATAGATGTTTGCAGATAAAACCAGTGAGGAAAGTAGATACGATCGCGCCACTATCAACCAATGAGATCGGTCAACAAAAGTTATCTCTGGTTGAAGTATTAGTCAAAGCTGAGGAAATTGCCGATTTCTGTGCCAGCAATGCAGCGGCAATTGATGTCAATGGAGCCTTTCCAGTCAAAGAATTTGAGTCGATCGCTCAAGCTGGTTTACTAGCAGCACCTTTACCACCAGAATTAGGCGGACTGGGGTTAGGAATTGACTCTAGCCGCACTTGGGAAACGTTGCAATTGCTCAAACAGATCGGACGCGGGAATCTTGCCGTGGGGCGAATCTATGAGGGACACGTCAACGCCTTACAATTAATTCAAACATTTGGGACGAAAGCACAAATCGAAGCATATGCTAGCGATGCCCGCGATCGCCATAAAATATTCGGTGTATGGAATGCCGAAGCTAGCGATGGCGTAAAAATCTTCCCAATTGAAGATGGCAAATATCAGTTGCAAGGCTCGAAAACCTTTGCTTCTGGGTCTGGATACGTAGAACGTCCTTTTGCTAGCGGTGCTTTACCAGATGGCAGCTGGCAAATGTGCATCGTCCCGATGGAAGAAGTCGCTACAGTCAGCGATCCGGCTTGGTGGCAACCTTCAGGAATGCGGGCAACGGCAAGTTTTAAGGTAGATTTTAGCGGTGTAGAACTGGATGCTGGGGCGCTGATTGGCAAACCAGGAGACTATTACAGACAACCTTGGCTGACAACAGGAGTCATTCGGTTTGCTGCCGTACAATTAGGTGGGGCAGAGGCACTATTCAACGAAACCCGCAAGTATCTCGATAAATTAAGCAGAACTCTCGATCCGTATCAACAGATGCGGGTGGGGCAAATGGCGAGCGCCATTGAAAGCGGTAATCTATGGTTGCGTGGCGCAGCAGATTTAGTCAAAGCATACGCCCCTACTTTTGCTGGTGATGCCAATACCTCCAACGAACAAGCAGATAAGTTAGTAGCATACGCCAACATGGTACGCACGGCGATCGAGCAAATCTGCATGGATGCAATTCAACTGTGCGAACGCTGTGTGGGGACGCGGGGTTTACTACCACCAAACCCGATGGAACGGATTATTCGAGATCTGACATTATATCTGCGTCAACCCGCATTTGATGCGGCGATCGCCAATGTCGGACAGTATGCTCTATCTGAATCCGCGCCTGCAAATTCTCTTTGGTGTTATGAGTCCGGTAACTAATAAGTCGCTGTTTAGCGATCCGACTATATTACCTTGGCGTAGTGTAGCTGAGATTGCCAGCAAATCTGGGTGTAGGGGCGCACAGCCGTGCGCCTCTACAGAGGCACAACGGACAAGCGCGAAATCTGTACTGGTAGTCGCACCGCATCCCGATGACGAAACTTTAGGTTGTGGGGGTGCGATCGCCCTATTACAGTCTTTAGGGTGTCGGATAAACGTATTAGTTGTCAGCGATGGTACGATGTCTCACCCGCGATCGCGCCAGTATCCCGCCGCGAAATTGCGATCGCTACGAGAAGCCGAAACCCAAACTGCTACAGCGACTTTAGGCATAGAGGCATCTGCGGTAGATTTTCTCAGATTACCGGATGGGGCAATTCCCACTCCAGAAATGCCCGATTTTGCAGCAGCAGTCGAAATGTGTCGCGATCGTATCACAGCCATAAAACCCGATATAGTGTTTCTGCCCTGGCGATTCGATCCTCACCCCGATCACCGCGCTACCTGGCAGATCGTCTATTGTGCCATCGTAGGGGCGCACAACCGTGCGCCCCTACACGCCAAACATTCGCCTCGATTCATTGAATATCCAATTTGGGACTGGGATGAAACACAAAGAAGCGACTTACCCACAAACGATCGCATTACAGCATGGCGGTTAGATATTAGCGATGTTGTCGAAGTAAAAAAACAGGCGATCGCGGCGTATCGTTCTCAGACAACGAATTTAATTGACGACGATCCAGAAGGCTTTCGTCTCACGCCAGAGATGCTGGCAAATTTTACCCGTAATTGGGAAGTGTATATAGAAGAACTATGAAACAATCCTTACCAGCCAGTTACTTCGACAATCTTTACAACGCCGATCCCGATCCGTGGAAATTTGAAACCAGCGAATACGAAGCAAATAAATATGCTGCCACGATCGCCGCTTTATCCAGATCGCGCTATCGTTCTGCATTTGAAATTGGCTGTTCGATTGGAGTCTTAACCGCAAAATTAGCTAATCGTTGCGATCGCCTATTATCTGTAGACTTATCGGAACCAGCCTTAAACCGTGCTATAAAACGTTGCGAATCTCTCCCACACGTCCGCTTGCAACTGATGGGAGTACCGCAAGCATACCCCGATGAAACCTTCGATTTAACTCTAGTTTCCGAAGTCGGATATTATTGGTGTTGGGAAGACTTACGCAAAGCACAACAACTGCTCCTTTCTCACCTAGAACCAGGCGGACATTTACTCTTAGTTCACTGGACGCTTTACGCCAAAGATTATCCACTCAGCGGCGATGAAGTTCACGAAGCATTTTTAGAACTAGTCCCTACTCAACTGCGTCATCTCAAAGCACAGAGAGAAGAACAATATCGCCTCGATTTATTTGAGAAAGTTGGTAATTAGTTATTTGTTGACAGTTGACAGTTATCAGTTGACTTGTGACTTGCCTTCCCACACCCCACACTCCAGCCTGCTTCAAAAGAAAGGAAGATGCAAAAGCAGATCTCCCCACTAGAGAGTGATGAAGGCTGACGAGTCCAGCATTGAAATAGAACTATAACAATCAGTACTGAAATTGCGATCGCTGTTTCAACCGTCATTTGTAATTCCCAACTACAAATGACAAATGACAAATGACAAATGACCAAGGACAATTTTTGCATATGCCTTTATTAACTGTAGATGAACTCAAAAATTTAGTTACAAACGCTAAACCTCCCTGTGTCTCCCTGTATATGCCAATGCAAAAAGGAAGCACAGAGGTTAGACAAAATCCAATTCGGTTTAAAAATCTCATTCGTCAAGCTGAGGAACGCTTAGATGCAATAGGAATCCGCCATACAGAAGCAGTAGACTTTCTCAAAGCTGCTCATGAACTAGATACACCTGAATTTTGGGAAGAACATCAAGAGCGGGGACTGGTTATCTTTATCTCTCCAGATGTCTTCCGTTACTATCTACTGCCTGACGAAGTTCCAGAAATTGTAGTAGTCGATAGTCAATTTCACCTCAAACCGCTACTACCCCTGATTCAAAATAACGGGCGGTTCTACGTGCTGGCGCTGAGTCAGGATAACGTTAGATTTTTTCAAGGAACGCGCTACAGCATCAAGGAAATTGAGGTGGAAAATTTACCAAAGAATATCGAAGAAGCACTTCAATATGACGAGACTGCTCAAGAAGGACAGCAACGGATCGCTACAGGGAGAGGGGGGACTAGTAATCCGTTTACTCAACCAGGATCGTTTCACGGTCAAGGCAGTCCCGATCGCGACGAACACCAGAAGGATATTTTACAATTCTTTCATTTAATTGATGGCGCTTTACACCCAAAACTGAAAACTGCATCAGCCCCTCTAGTACTAGCAGGTGTAGAATACCTGTTTGCCATTTATCGCCAAGCTAATAGCTACCAACATTTGGTAGAAGAAGGCATCAACGTCAATGTAGATATTGTTAAACCAGAAGAACTCCGCGATCGCGCTTGGTCGTTGGTAGAACCCCAGTTTCTCCAGGCACAGCAGCAGGCAATGGAGCGATATCAAGAATTGGCAGGAGCTAGTACGGGCAAGGCTTCTGACGATTTAAAAGAAATTGTTCCTGCTGCATACTACCAACGGGTAGATTCTCTCTTTGTCGCTAGCGATCGCCAGCTTTGGGGTGATTTCAATACAGAGACAATGGCAGTGAATTTACACTCAGAACCGGAACCAGACGATGAAGATCTGCTCGATTTTGCTGCCGTCTACACTCTCTTGAATGGTGGTACGGTTTATGCTCTTACACCAGAGGATTTACCTACCTCTGCCCCAGCAGCAGCTATTTTCCGCTTCTGAGCAAATAGAATTTACCGTGAAAGACGCAGCTAGTAGGGGCGCACAGCTGTAGGGGGGCGCACAGCTGTGCGCCCCTACTAGTGCTATTAACCCGCGCCGGCGGGTTTTGTCTGTATAGCCGCGAATTCCATCTTCTAGTTCTACTTGGGTGCGAAAATATCCGTCCTCGCCCTTATTCATGGGAATCTCTTGCCAGTTAGAGAAAGCTCCAATCAAATTTACTGCGTTGTTATAGGGAGCAAAGAGCGAGAATTCTTGATAATTTTTCATTACCATACCCGATTAACTGTTGCGTATCTTTTGTAATTAGTATGAGTTCGGCTTTGGTGCGCGGAAGTCATTGGCGTGCCAACTGATTAGCAAATAAGCACTCAAGACTATTTCTCACCATCGTTCAATACTGGCGTAGTCAGTCACGCGAAAATCTGCCCAACTCAGTTCATTTTTTACTTGCTTAAAGCTATACTCAATCCAACCTCGAAGGATAAGCGCGTTTGCCTAATTCTAATTGCCAGGACTTAGGCAAATTAGTCATAATAAACCATGTTTCAAGCGGATTAGTTTTTGGGCTGTCGGTTTTGCTAATTTCGCTCTGAGCGTTTTGAACGGGCTTTGCCAAAGATAATTTCACGCTCTCTAGCAGGTTTCTGGTGGGCGGCGAGACAACGCTTGAGTGTAAGCCAGCCAACGGTTATAGCGCACTTTTTGCAGGAGTGCTACCAGCACGCTATGATTGCTGCAAATAGCAACAATGAAGGGGAGCTTTAGGCGTGACAATTCGCGAATTACATCCCCACTTTCTCCATATAAACTATCTGCTAGTACTAGCACAAGAGTGAAACTCCCATCTACCTATACAGTTGCCAGCGATTGGATTCGCCAAACTTCCTGCATAAATTAACAATTTTGTAGGTATATCTAGCATTCACCAAAATTGTTACAGCAGGCGATCGCTATTTTGAGAAAATGAAGGTCGTAAACTGCTGGTACAAGGCACAAATTATAAATAGCGCGAATGTCATTCGCAAACGTTGTAAAGCATCTTTCCCAAGATTTGCGACTTTGGCAATCGATCTGCCCTCAAAACCCGCCCCGACACATCCTTCCTTCCGATCCCTGTACGGGCGAGTTTAGCCCGAGATTCGCGACTTTGGCAATCGATCTGCCCTCAAAACCCGCCCCGACACATCCTTCCTTCTGACTTCGCCATGACTATCACTATTTCTCTCAAGGCTGACAACTTCAGCAGCTTAGATGTATTGCCAGCTGCCAAGACGATCGAAAATATCTCACAAGAAAAATCGGCGATCGCCACTTACGAGCAGCAACTTCGCTTCGAGATCGATTATCCTCGTCCCTCAGACGATCCACGGGAACTGTCCGAAATCCCCGAAGTGCGGATGTGGTTTATTCGCCTTGACAGTCGCTATCCCTGGCTACCTTTTCTCTTAGATTGGAAAGCAGGAGAACTATCTCGTTACACTGCCATGCTGGTTCCCCATCAATTCCATCGCCAAGAAGGAATTCAGTTCAATCCCGAAGCTCTAGAAATTTTCCTCATGCAAAAGGTTTTCGTTCTGCATGACTGGCTGCAACAAATGGGTATTCCCAGCACGGCACGGCTGAAGTCTATGGGTCAAATGCTTGGCTACGACTTAGAAGATGACTTGTTTGGAATGTTATGAATCGTCATTTGTCATTGGTCATTGGTCATTTGTAAGGAGTCAGAAGTCGTAGGGGTGGGTTTACCAAAAAACTCCGTACTAAACAGAGAGTATAGGTGAACCCGCCCGTACAGGAGTCAGGAAATTTTGAATTGCGACTTGCTACTTGTCTCCCTTGTCTCCCTAATCCCCCTTGTCCCCCTTGTCTCTCTGCTCGTGCCCTCCCTACCTAAATCAGCCGCTCCAAACTCGTTCTAAAACAGTTTGCGGTGCGATGTCTGAGAGTTTGCCTGTAGGAGATTTGATGGCGATAACGCGATCGCTCTGTGGGACTAACTTCTTGGGATCTGTCGCGCCAAACAACGCGATCGTATAGGTTTGCACTGCTATTGCTAGATGCATAGGCGCACTGTCAGTACATAGCAATAAATTGGCAGCAGCAACAATCGCTGCTGTTTTCCCAATATCTGGGGGAGTTGTCACCTTCAGATCGGGAAATGCTTCCCGTAGCGATCGCACCAACTGCTCGTCCTCTGCTGTTTGCACTAGGAGCGCAATTGGTAGATCTGGCTGACGCTGTTGCAAATTTTGAATCACTTGTCGCCAACTTTGGGCGGGGTAGGTTTGGATGCTGGTTTTCGCAGCCGCAAGTTGGCTAGAGCCGCCGTGAATTAATATGTAACCGCTATCTTTGATTCCCAGTCGTTGCTGCTCTTTGTCCGCCCATTCTAGGTCTGATTTAGGGACGTTAATCGTTAAATCGGGACAAGGGGTGGAAATTCCTAATCCTTTGAGCAGATCGTGATACATTGCCGCGACATACTGCTCTGTTTTTAGGGGGACGGAGTTCGTCAGAAACAGATTTCCTCCCCCCTGGTAGCTGACTCGCACTGCAACGCCGCTCAACCAGAGCGCCATACCTACAAAAGGGCGCTGTCCGGCACAAATCGCGATATCGTATTCGCGATCGCGGATATTACCGATTAGATCGACCCATTCTGTCAAACTGTTACGGTCTTTGAAGTCGAACTTTAGCACGTTGGACACCGACTTACAGATTCGGTATGCTCCCAAAGAGCCAGGCTCTGCCACCACATCGATTTCAGCGTCGGGATAATTCCGCTTCAGATCGTCCAGGGTGGGAAAGAATAGAATTTGGTCGCCAATCCCGCCAGGGACTAGGGCTACTATTCGCATATTTACTGTTTTACGCTTACTCGCTCTTATTTTAGGGGAACATATACTTATGCGAAACGATAAAAATGTACATTTTTTCAGTTATCAGTTATCAGTTGTCAGTTATCAGTGAAGAATGGGGTGTAGGGTGTAGAAAAATTCTGAATTTTGGATTTCTCCTCTGCTTCCTTGTCTCCCCCCTCTCCCTTGTCTCCCTTGTCCCCTCACTCCTCACTCCTCATCCCTTACCCCTCTAGAAAACCGTGTATTTATTAATTCCAGCCGCCGGAATGGGACGAAGAATGGGTAGCGATCGCAATAAGCTGCTGTTGACGCTGCGATCGCAACCTCTAATTGCTTGGACGCTACGCGCAGCCGAAGCATCTCATGAAATTAGTTGGATTGGCATTATTTCCCAACCTGCCGATTGGACAGATTTGAAGGAGATCCTGGAGGGTTTATGCCTAACTAAACCTGTGGAATTCATTCAAGGGGGGACTACCCGCCAAGAGTCTGTTTACAACGGCTTGCAGGCTTTGCCAGCGGACGCTAAACAAGTCCTGATTCACGACGGCGCGAGGTGTCTCGCTACACCAGAATTATTCGATCGCTGTGCGGTAGCAATTCGCCCCTCGACTCCCGACTCCCTTGTACGGGCGCACAGCAGTGCGCCCCTACCGACTCCCGACTCCCTTGTACGGGCGCACAGCAGTGCGCCCCTACCGACTCCCGACTCCCCAATTAAAGGTTTAATTGCTGCTATCCCAGTTAAGGACACGATTAAAATTGTAGATGATGCTGGATTCATTCAAGATACACCAGACCGCAGCCAGCTTTGGGCGGCGCAAACTCCACAGGCTTTTGACGTGCAATTATTGAAGCAGTGTCACGCAAAAGGTTTGGAGCAAGGTTGGGAAGTTACAGACGATGCCGCTTTGTTTGAAAAGTGTGGCTTACCCGTACAAATTGTTGAGGGCGAAGAGACAAATTTAAAATTGACCACACCAATGGATTTGGCGATCGCCGAATTTATATTACACCAAAGACTTGGAAATAAGTCGTAAGTCGTAAGTCGTAAATCGTAAGTTGGAATGAACTGATAATTGAAACATGGCTCTTAATTTAGTCTCTAGACAAATCTTTGCTATGGGTGGCGGCGGATTTTCTATGGAACCTGAAAATCTTCTGCTGAATAACTACATTTCAGAACCAGTCTACTTAGGCAAGGATACATGACTTACAAAACCGTTAAATATGTATCCTTTCCCTCAACAGGTAAAACTCGCAATCTTTGATTTTGTAAATCTGGTTCTAAACCCAAGTCTTCTAAAGGCAACAAACCTAATAGAGGATCTGCACCATCTGGTAATTCCATGCAATTGTACGTACCTTCTCTGCCTTCAACAGTGAGGTTAATTTCTCTAAAAATACGCAGTTTTTGCACTCTCGTAGCAATTTTTACGTCTACTTCTCCCTGAAGCACTAAACCCAAATCGTTAATAATATTTGCAGGCAGGCAGAGTCTATTTGCGCCCGTATCGACCAAAACATCTTTTAACGTTACCGAACGGACTTGTTCGAGGGGAATAAATCCTCTTTCAGCTAAGATTTGATCGATACGATTAGTGACGGTAATTGTAGTTGTAACTTTGCCCATTCTGTCATCAGTAGCGGTTGCTGCCATATTCACCTCTCTTAGAATACGCGATCGCTACACTTTAGTAGACTTTGCCACCAACCCCAATTGCAACCCCGATGGATAGCTACCTTCTTCCTTAATCCGCTTGATTTCTACTTCGGAAATCCGTAGGTTAAGTTTAGGTGCGATCGCTCTGATAATATCGCCTCGGTCTATCGTTCCCGATATAGCTCCAGCTGGAGAAAGCACGGTTAGACGTGGTAATTGCTGGCTTTCCATTTGGTTGATGACTTCGACTAAAGATGTCGATTCCTCAACGTGGGGGATTTCAGTGAGGGGATGAACAATGCTGTGCAGAGTTTGCGTTTCCCACTGACTGCGTTCGACAAGGCGCAAATCGTCAATCGATACCATCCCCCGATAACGCCCATCGGATGCAGCAAAATAGGTTTGTGGGGCGGATGTTTCGAGCAGATAAAGGTCGGAAAAAGCCCGCAAAGTCATATCGGCATCTACGACGCGAAAATCGCGGGACATAGCATCGGTGGCGTGTAGTTGCAGCAAGACTTCTTGTAATTTCGTGATGCGCTCGTATGCACTAGCATGGCGAATCCCAAACCATCCCAGCAGTACCAACCATAGACCGCTGACCAATTCACCTGTAAAAAATTCTATCGCCGCACCAGTTGCGATCGCCGACCAACCCAAAAATTGTCCGGTTCTCGCCGCCCAACGCACAGCTTGAAAACGATTCCCCGTGACTTTCCACACTGCTGCTTTTAATACCTGTCCTCCATCTAAAGGTAAGCCAGGAATTAAATTAAACAATGCCAGAATTAAATTCACTCTGGCTAAGTCTGTCACCATGACATTAGCCAAACTCGATGCAGGCAAAACCAAGCTGACAAGAGCAAGAATACCAAACAAACCAATACTCACTAAAGGTCCGGCGATCGCCACTTGTAATGCTTCGCCTGGAGTTTTTGATTCTTCTTCAATCGAAGCAATTCCGCCAAAAAGGAACAAAGTAATAGAATTAACCTTAATTCCTTGCGATCGCGCCACTAAGCTATGACCGAGTTCGTGTAGCAAGACCGAACCAAACAACAGCAGTGCGATTGTAAAACCCGCACTTCCAGCTAAAATATTTCCCCAAGGTAAGTAACTCAACCCAAAATTGAGGGCAACAAAAGTTAAAATGACAAACCACAAGGGGTCTAAAAATAGTGGAATGCCCCATAAAGCTCCAATTCGCCAACCTGTTTGCATGGGATTTTCCTAAACCAAATTTCTATCCGTTTGAACTATAGGCTATGGCTGAAATAAGATTCGATTGCCGGATCGCGATCCCATCTAAAAAATTACAAATCTTACTAGCCTCTATAATTTCTAGGATAAAAGATTTAGCGATCGCACTAGGTTTAATTTAATTAGCGCTAACCGTACCAGCAAATTGCGATCGCTCTACAAAACTACAAGCTGCGAGGTTTTTTGTGCCTTTGTGCAGACGACATTGCAAAGTTTATTCACTATGGCAGTTCTATTTCGGATACACGCTAGGGGAGCGCGAAATTGTGCGCTCCTACAGAATCGACGTGCAGTAACTCGATTAAAAACGGTTATATTGCTTCTCGTTACGGATAACCGTATCAATCGAGTTACTTGAGAATACCCAAATTATTCAACCCTAGCACTGCCGGAATCGCAATCAAATGCCCTGCACTCATAGCAGCAAGGAAGGAACCAATACTGGGATTATTAAAAATTCCGGCGAACGGTCCCAAGGGAAACTTAGTTCCCACATGGGGATAGCGGATCGCGCGAGGAATAATGAATAGACAAATCAAACAACTACCAATAATTACCGCCGATCCCGTCCAACTCCACTTGAGTGTGTCGGGAACAGTTGGTTGGACTTCGGCTAGTGTCAGTAAGAGTGAATTCAACAAAGCTTTAACTCCTAAAATTAACAGCTCTTGGCTACACTCCATCAAAGTCACTTCACCAAGAAATTTTATCTGTCTTAGGAGTTAATGTCAGTTGTCAGTTATCAGTTGTCAGTTATCAGTGAAGAATGGGGTGTGGGGTGTGGAGTGCGGTAGTTGGTAGTTGGTAGTTGGTGAAGTCTCCTCTACTTCTCTGCTCCTCAGCTCCCCTGCTCTCCTACTCCCTCAGCTCTCCCTTGTCTCCTTTGTCCTCTTCTCCCCGACTCCTGACTTCCGACTCCCGACTCCCGCAAAGATCTAGCTCAGCCAACCGAGGTTGGACAGTCCGAGGACGATTCCTGCTCCGACGACGTGACCAAATGCCATTGATGCTACAAATGTACCAACGCTGGGACTGCCCAATACTGGTAAGTTTACGGGCAACTTAGCACCGACTTGAGGATATTTGATACTGCGGCTAGCGATGAGCAGTATTAGTAAGGAGCTAGCACTGATAATCAATGCTACTTGCGGACTCCAGCTGATAGTGTTGGGAACTGTTGGTTGTGTTGCAGCTAGTAAAATTGTATTAATCAAGGTTTTTTCTCCTACATCGAACTATGGAGCGCAATTTCAGGATTATCAAAATTGCTTTGCCAGGAGATAGTATTTGTTTTAATAGTTAACATTAGCTTTATTTTTCTACACAAATTTGGCTTGTATGCGAATCAAAATTTGCGGCATTACGAAACCGGAACAGGGAAAAGAGATCGCCTCTCTTGGCGCAACTGCTCTAGGGTTTATCTGCGTTCCCAACACGCCTCGCTATGTCAACCCCACTCAAATTCGAGCCGCGATCGCGCAGCTACCAGCTACGGTAGACCGGATCGGTGTTTTTGCCAACACCACCCTAAAAGACATTAGCCAAATCGTTGCAGCCACGAAATTGACAGGAGTACAGTTACACGGAGACGAATCACCCGCCTTTTGCCATCAGTTAAGATCTTTGCTGCCCGATGTAGAGATTGTCAAAGCATTAAGAGTCAAAAATCCAGAAGCACTAGAGCAAGCAGCCAATTACATCACGTATGTAGATGCTCTCCTACTCGATGCTTACCATCCTCAACACTTAGGTGGTACGGGAAAAACGCTAGACTGGAATGCCTTACAAAAATTTCAACCCAGTTGTCCTTGGTTTCTCTCTGCCGGACTCACACCAGATAATATTCTGGCTGCTTTAACTCAACTTCGTCCTCATGGCATCGACTTGTCCAGCGGAGTAGAACATTCCCCAGGAGATAAAGATTTAGATAAGGTTGCCCGATTGTTCGAGCAACTGCGCTTAGCGATCGCTAATTGACTACCATTTAGATTTTGCTCTCAGCTGTTATTAGTTAATAGCTGATGAGAAAATGATGGGAGTGTTAATAGTCGATCGTTGATAGTTCGGTTCTCCAGTTGACAATTAGCTACTGACAATTAACGTCTTTCACCCCTAACCCTTTTCACCCCTAGCTCATCTTCATGTCTTGGAACGAACTACTACAACCCGATTTAATCCTAGAAGGATCTGTGCTGAATCTGACACCAGAAATGATTCAGCAATACCACCTCAAAGGCTTAGTGTTAGATGTGGATGAAACCTTAGTACCAATCAAAGCTACAACAGCGTCAGCTGCTCTACAAACCTGGGTTTCACAAACAAGACAATTTGTCAAGCTATGGTTAGTTAGTAATAACCTCAGCGATACTCGCATTGGTGGTATTGCTAGGTCTTTGGATCTGCCCTACATTCTCGGCGCTGTCAAACCCTCTCGACGAAAGCTAAGGCTGGCGGTAGAGGCAATGAATTTGCCAGCGGAACAGGTAGCAATGGTAGGCGATCGCCTCTTTACTGATGTCATCGCTGGCAATCGCTTGGGTATGTTCACCATTTTGGTCGAACCGTATGTCGATCCTGGTGAAGCCGTCCGTGCTTATCCCATCCGCAGCTTGGAAGTCCTAGTCTCTCAAGCTCTTGGAGCCTCTCTCATCCCCAAGCAAACAAAAATTAACCAATGATAATAAATCTTTGAAAAAACAAACATTAAGAAATTATTAAAGAGAGTGGAGCTGAGCAAAATGTCTGAGATTATACTAAGAGTTAATAAGGGGTCGCGCTTATAAAGACCCCAGCCATAAATCATCAGTCATAACCCCATGAAGCGCCAGCCTTCTTCTCTAGAAGGACTGGTGCTTTATGATTGTTTAGTTGTTAGGGAGCAGGGAGCAGGGAGCAGTAATTTCTCCTCAGCTCCGTGGCGCTCCCTCAGCAAGCTTGCGCTCCCTCAGCAAGCTTGCGCTCCCCCAGCTCCCCCAGCTCCCTCAGCTCTCTTCTCCCCTAAGCCCCTTAAAGATGTTGCAAACTCAAACCATTGTTGTCAAAATTGGCACTTCTAGTCTGACGCAATCGCAGACAGGTTTACTAGCTCTTTCCACGATCGCGACTTTAGTAGAAACTCTATCTCATCTCCGTCGTCAGGGGCATCGCGTGATTTTAGTATCTTCTGGGGCTGTAGGAGTTGGTTGCGCTCGATTGGGGCTGACGGAGCGCCCCCGCACAATGGCAATGAAACAGGCAGTAGCGGCTGTCGGACAAGGACGGTTGATGCGCGTATACGACGATTTTTTTACGACTTTGCAACAGCCTATCGCTCAAGTGCTGCTGACCCGTAGCGATGTTGGAGAACGCAGTCGCTATGTCAATGCATACAACACGTTTCAAGCCTTGCTAGACATTGGCGTGATTCCGATTGTGAATGAGAACGACACGGTAGCAGTCCAAGAACTGAAATTTGGCGATAACGATACTCTCTCTGCCCTGGTTGCCAGTTTAGTAGAGGCAGATTGGCTGTTTTTACTCACAGATGTAGACCGTCTTTACTCAGCCGATCCGCGATCGTTTCCCGATGCTCAGCCAATTGCGTTGGTAACGCACATGGAACAACTAGCCCAATTACAAGTACAAGTAGGTTCTCCTGGTTCCCAATGGGGAACGGGTGGCATGGTAACGAAGATTGCAGCGGCACGAATTGCTACTGCGGCAGGTGTCCGTACTGTCATTACTGAAGGGCGGTTCCCACATAATATTGAAAAAATTATCCAGGGAGAACCTTTAGGAACTCAGTTTGCGCCTCAACTTCAACCGAGTAACGCTCGTAAACGCTGGATTGCTTATGGTTTGATTCCTACGGGCAAGCTTTACTTAGATGATGGTGCGGTCAAGGCGATTTGCCAGCAAGGAAAATCTTTACTAGCAGCTGGTATTACTACCATCGAAGGCGAATTTGACAGTCAAGATGCAGTTCAAATTTGCGATCGCTTTGGCAAAGAAGTTGCTAGAGGCATTGCCAACTATAGCACTAGCGAACTGCAAAAGATTCGCGGACGACACTCAAAAGAAATTGCCACAATTTTAGGCTATGCTGGTGCGGCAAACGTAATTCACCGGGATAATTTAGTTTTGCTTTAATCTGAGGAATTGAAAAAGGCACAAGGAATTTGTTTTCTACCTAAAGCGAATTTGCTACATACCAAAACACGAACTCAACTCAAAAACTCTTGTTTTGACTTTTAACTTTTAACTTTTGACTTTCTTAGCAGGAATACTAACTAAAAGATGTATGCCTTTCATAGACGAACTAATATATGTCATTAGTCCATAGATAAAAGTTACAATTCCTAGCATTTCCATGCCTTCTTCTACAGCAGTCAGAGCGTAATACATCGAGCGATCGCCATACAAAGACTTATAGTATCCGTTGAACATTTCTACCAATAAGGCTCCGCCAACGTAAATACCTCCAGACAACAAAAATAGATTTTTAATCTTGGGAGGAAGAGAATTAATGAAGCGCAGAAATGCTAGAAAGCAGATAATCGTAAGAATGCTACCAGGTATTGTCCAGGCAAAATAGAAAAAACCGCTCGGCTTGAATTTATCCGTAACAATCCAACCGATTCTTTCGTGAATTCCAATTGCCTCATCTAAATACAAATAGAAAAAAATAATTGCTAGTGCTGTCCAGTGAGTGGCGTAGGGTTCTCGATTGATTTTTTTACTATACGATATCGCCCCTAACAGTAGAGCACAAAATAGCAAGAGCGACCACGAAAAGAATGCGGGTATGGTTTGTTCGCCATCTATATTAAATAGAGAGACTAAAGTATCTTGTAATGGATAACCAGGTAGAAGGTAAGTACTAACTTGAACTAAAACACAGAGGAAAATTACACTAAATGCCGAGACGAGTAAAAATCGAACGATCTTTTGTGGGGAAAGATAAATGTTCTGACTGGTAGCGAATCGATTGTTCGGTTGGAATAACGTTTCGTCCAGAAATTTCTGCTCGCCTATCTCGCGCTCAGGTAAAACAATTTTTTTCATCACATATTCAATAGTTTCCTGTTTTACCCAACCTCGGGCTGATAAAATTTCTCCTATACATTTTTCTGTCTGTTGCTGCTCTTCCAACGCTGTTTCTAATTGAGCTGAGGTAATAATTCCAGCTTCCACTAAATACTGTCCCAAAGGCTTTGCCAGCGATGGTTTTAGCTCTAAATCTCTAGTCATTGATTCTTCCCCACATCCAGGTCAATCTCTAAGGCAAAAGACTGCTAGCTCTGCCTAATGTCATCATTTATTAAAAATCTATTTTTTAATTAATTTATAGTTAACAGATAGTTAACCAAAAGTAAAGTCAATAAACCACAAATTTATATTTTTTTAAGGAAATATACTTAGAAAAGGCAAGAAATAATTCATTATTAGTTTTAAAACTTGAATGCGATCGCTCGCAAGATCCGCAAGTAGTACAAATAAACTGATTCAATCGCAATTAGACAATAATACAGTATGAAAAAAGCCCAACTTTATAATTCACTAAGTTGAGCCAGAGAATCGTTTTGAATTAAATTGTTCGATACCTGAACGTAGTCAAAAGCTAAGCACTACGACGTTTTTTCTTAGATGCCACAATATTTATACGTAAGCCTGTCCCTTTCATATAGTAACTTATATAGTGGAGTAGCGAGTAAATAAATACTGCTACGCCTAACATTTCTAAGCTTTCTTCGATTGTGACAATAACAGAATAAATAATATTGTTCCGATCGGTAATTAGACTAGAATAGTAACCTCCAATCATCTCCATTCCCAATGTACCGCCAACGTATAAGCTACCAGCTAAGAGAAATAAGCGGCGAGTTTGGGTAGGAAGATGACCGAGAAATCGTGTAAAAATAAGCAAGCAAACGAAGGTAAAAGCAGCGCCAGGAATGACCCATGCAAAGTACAAAAAACCACTTGTATTTAATTTTAAGTGTATCGGCTCAATTAATTTTTCATGTAAACTAGCAAATTCATCAATAGCTAAAAATAGAAATATTACTGATAAAGTCATCCAATAATTAATATATGCTCCTCGCATGGCTCTCTTGGCATTAGCAATAAAACCTAAAATAACCGAGCAGAGAATTAAGGTCAAAACCGAATACATTGTCGGAATATTAGATTCACAATCTACAAAAAGCAAACCTGATAAAATAGTTTTTGAGGGATATTCCGGTAAATAATAAAGCCCAAATTGTACACCTAAGCTAGCAATAGCAAGTATGACAATTGCTCCTAAAAAAAAATTTAAAGCGTGCTGTGGTGTTAGCTCAAATAATAGAGTTTGCGGCAAATCTTCCCGCACTGGACTGCGTTTTATCACGTTAAATTCTCCAAACTATTTTCTATGTTTTAAATAGTAAGATGCTTGTTACTACGCAATGAGGTTTCATAAATTAGCTATGAAACCTCATAATTAAATATTCTAAAAATGTTAACCTAGATTTAACCTAAGATTATGTGAAGGTTATTTGAAAATTCAGTGAAAAGAGTGTAAAGTTATACAGCATCAACTGATACAACCTTTCTGCTGTAGTTGGAGTTGGGCAATCGGTAGCGAGCTGGATAAGTCGTTACGTTGACGGTTAGCGGTCGGTTCTTAAAGATTGAATTTCTGCTCGTAGTCTATCCGTTGTCGCCAGTAGCTCAGTTTGGGCGATCGCAGTTTGCTCTTTAGTTGCCATCCACTTGAGTTTGACAGTTTGGTTTGCTGCCTCCTCATCGCCCAAAATTAGACAAGCCACCGTGCCGCTTTTATCAGCACGGGCAAATTGCTTTTTAAAGGCACTACCACTGAGATCTAATTCGATGCTAAACCCTGCTTGGCGTAATTTCTGTGCTAATATCAGTGCTTGCGCCTCAGCGCGTTCGCCCCGTGAAACTACGTAGAAATCTAATTCCGAAACTGGGCGCGTTTGCAATTTTTGTAATAAAATAATTAGTCGTTCTAGACCAATTGCCCATCCTACCGCAGGCGTATCTGGTCCACCTAACTCAGCGACTAACCCATCATAACGCCCGCCACCACAAACTGTTGCTTGCGCTCCCAAGTCATCGGAAATCACTTCAAAAGCCGTGTGGGTGTAGTAGTCCAATCCTCTGACTAACCTGGGATTGAGTTGGTATTTAATGCCTAAATCACTTAGTAATTGCTGTACCTGCTCGAAGTGTTGCTGCGACTCAGAGCCGAGGTAATCTAAGATACTAGGAGCGTTTTGAGCGATCTCTTTAGTGCGCTCGTCCTTACTATCCAAAATTCGTAAGGGGTTACGGGTCAAGCGATCTTGAGAATCTGGATCTAATTCGCCTTTGTAGGGCGTGAAATAGTCTACTAGTGCTTGACGATAATTTTGCCGATCTACTTTGTTTCCTACTGAATTAAGATCGAGATGCAGGTTTTTCAGCCCTAGATTTTGTAAAATCTCTGTAGCGATCGCAATGACTTCTGCATCTGCCCTCGGATCGGCACTACCGATAACCTCTACGCCTAATTGGTGAAATTGCCGCTGTCTACCAGCTTGGGGGCGCTCGTAGCGAAACATAGAACCCGTATACCACAAACGCTGCACGCCGCCTTGAGCGTATAGCCCATGTTCGATCGAAGCGCGGACAACTCCAGCCGTACCTTCTGGACGCAGGGTAATCGAGCGATCGCCCCGATCCACAAAAGTATACATTTCTTTGCCCACCACATCCGTAGCTTCACCAATTCCCCGTTCAAACAGCGTCGTTTGCTCGAAAATTGGCGTGCGAATTTCTCGGTAGGCGGCTTTGCTTAAAATATCTCGTGCCGTTGCTTCTACCCGTTGCCAAAAGACAACCTCATCGGGCAGAATGTCTCGCGTCCCGCGTAGTGCCTGAATTTCTCCCATAATTAAGGGGTAAGGGGTAAGGGGTAAGGGATAAGGGATGAAGATAGAAGTCAGAAGTTGGAAGTCGCAAATCGGAAGTATTTCACCAATTGCTAATCACTAATCATTCTTCACTGCTCCCTGCTCCCTGCTCTTTGCTCCCTGCTGGAAAAGCTGTTGATAGTAAGCCAAAATCCGGTCTACCAATTCTCGACTTGCCGAGCTAGCCGTGGGAGCGTAGTGAATCCACAATCCACCCACTTGACTTTGATTGTAATCAAACTGCTGGTTTGTTGCCGGATACAAACCTGTTTCTACCCCTTCCACTTGACGGAGATGGGCAGCAACTTCTCTGTAAACTGCTAAAGGCAAGCCAGGAAAACAGATTTCATATCTTAACTTACCATCCTGCTGTGTTTGCATCTTGAGATTGAGCTATGAGAGACACGCCGCTATTTGCTTTTCAGCAATCGGTTAATCAATTCTTGGCGATACATTCTCGCCTTGCTGTTTGATTGTACCGCTGTTGTGGTGCTATTAGCTTGCGATCGCGTCAATATAGCTACCAAGCGCTGCTTGGATTGTTGGGCTGATGGCAGTTTGGTAGAAGATTGCAATTGACTAATATTGTCACCTTCCACTCCTGGCAGCGAGTCATTAGCCGGTTTTGCTTCTGGGATATTTGGGGTATTATCCGGCTGTGGGGATACTTTTTCGCTATTTACCCCGATCTTTGACTCTGTAGGCTGTGCTTCCTCTGGAAATGCTGTCGAAGGTTGAACGGTTGGCAAAAAGGTTTTTGTCTGCACTGCTGGCACTGACTCACTCGACGATTGCGCGTTTGGGTCGTCAGTTGGTAACGGAGAGGTTCTCAACCGATTTTTCAGTTCTTCTGGAGATGGAGTTTCTGGTAACGGCTGATTTGGTGTAGAGTTATCCATCACTGGCGGAGATGGAGGTAATGCATTCTGTCCGCCTGCACTAGGAATAGCACCGCTAGATGGTAGTGATGGTACGGAAATAGAAGACGAGGTTTTCCCGGGTGAGCCTGGAGTTGTACCAGTATTTGCTTGAGCTGGTTCTTGTCCGACTACTCTTGACACCTCTTGACCGAATTGTTCTAAAACTACCACTGGCTCGGAGCCTGGGTACATTTCAATTCTTTTCACGGTCACTTGTCCGTCAGCTAGCCGTTGCCCTTCGCTGACATAACGGCTGGTTGCCTCATTTGGCACTTGAACGATTGCTTGAAACTGATTGCCGACTTCAATGACACCTAAAACGGTCGTACCCCTAGCTAAATCTGGTTGTGGCGGTGCGACTGGCATCGGGGGAGGTAATGGAGCTGGCTTTAGAACTGGTGTAGCAGGAATAGATGGCGGTTTCGGGGGTTTTGGTGCTGCTGCTACTTTTGGCTGCGAATCGTACAGTTCGGCAAACGGATCTGGACGACCTTTTTGGACTTGTTGAGTGCGCCGGTCTGAATTGGTTGGCTGAATCAATCCAGCTGTTGGTGTAGCTATTGGCGGCGTTTTTTGGCTAGCTTTTGGGTCTGGCTGCGGCGATTGGTCTGGTTTTTTCTCTAGTTTTTGGGCGTTATCTAGTTTTTGTGCCACGATAATAGGCTGGCTCTGTGTCTGAGACGGCTCTGAGCTAGAATCAGAGGCTTGAGTAGCAGCTGTTGGTTGGACGTTGGTACTACTGGTTTCCTCACCTCCCGAACCACACCCGGCTATTGTCAAAGCTAGCATTCCTGCTACAGCGGTCGTTGAAAGTCGATGCATACCCCTTCCTTACCCTTTATTTATGATTTAGATAGTGCGTTGAATGACACCAAACACGTCTTCATTGCTGATTTGCCTCAGTTTCAATGGCAGCAAATTCGAGCCAGGTTTTTAATTTAACTAAAAATTTTTCAGAATTATTCTCGGCGATCGCGAGACAATTTACTGTCAGTACCTACCAGCTGATTATCAAGACTAATTATTCATCGTTGCCTGCCATCGATCTTTTCAAGGTAGCAAGTCCTTTTTTAACACAACGGGAAACGGTGACAACACTGATACCTAACCGTTCTGCCACTTCTTTTTGAGTTAAGTCATAGAAAAAAACAAATTTTAAGACTTCGTGAGTGCGCTGCTCTAACTCTACTAAAGCTTGTTGTAGTCGCAGTTGGTCTTCCTGAGCTAGTTGAAAGCTACGATATTGTTGATCGGGAACCATTTCACCAAGAGACATTGCTCCTTCTTCATCCTGCACCGGAGTATCCAAGCTTAAAGGGGAACGATTTGTCCATGCTAGTTTAATCTCTTGCCATTCCGTAATCGAAATTTCCAGCTCGGCGGCGATTTCAGCATCCGTGGGTTGGCGATTGTGTTGCGTGCGCCACTCTTGAGAAAATGTCATTGCCTGTTGCTGAAGCGCCAGCCAGCGTCTTGGCATCCGCACTAATACCCCTTTATCGCGCAGATAATGTTGAATTTCACCTCGAATGTAGGGGATGGCAAATGAACTGAAGGCGTGACCTTTAGATAAGTCAAATCTTTCAATTGCCCTAATTAATCCCATACAACCGACTTGCAGTAAGTCTTCATAACTTTCCGTGCATTGATTGCTCCAAAAGTGGGCTTCTTTTCTCACCAATCCTAGATTCAGTGTCACCAGTTGATTGCGGATCGCTGCGGAGCGAGATTGTTGATACTCTCGTAGCAGTTGAGCGCTCTCGCGTTTGAGTTCGGGACTCGTTAAAGTATAAGTAAGAACCATAATTTATTTATTGTTAAGCGATATTACGGAAGCTACTGCTGTAAGTTTTATGGCTCGGCATCGCATTTTGCCACAAATACTCAAGGGAGCAAAGTTGTAGAAAAGGCTAGAAAAAACTGGAATGACTCATAAATGGAGATTAAGGGAAAAATTGTTTGTGCGGTCGAAAAAAAGCTTGATTTTAGGTCGCTAGATAGATTACGAATAAGGGGTTGACAACAATCCAGGGTATTAACTTTTGCATAATCGCAGCTACCGAAATTCCACTGATCTTTGTTTAACGTAAC
This sequence comes from Scytonema millei VB511283, assembly GCF_000817735.3. Classification (NCBI taxonomy): domain Bacteria; kingdom Bacillati; phylum Cyanobacteriota; class Cyanophyceae; order Nostocales; family Scytonemataceae; genus Scytonema; species Scytonema millei. Next base: position 1,576,859 of record NZ_JTJC03000001.1, on the reverse strand, counting down.
TTTTGCTCTACTGATAACCTCCTAAAAAAAACTACATAAAGTAGCTAGCAATATATGCAAAAAAAGGGGCTGAATGCCCCTATACGCTTTTTAACCAGTTTTTAACATGCAGTTTTTATCGACACTTATAAGTTACCGATAAGTTCAGTAACTGTAACGTATCTGCTTGTTGCTTGTCATGGCGCTTCTCGCTCGGCACAATATGCTTGTAGGGGCGCACAATAGCTGTACGCCCCTACAGATCTTGCATCCGATTCAATTGTCTAACAATTTACGCTTGTGGTTCGATCCGAGCGTAGAATAGACCGCGAACCTTTACATCTAAGGCTTCCTTCGCACCCATATCCGTATCGGAGGGTTGGATGCTCTCGAAAGTACCAGCTACCTCTCCTGTGGCGTTGTCAACTTTGGCAACTTGAAGAGAAATCGATCCGTTTTCAATCCCCGCACTCTTGACATTGGCATACCCTTGCTTATCTGCCGATGCAGGTAGAGCTACCGCGTTGTCATATCCTGTGGTGACACCCCGTCCTTTAGGGTCGAGGAAGTTAGCAGTACGGTAAGAGGGGACGTTAAATTTACCTTCAAAGTCAGTAGAAGTGTTAATGCTGGTCAAACCAGGCTGAGTTTGTGCAACCAAGTTTTTAATCGTGAACAAGAAAGGTACTCTTTCACCACCTGGTAATTGTACGGTAATCGCTTGGAAATCAAGACCATCTTTTTCAACGAAAGTCAAGCTTTTGTCAGGATTGACTTTAAGATCGCCCTGTACCTGGTCGATGGTCGAAGTGTAGCGAGTCAACAGTTTTCCAGCAATATATTCTGCTTCTTGACGCTTATTAACTGGTTCTTCTTTGATAAAGAATGATGTTGGCTCTAAGCACAGTTCTACCATTCTGTACGATTGATTCGGATCGATCGCGATCGATCCGCGAGATGTTTCCGACAGTTGAGGACACTTATTAGCTAGACCAGTGCCTCTAATTTGCTCGTATGTGAGTAGTTCTCTGCTTGCTACTTCTGAGGGTTCGCTACAGGCAGTAAGAAATCCTAGACACAAAGCTAGGAAGGCAACAATTAGCGCGCGATACTTCATCGATCAACCTCAATTTTTAAGTCTGTATCTAACCAATAAAAATGCTAGTGAAGACAAGTGACAATCGGGCGAATATTAGCTTTCATTACCAAGAGTACATTTGTTTGTGCGGGCAACAAATGCGAACAATTGCTTATAATGCGTTTTTCGTCAGGTGAGATCCCCACTCATTTCAAACACTTTTTCACTCTTGGGGTTTAGCTCATTGAATGATGATTCAACCTCGCTCCCATTACAGAATTTTACACGGGGATGTGACCTTTATATAGGGGGTGAGGAGTGAGGGGACAAGGGGGACAAGGGAGAGGGGGGAGACAAGGGAGCAGTGACCGCCAGCCACCAGCCACTAGCCACTCACTATACCCCACACCCTTTCTTCGCCGCTCGCTGACAACTGTTAACTGATAACTGTTAACTGATAACTGTCTAGCCTTTTTGCCGTTGCTTGCGGATGGCGGCTTGAGCGGCGTTGTGTTCTGCTAGGGTGCGGCTGAAAACATGCGAACCGTCGTAACGGGCAACAAAGTAGAGATAGGGAGTTGATTCGGGATCGAGTGCAGCTTTAAGACTGGCTATGCCAGGGCTAGCGATGGGTGTAGGTGGTAGTCCTGGATTGCGATAGGTATTGTAGGGCGAAGGGGTATTAACTTGGGCGTAAGTAAGGGGCTGGTCTGCTGTTTGGCGCAGGTTGAGGGCATACTCTACCGTAGGATCGGAGCCTAGTGTATAACCTTTTTGCAATCGCTTGACAAATACGCCTGCAATTTGCGATCGCTCTTCGGGGATGACGGCTTCTTTTTCGACAATGCTAGCTAATGTCACCCACTGCTTCAGGTCGAAATCAGTCCGATCTTTACCTTGTTCGTATAAAGGTAGGGCGACTTGCTCGAAGCGTTGCAGCATTTGGTTCACCACCTGAGTTGGCGTAATGGAACCAATACCAATCTTGTATGTGTCGGGGTATAAATAACCTTCGAGATGGGGAATATCAGCAGGTAGCCAGGAAAAGCGATCGCGCTTAATTTGACTGGCAGCATTGAGAAACTCGCTGGCAGGGAAATATCCCTGTTGTTCAAAGTAAGCCGCCATTTGCCGCAAAGACCAGCCTTCAGGAATCGTGAAGCTCTGCTGCACTACCTGACCGTGCCAGATCTTATTTGCCACTTCTTCTAAAGACTGACTGGGAGAGATTTGATATGTCCCTGCTTGAAATCCTCCATTGGGATTTCGCCAGTGCAGCCACTTCGCCCATAAATTCCATGCTTGACTAGAGCGAATGAGTCCTTCTGCCTCTAGCTGCTTACCGATTTGCTGGCTAGCCGTGCCTGGAGGAACGCGAAACTGCACTTGCGTAGCATTTGCTGTTTCTAAAGGTTGAGACGGGGCGCTGGAGCGCTGCCACCAATTCCAGCTCGACCAAGCGCCTATCCCTATAGTTAAGGGGATTAAAGCCCAAATTATGCGCCACTTAAATAGTTTTTGCACTACTATATGCCCATAGGTATCGACAACTACTATCTAAAGGCAGTAGTTTACGCTATTCTTCCATTTCGTCAATCAGCTGCTCTGCTAGTAGCGGTTGTAACTTTTGAAACTCTTCTGGAGACAGTAGCTCTGGATTACCGGAGCTATTCAATCGCGCAAAGAATAACAAGGGGTCGAGGGGCGTATAAACTGAGTACTCTTGGTCTTCGTGGTAGAAACTAGCTAGCAGTTGCAGTTGCTCTGGTTCTATATCGCTGGTATCATCTTCAATCTCCAGCGTAAACAATTCTGATTCTTCCACTGGAGGTAGCTCTCCTGCTACGGTTAAAGCATAGGCTGTCCGCTTGAGGACTAGATTTTGCTCGGCGAGAACGGCTTCAGCAGTAGGAAAAATACTATTGATGGTTTCGTCATCTTCTACGGGAACTGCTTCTTCCTCGTCGCTATCATGACTTTGCCAAGCAAAAATTTCTACTGCTGCATCTGCGGGTAGGAGTAAGAGATATTCTTTGTCTTCGACCAACAGCGATCGCTCTACGTAACATTCTAAGCTTCGCCCTGCTTCGTCTTTGAGCGTGACGGAACTCGAATTGGAATATTCGTTATTTTCTTCAAATGCCGATGAAAACATAGCCATAATAGCTGACGGAAAACTTTAGATTAGCTTAAAGCTGAGGACATGGGAAGAGTCATCAGTTGTTAGTTGTTGGTTGTTGGTAATGGGTAGTTGGTAGTTGGTAGTTGACAGTTGACAGTTAACAGTTGTCAGGGTGTGGGGTGTGGGGTGCGGGAAGTGTGGGGTGTAGTGAGTGGTTAGTCATAACTACTGTCTTCACTGATAACTGGTTACTGGTCACTGATAACTGCTCGTGCGCTCCCTGCTCCCTGCTCCCTTCTTCTTGTATCTAACCATTGTTGCAGAATTATGGCAGCTGCTTTGCGATCGATCAGAGCTTTGTGTCGCGAGGGGGAGATATTTTCGGCGTGCATGAATTGTTCCGCTTGAAAAGATGTTAGTCGCTCGTCTACAAATACTAAGGGTAGGTCGAGCGCTTTGGTAATTCTTTTCGCTACTTTTTGGACTTGTCGCGCTTGAAAACCCAAACTACCGTCCATAGAGTACGGTAGTCCGGCTACTATTGTTTGCACGCGGCGCAATTGGACGAGGGACTGTAATTGGGCTACGTCCTCAGCAAAAGATTTACGCTCGATCGTCATCAGACCTGTCGCAATCAGACCCGTACCGTCGCAACCAGCTACTCCAATCCGCTTGCGACCGATATCTAGCCCCAAAGCGGAAACAAACGCTTTAGGCGTTTTAACCACACCAGTGGACGGCGATCGCATCTGTTCAGTCACGCTCTCGTTCTGTTTTGGGTGAAGTGGATTCAGTTGGTTGGACGATCTCGTCAGCCCGTTGGCTGGCGTATTTAATTTGTTCTGTAGGTGAATTTTGCTGTCCCGTCTTTGACGGTGGCTTGCTAGGCTGGATGGTTTCTGGTGCTGGCTTGCCTTGTCCTGCCCATGACATCCCCCCAGGGACGGGTTTACGAGCTGGTTGCAGTCCTTGCAGCACTTCGTGCCACTGCATCCCTTCCAAAGAAACAAGTTTTGATTCTCGTAGCTTGTGCCAGACGGAACGAGACATCATCAGCGTGTGTTCGATGCGGTCTGCACCAATTTGCTGTAAATACTCTTCTCGTTCTGGTTGATAATCTGCTGAAGCCAGACGCAAGGCTTGGGGAGGAAAATCTTGAGCGATGCGGGCAAGTTGAGTTAGTAGTTCGGGATAAAGCCAAGTATAAGCGGGATGAACGGTCAGCGTTGCTTCGTGCGGCTGGCAACCGCGACGGCACAAATGGACTTGAAAATAGCCGATCGCGGCTTTGCGCTGCGGTTCAAATACGTAGCCACTGACAACTTCCGTTTTGCTTAACCATTGTTTAATGCCTTCGATTAACCCGCCGAACAAACTCGTTTTGAAGTCGTCGGCGTTGCGATCGAAGACTTGCCGCACCAAAGGAGGCATGGAGGCTGTATCGAGTTGATAGAGCAGTTGGGCATCGGCATTACCGATCGGTAATAAGTTAGGTAAATCTGGTTCGCCTAACGCCAGCTCTTGCAACAAAGCGGGAGCAATCTCCCAGTAGGTGAGCTGTGCTAGAGTTTGAAACCCATTTTGGCGATAGAGTGCTAATGCTTCCTTGTCATTGACGTTGACTTCTAACAGCCATGTTCTAGCTTCTCGAATTGACTCGAAACAGTGGCGTAGCAGCTGAGAGCCTATTCCTTGAGCGCGGACTTGGGGAGTGACGGCGACTCGCTCTACTCTCCACGTACTGCGAGTGCGGTTGAAGGGACAGACTTGAATCATGCCTTGAACTTGGCGATGTTGCTCCGCGACATGAAGGCAGAATCGGTATTGAAGGGGGTTAGGAAACAGGCGAAAGAACTTCAGCAACCAATACCAACTGTGCAGCCAGTGCAATTGCTTTTGCAGCTCGGCGACAGCATCTGGATTATCCGTTTCAACCGACTCTTGGTAAAGCCGCTCTATTGCTTCCAAATCTCGGTATTGGAAGGGACGAATGACAACGTTAGAGTCTTGGGGAAGCACTGAAGGCATGGTTGGGTGTGCTACTAGGTAGCCTTGAGTAACGAAAATGGAAGTGCTGCCATTATCTTAACGGTTTTCTGGCGATCGCCGTCGAGCATAGCTGGAAATTTGCGCTTTAGTTCAGCGTGGACTCACCGAATATCTCAAAAAATTTCACTATTATTTAAGCTGTTTCAGCACCGCTATTATCCAACGTTTGGTTTGATAGCGGTTTTCAATTGGGTAAAACACGCGATCTGTAGGGGCGCACAGCCGTGCGCCCCTACAAGTGTCACGCACGCAATCGAGAATTGCTATGAAGTATTTTCAGTTCCAAACAACAATCGGTAACTGCGATCGCCCAACTGAGCATCTCAATTACCGATTGTTAACTTTATGTGTTAATGAATTGCAGATTGTATAGCTATGTCTTGCGCGAGAAATTCTCTTACTGAGAGTTGAGTCAGAGAATTTGGCGAGAAGCTAATTTTTCAATAGTCGCTTGAGTTTGCTGGAGTAATTGTTCGCGACTATCAACCACTGTTTGGGTTAAAGAAGGCACGAGATTGCGAGCTTGTAGCGCCATATGCAGTTGGAGATGGGCAACGTACTCGCTTAGATCTTCCCGCACCCAATCGCTTGTGAGTCCCTCTGATTGCATAGCTTACTGTGTTCTCCTTATTTCAGCTGGCAAGCTGTATATCCAGAATAGAAATTATCATTATATGTTTGCCATCTTTTGCACTTTGCAATAAAGTGTAATCCTTAACAGCTATAAGGATGGAGAAATGTAAAGTTCTCTGACTTGCGCCCGACCATCCCTAACCGCCAATTTCTTAACCCCCTAACCCCCATCAAGTCATGCTGTTGTTCAGTGGCGATCCACACGGGGATTTTCGACCGATTATTCAGGCAGTTGAAACCTACTCTCCCGCAGCAGCAATTTTGCTGGGGGATTTTGACTTGGAGAGATCGCTTTACGAAGAACTAGAGGCGATCGCGGCAAAAACTGAGATCTGGTTTATTCCTGGCAATCACGATGCCGATCGCGACGAATGGTATGATAACTTGTTTAATTCCAGGTTAGGCGATCGCAATCTTCATGGACGAGTTGTAGAAATTGCCGGGAAGCGCGTTGCTGGGTTGGGAGGAGTGTTTCGAGGCAAAATTTGGATGCCTCCAGCCGCACCTAAATTTCCGACTCAACAAGATCTACTATCAACTTGCAGTCGCGGCGAACGCTGGCGCGATCGAATTCCCCGCAAACATCACGTAAGCATATTTTGGCAACAATATCAAGCTTTACGCGCTCAACGGGCTGATATTTTAGTGACGCACGAAGCCCCATCTTCTCATCGCTTTGGTTTTAGAGCGTTGGACGAACTAGCTACGGCAATGGGCGTAAAATCTATTTTTCACGGGCATCATCACGAACACTATAGCGCCACAATTGGTAACGGCATCATTGTGCATGGCGTAGGGGCGGCGGGGGTAGTGGATCATGAGGGGCGAGTTTTGATTGTGGGGAAGTAGGGGCTAGGGACTGGGGACAAGGGGGACAAGGAGAACGAGTAAGAGGAAGCAAGATTAAATTTTTAACATGCTTTTATCTTTTTCCAGTGCTAGGAAAGTTTCTTCGCCTTGATAGAGAACGTTAACTTGCCCTCCAGAGTTTGTAATAGAGCCAGTTTGGGTAATTGTATTCCAATAATGCGTTGTTTCAACTGAAAAAAACGACAGACAATGCATATTCTCTCATTTTAAGAGGGCGCACGGCTGTGCGCCCCTACCTGCTTTTTCTCCCATACCACACTATCCTCTTGTAAACCGCGTCTGTACGGGCGGGTTTACGTAGAATATCTGTTCGTAGCAAGGTTTGTTGGTGAACCCGCCCCTATGACTGTGTACTTTTGCGCAAACCGATCGCAATTTTACTGTGTTGTTCGATTTGCGTCATGACTTGTTTTGCTCGTTGAATGACGACGGGGGGTAAACCTGCTAGTCTTCCGGCTTCAATTCCGTATGATTTGTCTGCGCCGCCTGGTTGAACTTGGTGTAAGAATATGATGCGATCGGGTAATTCTTTGACTGTGACTTGGTAGTTAGCTACGTTGGATAAAATTGAAGCGAGTTCGTTCAATTCGTGGTAGTGAGTCGCAAAAATTGTACGAGCGCGAATTTCTGTTGCTAAATACTCTGCTACTGCCCAAGCAATTGATAGTCCGTCAAATGTTGCCGTACCTCTACCAATTTCGTCTAATAATACTAAAGATCTTGGTGAAGCGTGGTTGAGAATATTTGCTGTCTCGTTCATTTCTACCATAAAAGTAGATTGCCCAGTTGCTAAGTCGTCTACTGCACCGACGCGGGTGAAAATGCGATCGCATACGCCCAATTTTGCCGATTTAGCAGGCACAAAACTCCCTACTTGTGCCATTAATTGAATCAAACCAACTTGACGCAGGTAGCAGCTTTTACCACTAGCGTTGGGACCAGTTAGGATGATTAAATCTGGTAGTTGGTAGTTGGTAGTTGGTAGTTGGTAGTTGGTAGTTGGTAGTTGTTGGTTGACAGTTGACGGTTGACGGTTGACAGTTGCTCTTTCTCCCTCAGTTCCCTCAGCTCCCTCAGCTCTCTTATCTCTGCTCTCTGCTCCCTGCTCCCTGCTCCCTATTTCAGTTGAATTAGGTACGAAAAATCCTGCGGGTATAGATTTTTCGACAACTGGATGTCGCCCGTCTATAATATGAATCTCTCGTCCTGAGACGATTTCTGGACGGCAATAACCTTGATAGACTGCAACTTCGGCAAAGCCACACAAGACATCGGCTGCTGCTATGGCACGGGAGACGTTACGAATTGCGTCGGCTTGTTCTCCTACTTCTGTCCGCAGTTCGGTAAAAATATCGTACTCTAGCTGGTACAAATCTTTTTCAGCCGTAAGTATACGCGCTTCTCTTTCTTTTAATTCTGGCGTGTAGTAGCGTTCTTCGTTTTTTAGAGTTTGCTTGCGAATGTAGTTAGCGGGAACTTGGTCGGCTTTGGCACGAGAAATGCTGATATAGTATCCAAAGGTGTCGTTGTGACCGACTTTTAATGTCGGAATTCCCGTTCTAGCTTTTTCATCAATTTCAAAGTTAGCCACCCACTGCAAATCTTCTTCTAATAATCGTCGCCTTTCGTCAAGTTGGGAACTGATCCCAGGACGAATTAAATTTCCTTCTGTGAGGTGGATAGGGGGAGATTCAACTAACTGCGCGCGCAGTTTATGCCCTAGTTGTTCCAATTCTGAAGGGAATTTTTGTAAAGTACGAAGATAGGGCGATCGCGTTTCTGTGACTAACCTGGCTAATTCTGGTAAACGCAACATTGACTCTGCTAATGCTACTAAGTCTCTGGCATTTGCCGTTCCCGAACCAGCCCTACCACTAAGTCTTTCTAAGTCATAAATTTGTCGTAAAAGCTGCCGCAAGTCGTGCCGCAAGGAACTATTTTCTACTAGTTCTTGAATTGTATCTTGCCGCGCTCGAATGCCTTTAATATCTAATAGTGGTTGCAAAAACCATCGTTTTAAAGCACGACTACCCATCGCCGTAGTTGTTTTATCCAAAGCCCATAATAGTGAACCGATAAAAGTTCCATCTCTCACGGTTTGGGTAATTTCCAAGTTGCGACGAGTTTGATGATCGAGAATTAAGTAGTCGGTAATTGCATAAGTGCGTAGTTGTTGTAGGGGAACGTCACTTTCTTTTTGCGTATCTTCGATATATTCTAATAATCCACCCGCTGCACTCACGGCTAGGGGCAAATCTTCACAGCCAAAACCTTCAAGCGATCGCACTTTAAACTTTTGAATTAACTTTTGTCTAGCTTCGCTCGTGTTAAAACTAGATTGCGATCGCAAACAGTAACAAAATGATGGTGGTAAGCATTCGGGAATGTGTTCTGATGTTTCCCCAGGACGAAATAATGTTCCTACATCTGGCGCTTTGGTAGGAACGAGAACTTCAGATGGTTGCAGTCGCAGTATTTCTTGGGTTAATTGTTCTAAATTGCTACCTTGCGTTGCTAAAAATTCTCCTGTCGAGATATCTGCATAAGCTAAACCCCAATGATTTTTGGCGATCGCTACTGCTGCGAGATAATTATTACGGCTAGCTTTCAGCATCCCATCTTGCAACAGAGTCCCTGGAGTCAGGATGCGCGTCACTTCACGCTTGACTAACCCTTGTGCAACCGCTGCGTCTTCAACTTGATCGCAGATAACGACAGCATAGCCTTTTTCGATCAACTGTGTTGTGTATCGTTCCCAAGCGTGATGCGGTACACCTGTCATTGCCACTCTGCCGATTTCGCCACCGTGTTTGCTGGTGAGAACGAGTTCCAACTCCCGCGAGACTATGACTGCATCCTGAAAGAATGTTTCAAAAAAATCTCCACACCGATACAGTAATAAAGAATGGGGATGCTTCTCTTTTACTTCTACATAATGCTTATACATTGGCGATAGCTTGTTTTTGTCTATCTGCCGACAGTCAGTACAAGGTTGTATGGGTGCTTGAGATTCAGCAGCAGTGGGAGTAGAAGGAACTTTCATGAATCGCTCGTACTACAGTCTTTTACGACTTTACCGCAGGTAGATGAAAGACGATCGCTGTTTTTGTTACTCAGTGCGATCGGTTAACTTGTCTATTGTAACTGTCAGGTTAGTGAATAGGCGATCGCTATTTTTGTTACTCAGTCATATCAAATGTAGTTAAGACGAGAGTTACAGGTTGCGGGTATGGCAATTACAGCTTGATAACCATTTAGCTTTACTTTTCTTAACTTTCCTTGAAAATTTTGTAGCCCGATCGCTGTTAAACTGGTATGTCCCATACCTTTTTAGCTAAAAGCGTTAGCATTTTTTGGCGTTTCTTGATAGATTCAGATGTCCATACATCAAATGTTTCTAAATCTTGTACCGCGCGATCGACTGCTGTATTAGTTCCAACAGTAACTTGCTCTACTAATGATTTTGTCAGCAAAAATTTTGACTGTTTGTAGGCTTTCTTTTTTTCATCGAATGGCTTGTTGCTCAATGAAGAATTAATTGTTTTTTCAACTAATACTAAATTACCTAATCGCTTAATCTGTATATCGATCTCTATAGGCGCATCGAAAGTAGAGATGATTTGCAGAGTTGGTTTTTGAGGTAAAATATGTTCGATATCTATTTTATCAATATAATTTTTTATGTTGCTAATAGGATCGGTTGTTCCCCATGCAGATTCATCTATGTACTGTGTTAGTTTAGCTAAAATATATTTCAACTGCGATTTAGGTACAGAAGACTCTTCTAAATTAGCAAACGCTATTTCAAATCGCTCAGATATCTTATGTTTTTCTACTTTTAGATAGGTGGTAATAAATTTTTCTAATTTTTCTTGGCTTGTCACTTGACGTAATTCCGAACACCATTGAATAAAGCGCCGTTCAAAACTACTAGTAGGTTCGCGAGTAATCATGTAAGCAAAAAAGATATTCTCAACCTGACGACATAGTTCTGTAAACTGGTCTGTGGCTAAATATTGTCCTGCTAAAAGTATCATTAAAGGCATTCTCACAGAACTACTAATTTGACGAATATTTTCTAGATAACGATTTCTTTTTCCTTCTACATTTTTACCTTCTAGAAATCTAACGTAATTTTTTGCAGATTCAAGAACTTCTTCAACAAACTCGATTGGTCTATTTTCGTAAAATCTTTTGTTATTTGTATTTAAAAACTAGTTATAAATCCCATTTTCTTTTAAAGATTCCCTATCATCATATCGCGCTAAGATAAAATAACGAAGAAATCTCATATGATTTTCTTTAGCTTTAAAAAGAATATCGACCATTTCTTGCCACTTTCTCTTGAGACGGTCGTAATCTTTCTTATTAGTTTTCATAAATATTAAGTTTTTCAGCAGATCTATAGCCCCTAAATTAACTCCGCGACCATTAATAGTTGCAAAAACTCTCAAAGCATCTGCTACACTTACTGTTTTGACACGTACTAAGATGACATTTTTATTAAAATAAGCGTAAAATCTTTTGATGCTCTGAACTGAGGAATCGTTCAATTGCTCTACTAGCCACTTACTAATTACAGAGTAAGCATCTTTTATGTTTTGTGTTGAGTGAGTTGTCGTAGTCTCTATATTTAATGCTTCTTGTTTAGCAATTGTCTCTAAAACACCGTAGCTATCATCGTATTGAAGAGCAACGCGATATCGAAAAACATTATTGCCTTCTTCATCAATATCTGTGGATGCAATTTGATTTTTTAATAATTCAATAGACTCTTCTGGCTTAACCTTTTGTAAATAATCTCGGATAGCACAGAGAAATAAATAAGATGTTGTGATACGTTGCTGTCCGTCAATAACTTCATATAATCCGTCGTGTCGGTTACAGACAATGATGCTACCAATAAAATACTCAGAATCTCCTGTAGAGTTACTCTCGGAAAACTCTCTATAAATATCTTCAATAAATTCTGTAACGTGTTTCTCTTCCCAAACATACTCGCGTTGGTAGCTAGGAATTACGTAAAAATCATTGAAAAGCTTGCCAATACTAAGATCTTGAGATTCGATAGTTGCCATAAGTGCCTAAAAATTATTCTCTGCACATATATTGCCCAAATTTTTCTTCTAGTACAACATTATTCGGAATAATTAGTATAATTATGAGTGAGTCAGACACTCATAATTAAAGCGATCGCACGATCTACAGTTACTTGAATATGGGGTTGATTATAACGACCTACCCAAACTAATTCTTCTGAATCGAGACGAAAATAAACACCAACAAAATTTTTTGTCCACTGCACTTGAGTTCTCGTAGCCATTGATGAGTTAAATAGTAGTTTTGTAAAACTGGTAAACAATATACAGCTTTTGCAATTAGTTAGTATTTTTGTTGTTCTTCTAGTTCGTAGCAAATGCTTGTCTTATGTCCGAGTATTCCAGAACGAGACACTCTAGAAATATTTTTGTGAGAAGTCAAATGAACTAAAATTGGCATTTCCTTAGCTGCGATAGGAGATTGTTTGATGATAACTTACATAAAATTAGTTTTAACCGCAATTATTTGGGGTGGCACTTTTGTGGCTGGTAGAATAGTCGTGCAAACTATGGAACCGTTTACAGCCGCTTTTTTTCGCTTTGCAGTTGCTTCAATTTGTTTGTTAATCTTGACGCAAAAGATTGAAAGACACTTATATAAACTTACAAGAAATCAAGTTATTCCAGTAATTTTATTAGGCTTGACAGGGGTTTTTAGTTATAACGCATTCTTTTTTCTAGGATTGCAAATTGTCCCTGCTAGCCGCGCTGCTTTAATTGTGGCACTCAACCCTACTTTTATCGCACTTGGTGCTGCTCTATTTTTCAGGGAAAAATTTAACAGTCTCAAATTAATAGGAATTACGACTTCGCTAACGGGTGCAGCAATTGTCATTAGTAAAGGTCAAGTTGTAAATATATTTAAAGGTGGTATAGGTTGGGGAGAAATTTTTATTTTTGGCTGCGTAATCAGTTGGGTAGCTTATACTCTAATTGGTAAATCAGTTATGCGATCGCTTTCTCCCTTAGCTGCTACTACGTATGCTTGTATAGTAGGAGCGATCGCGCTGTTAATTCCAGCCTTATTTGAGGGAATAGTTCAAAATTTCATGCAGTTTCCTCTTTCTGCTTGGCTAGGAATTCTATATCTAGGGGTTTTGGGTTCGGCAATTGGTTTTAGTTGGTATTATGAAGGAGTTGTGGCAATTGGTGCTGCCAAAGCCTCAATTTTTATTAATTTAGTTCCCGTATCCGCGATCGCATTTGCCGCTTTATTATTGCACGAACCGATTACTGTTAGTTTAGTCTTGGGTGGTCTTCTAGTTGTCGTCGGAGTATTTTTTACAAATAAGAGTTAACTATTGGAGAAATGCAGTTACCACATCTCTACACTAGGTTCATTTATTTTGCGAGCGTCCCCACTTCTAAAAAGTCTAAAATAATTTGTCTTGCCGCAGGGACTAAAGGTAAAATGCGATCGGCTTTGGCTGAATAACAACTCCCGTGTTGAATTTGTTCGGGAGTTAATAAAGCCATATCCCAACCTTCCTTTAATACGAGTTGGTCTAAATCTACTGTGAGTGGCGCGTGGAAAACATGACGCTCTACTTTAGGATCGGAGTAACAGCCGACTTCAGATATAGAAGGGGGAAAATAAGTAATTTCTTCCTGTAATTCTCGAATTACAGCCTCATGTGGCGTTTCGCCTGGGTCGATATGTCCGCCAAAAAACCCCCAGTGTGCGGGATAGACAATATTGGGGATGTCGTCGCGCAGTTGAAAGAGAAATTTATCGTCGCGGTAGAGGATAGCGATCGCCACGCGAACGGGTTGATGAGTCATAATTTTGTAAGAATTAACCTAACGAGTGGGAGTTTGTACCTGCTGTTCCTCTACATAGATTTCCCCAAAATCTTGTCCCGCGATCGGGATACTCTGAAAATATACCTTACCTTCAATGGAGACAGGTGTTTGCAGCCGCACATTCGTTCTTTTGGTCAGCACCCAAATTTTCCCTGTGGAGTCTTGCAGTTGATACATCCGCCAACCTGCCAAAGGTACTTGTTGTACGACTTTACCTTGGAGGTGAACGGTAGTTCCATTACCTGTTTCTGGCTTGAGTTCGCCAACCTTAAAAGCAGTCGCACCCATCAAGCCAATACCATTCATTGCATACTGGGGTAATCTACCACAACCAAGTAGCCCCACGACGAGTAATGAGTAAATTGCAATGCGAAAGAAATTCATAAAAAGGGACAAGGGAAACAATAAAGTGACTAGTGACTTGTGGCTAGTGGCTGGAGAAAGACAAGGGAGACAAGGAAGACAAGGAGGACAAGGAGGACAAGGGGGAGAAGGGAACAATTCTAGTCACTAGCCACTAGCCACTGATAACTGATAACTGTCAACTGATAACTGATTGCTTAAACTATATAAGTCAAAAACAGTTATAACTGCCTTTTGACAAAACCATTTTAAAAAAGTTCCCCTAACGGCGATGAACGTAAAAACAGCGAAGATACTAGATGGCAAAGCTTTAGCTCAAAAAATTCAGACGGAGTTAACAACACAGATTCAGGCGCTACAACCGCAAATCGGAAGAACCCCAGGACTAGCAGTACTTATGGTGGGGGATAATCCTGCTAGTGCTGCCTACGTGCGCAATAAAGAGCGGGCTTGTACTAAAGTAGGAATTGCTTCTTTTGGGAAGAATTTTCCTGCCGATGCGACCCAAGCAGAAGTTGCACAGGCGATTCAAGATTTAAACCAAGATGAAAGAGTCGATGGGATTCTCGTTCAACTACCATTACCCAACCATTTAGATTCTGTCGCTTTACTGAATCAAATAGACCCAAACAAAGATGCAGATGGCTTACATCCAGTGAATATGGGACGGTTAGTCAGGGGAGAATCGGGTTTACGCAGTTGCACCCCAGCAGGAGTGATGCGAATGCTACAGGAATATCAAATTTCTTTGCAGGGCAAGCAAGCTGTAGTCGTGGGACGGAGTATTTTAGTTGGAAAGCCTCTAGCCTTGATGTTACTAGAAGCTGATGCAACAGTCACGATCGCCCACTCGCGGTCGCACAACCTTGCAGCCATCACTCAAACAGCAGATATCCTCATTGCTGCTGTGGGTCGTCCTAACATGATTACTGCTCAAATGGTCAAACCCGATGCTGTGGTCATAGACGTGGGAATTAACCGCATTATCGACTACGAAGGTAACAGCCGCCTTGTTGGAGACGTAGACTTTGAATCGGTGCAAGCCGTCGCCGAATTACTAACCCCAGTCCCAGGTGGTGTTGGTCCTATGACAGTCGCCATGCTACTGCACAATACAGTTTGGAGCTATTCTCAAAAGGTTAATGGGTAATGGAGACAAAAAAGTCAAAAGTTAAAAGTCAAAAGTCAAAACGACTTTCTTTTCTTCTGACTCCTGACTCCTGACTCCTACTGATAACTGTCAACTGATAACTGTCAACTGACAACTGCCAATTTCTCGTAAAATTGTTACGGAGACGACAGCAGCTAAAGGAAACAAGGCATGGTAACAGCGGATAACCTTCAGATGCCTCATAATGAAGCCCCATTTGACCTCTCAGCTTACTTGAAACAACGCCAAGTAGAAGTTGAAGCGGCGCTGGAGAGTTCGATTACCGTCAC
Source organism: Scytonema millei VB511283 (assembly GCF_000817735.3). Taxonomy (NCBI): domain Bacteria; kingdom Bacillati; phylum Cyanobacteriota; class Cyanophyceae; order Nostocales; family Scytonemataceae; genus Scytonema; species Scytonema millei. The sequence goes on along the minus strand of NZ_JTJC03000001.1, from coordinate 1,561,423 downwards.
TTATCCAGAAAAAATCTACGAGGCAATGCGCTATTCGCTTCTAGCAGGAGGAAAGCGGTTACGTCCGATTCTCTGCTTGGCTACTTGCGAAATGGCAGGAGGCACGGTAGAAATGGCAATGCCTACGGCTTGTGCCTTAGAAATGATCCATACGATGTCATTGATTCATGATGACTTGCCAGCTATGGATAACGACGATTACCGACGTGGACGACTGACAAATCACAAGGTTTATGGTGATGATATTGCGATTCTGGCTGGAGATGGTCTGTTGGCTTATGCCTTTGAGTATATTGCTACCCAGACTAAAAATGTACCACCAGAGCGCGTACTACGAGCGATCGCCCAGTTGGGTCATGCGGTTGGCGCGGCGGGGTTAGTTGGCGGTCAAGTCGTAGATTTGGAGTCGGAAGGCAAGTCAGACGTGACCGCAGACACTTTGCACTTCATTCATACCCATAAAACTGCTGCACTACTAGAAGCTTGTGTCGTCAGCGGAGGTGTTTTGGCAGGGTTGGAAGAATCGGATTTGCAACGGCTGTCGCGCTATGCTCAAAATATCGGACTTGCCTTTCAAATCATCGACGATATTTTAGATGTCACGGCGACAGCAGAGGAATTAGGTAAGACTGCTGGCAAAGATTTACAAGCACAAAAAGTCACATATCCTAGCCTCTGGGGTATAGAAGAATCTCGCCGCCAAGCACAAGAATTAATTGCTACGGCAAAGGAAGAACTAACTCCATTTGGCGAGAAAGCACAACCACTCATTGCTCTAGCCGACTTCATCACCAACCGCAAAAACTGACAGTTATCAGTTATCAGTTATCAGTTATCAGGGACCAGTTAACCGTCTTCACGGAGTGTAGCGCAGCGTTTACCGTCAACCAACAACTATCAACCTTCACCCCCATTTTTTTAATCAAACCTCATGCAGGACATTGGCGACATTCTCAATAACAGCGTACTGCTGGTTGCTGTCATAGCTTGTCTAATTGCTCAAGCAGCAAAACTGGCGGTTGAATTACTCAAAAACCATAAATTAGATTTTCGCGTTTTGTTAACTACTGGTGGTATGCCTAGCGCCCATTCTGCATTAGTAACAGCTTTAGCCACAGGTGTCGGTCAAACAGCAGGTTGGGATAGTCCTGAGTTTGCGATCGCGACTATTTTTGCCATCATTGTCATGTATGATGCTGCTGGTGTACGTCAAGCCGCAGGCAAACAAGCCCGCATCCTCAATCAAATGATGGACGAGTTATTCAGCGAACACCCTGAACTGAATGAAGACCGTTTAAAAGAATTATTGGGACATACGCCTTTCCAAGTCATTGTTGGTTCTATGTTGGGCGTATGCATTGCTTGGTTCGCCAATACTTTGTTATTCACACCTACCTACCCAGTACTAGCAGCCGGAGGCTAATCAGTTGTCAGTTATCAGTGACCAGTAGCCAGTTAATAATCGGCAACAACCAGTTATTCATACAGTAACCAGTTATTAATAGAGTTATCACTATCTGTCTAACTAACTGATAACTGATAACTGATAATTGCTCACTGATAACTGATAACTGATAACTGATAACTGATAACTGATTACACCGTTGTTAATGAAGCTAGAGGATCGGGAATAGTCTCAGAGGGAGCTTGAAATTGCCCGGTGATGACAAACTCTAATCGCAGTTTCAGCCAAGTAATAAACTGGGAGTTAGTAGAAATAATTGCTGCTGCTGGTTGTGGGCATTTGGTTTTAATTTCCTGCATTTCGGGGGCTTCTAAAAAGGCAGGTTGTTTCACTAACCAAAAATCAATTTCTTTTTGCTTTTCTAAGTAGTCGCGAGTCCGTTCTTTCAAAACTTCTTCAATTGGTTCTTCTTCAATTAAAAAGCGTTGGCTAGCTAAAACGTAGTAGTAGGTTTTCATTGTTTTGATGGTAATTGGTAATTGGTAATTGGTAATTGGTAGTTGGTAGTTGGTAGTTGAAAAGAGGCAATTTTTGACTTTTGTGACTTTTGACTTTCCCGACTCCCTACTCCCGATTCCCGACTCCCCTAATAGCCTGTTTCATCTCGCGCACGGCTCGTTCCATACCAACTAAAGCCGCTCGACTAATAATTGTATGACCGATGTTGAGTTCTTCCATGCCAGGAATACAGGCAATTGGGTAAACATTCCAATAGGTTAAACCGTGTCCGGCGTTAACTCGCAATCCAGAGGCGATCGCTTGTTCGCAACCTTTGGCTAACACTTGCAGTTCTGCTTGGCGGCTAGCTGCTGATTTTGCCTCAGCATAGCGTCCCGTATGCAGTTCGATAAATTCGGCTTTAGTCTTGACAGATGCTTGAATTTGTGCATCTTCGGCATCGATAAACAAACTCACGGGAATATTTGCTGTTTGGAGCTTATCTACTACCTCGCTCATGCGATCGAGTTGTCCTGCTATATCTAATCCCCCTTCTGTTGTCACCTCTTCTCGCCGTTCGGGGACTAGGGTAACGTAATCTGGCTTTACATCTAGAGCGATCGCCACCATTTCTGCTGTCGCTGCCATTTCCAAATTCAGGTGCGTGCGGACTGTCTGCCGCAATATTCTCACATCCCGCTCTTGAATGTGTCGCCGATCTTCGCGCAGGTGAACGGTAATCCCGTCAGCTCCCGCTAATTCTGCTAGCACTGCCGCTGCTACGGGGTCTGGCTCTACCGTGCGTCGAGCTTGTCGAATTGTCGCAATATGATCGATATTTACTCCCAGTGTAAGCATCCACGCTCCCTATGCTTGCCATCTCCGCACTTAATTTTACCAAGAGTTAAACTAAGTCGTAAGTCGGAAGTGGAGGACTGCAAAAAAAACGCGATCGCCCTATCATAGAATTAGATGGCTCCGAATCTAGCTCGCTTCCTACGAGATGGCATCTACAGAAAAATTAGCGATCGGGGCATTGAGCGTCAGCATAAAGATTTGCATGAGAGCTGATAGATAAAATAGGAGGCAAGCTATGCGCGATCGCGTTAACTTAACCTGATTTGATATATTTTCGATTCCTTAATACAACTTAATAATTTCCGAGAAAGGAATCATTTTAGGTGTAGCTATACCAATATTAAGTTATCAATTATTTAGTCAGTGGGAAGACTTATAAATACTTCTTCCCTTAGTCTCCAGTCCCTATCCTTAGCTTAGCTCCAAAGATGTGTCCATTAAGTGTCAGTACTAGCCGCTCTACTCATGCCTTGGAAACAGGGGAAGCCAAGCTGTGGAGTCTGCTGGTGGGAGTGAATCAATATCAAGACGCTCGGCTACCGTCGCTGAGTTATTCTGCCTCTGATTGCCAAGGATTGACAGAAGCGCTGGCAGAAGCAACTCAAGGATTTCCACGCAAGGAACCGATCGCGCATCACGATTTCGCTACTCATCCACCCACACTAGAGGCAGTGCGGCAGAGTTTAGAACAAATTGTCGCAGTGGCTCAACCTCAAGATACAATTTTGCTTTACTTTTCCGGTCATGGAGTTTTAGATCGGGAGACGGGGCAAGTCGTTTTATGTTTGGCAGATACATCGAAAGATAACCTACTGCAAACAGGTTTGAAATTGCCAGATGTACTAGAGCTATTGCAGAAGAGTCAAGTTCATCGCCAAATGATATGGCTCGATGCTTGTCATAGTGGGGATCTCACTTTGCGGGGAGCTAAAGGTGAAGTGACGGTAGAACAACCAGAACTGAACCCAGCACAACAATTGATGGAGGTATTGAGGCAACGAGCAACTCAAAGTCGGGGCTTTTATGCCTTATTATCCTGCGATCGCAAGCAAAGGTCTTGGGAATTTCCCGAGCTGAAGCATGGGTTATTTACTTACTACCTGATGCAAGGGTTGAGGGGGGAAGCCGCCGACACTCAAGGTGTGATTGATGCGGATGGGCTGTATAAATACGTTTATCACCAAACTATTCAATATATAGATCGGTTAAATCACCAACTGCGCCTGATGAATCAGCAAAAGCGCAGCCGAGGAGAATTAGATTTACACCCAGAATACCCTTTACAGACCCCGAAGCGAATTGTGGAAGGGGTAGGAGAACTCGTTTTAGGATTAAAGGTAGACGAGCGCATCCCACAACCAGTCAAACACAGCCGCCGCGCTCTTGTATGCGATGGTTTTGCCGATAGTAATGCCGTTTATGCTTTCAGTCGAGCTTTACAAACAGCCGGAAATTTTGCCCTAGAATATTTTCCCCAGTCAGGTAAAGCCTGGACGGATGCCAGATATGCGATTCAAGGCTGTTTGCGATCGCCTGTTTCCTCTCAAGAACCAGAAACAGTTCTGTTATACTTGCGCGGGAGAATGGAGGCGATTGAAGATGGGGAAGCTTGGCTCATTATGGGTGACAGCCTGCGGTTAAGTCGTTCTTGGTTGCAACAAGAGTTACGCCGTAGTGCGACAGCACGACAAATTATTCTTCTCGATTTTCTGGGTACGGAGCGATCGCCAGCAACACTGCAAGAATGGATCGAAGAATTACAGCTCAGTGGTGGAAAACAGTGTATTATCGCTGCTGCACCCTCGGAGCGCACACCAGAACAATTCACTCATACTTTGTTGGAAACGTTGGCAGCAAAGGAACCATCCTCACCTTTGTCAGTCACAGCATGGATGGATGAATTACAGCAAAAGTTAGAACGGATGGGAATGCCATTACAGCTATGGTTGTCAGACACTGCTGGGGAGATCGACATTTTTCCTCCAACGACGTTGACAGCGACAAAATTCGTCCCACCATCGCCACTAAAACCGCCACAGATTGAAAAACCTGCTGTCAGCCACTCAGTTGTACCCAAAGTGCAGCCGCTTGCAGCTGTCAGTCCTCCACCTCCTGCACCCGCACCATCACCAATACCTGTGAAAGAATATTTTTCACAGCAATACGCTCAGTTAGAAAAAATCTTGCGGGAACTGGTAGGACCAATTGCTCCTACCTTACTATCTCAGGTGGCAACTCCAAATTCTCAACCGCAGAACTGGGTAGAAAATTTGCTGCCGATATTATCACCGCAGCAACAAAATCAATTGCGTCAACAATCGATCTCCTTATTACAACAAATCCCAGGATCGCAACCGCAAACGCGATCGTCATCTTGTGCTACAAATTGGCAACACGAAACTTTGTCAGAAGATTTTATCCATCAATGCGAGCAAGCTCTATCTGCGGCGATCGGTCCTATTGCGACTTTCTTGATCGAAAATACAATTAAATCTCAACCGCAAATTTCGCGATCGGAATTAATCGAAATATTAGCTACCGCAATTCACGATCCACTGCAAGCAGCAGCCTTTCGCCGTCGATTATTGTAGTGATGAAAAAGGGATATGACAACTATAGAGACGTTCCACGGAACGTCTCTACATCGTTATGACTACACGGAAGCGAAGTAAACTTTGGATTTTGTGGGGTCAGGAGTCATTGTTTTATCCCCAGGCTGCCAACCAGCAGGGCAAACTTCATCTGGATGGCTTTGAACGTACTGAATTGCTTTCAACGTCCGTAGAGTTTCTTCAACACTACGACCGAAGGAAAGGTTATTGATTGTCGCGTGTTGGATAACTCCTTCCTTGTCAATTAGAAACAGACCGCGAAGGGCAACACCTGCTTCTGGATCTAAGACATTGTAAGCAGCACTAATCTCTTTCTTGATGTCAGAAACAAGAGGATAGTTGAGGTCGCCAACGCCACCTGACTTGCGATCTGTTTGAATCCACGCTAAGTGGGAGAATTCGCTATCTACAGAAACGCCGAGAACTTCGGTATTAACTGCCTTGAATTCCTCGAAGCGATCGCTGAAGGCAGTAATCTCAGTGGGACAAACGAATGTAAAGTCTAGAGGGTAGAAAAATAGTACGACATACTTGCCACGATAGTCAGATAGTTTGATAGTCTTAAATTCCTGATCTACTACTGCTGTGGCAGTGAAGTCTGGAGCAAGTTGTCCAACACGGAGGCATCCTTCACTTGCGTAACTTAGTGGCATTAACTAATTCTCCTTTGTTGTGTCTACTATTTGGCAAATTCAGGGAAAGCTAGTTGAGACTCACCCTTACGCTTATAGGCAAGTTCTCAGCTTTTTGAGGCAACAGAAAATGCCTATACAGTTGATTTTTACGTTACGTAACAAATATATCATAGTCATAACGATTTTGAGTAGCAATGGGCAATCTAGATACAAGAGAATGGCTGTTGACAAATGGGTTGGGTAGTTTTGCCTGCGGTACGGTAGCGGATGCTCGGACTCGAATTTATCACGGCTGGTTGATTGCTGCCCTCACTCCTCCTAGTCAGCGTACCCTTTTACTGTCACATCTAGATGCCAGTTTAGAAGTTGCTGCTCAAGTCTTTGCCCTATCGACAAATTTTTGGGGTGGTGGCACAGTCGAACCAACTGGCTACGAGCTACTACAAAGTTTTGAGATCGAACCAGTACCAACCTGGGTATGGGGTGCGGATAACTGGCAACTGTCGAGGCAGTTGATAATGCCAGATGAGGGAGCAGGGAGCAGGGAGCAGCAACCAGTTACCAATTACCAATCGTTCAACCACCGAATTTTAATTCAGTACCAATATCAGGGACAAAAAGCAGCTATTTTGCGATTGCGTCCGGCGATCGCCGATCGCAACTTTCACGACTCGCAACGGGAAGATGAAGATTTACAATTTTCTCAATTAGTTGCAAAAAGTTCTGTTTGTTTGCAAGCGATAAAATCGGGACGTGTAGGCACGTTATGGCACTTACACTGGACGCACGGGGACTATCAACCAAATGGCGTATGGTACTGGAACTATTTACTGCCAGAAGAGACACAACGAGGATTGAGCGATCGCGAAGATTTGTACAGTCCTGGCTATTTGACAGTTAAACTCAAACCAGGTACAACCGTCACCCTAGAAGCAAAAGTCGGACTCCCAGAATCTCCGTTAAGCGACGATGATTTTGAAAAAGCAAGAGAAAGTCAAAAGTCAAAAATCAAAAGTCAAAAGTCAAAATTTTCTGACTCCCTTGTACGGGCGGATTTTGAGCAAAGATTGATTGACGTAAGCCGTGAATCTTTCTCCCCTGTACGAGCGGGTTTTGAGCAAAGATTTGTTGACGTAAGCCGTGAATCTTTTGCTAAACCCGTCCCTACGACTCCCGACTCCCAACTCCCGACTCCCGACTGCGCAGAAGGCAGTCGGCTCGACGCTTCGCCGCCTCCTGCTTCCCGGCTCTCGCAATTACTCCTCAAAGCCGGAGAACAATTTATCGTCTATCGTCAGTCAGTAGCCGGAGCAACGATAATTGCTGGTTATCCTTGGCTGGAGGACTTCAGTAGAGATGCATTAATTGCTTTGCCAGGGTTGACACTCTCGACGGGACGGTATGACTTAGCGAAAGAGTTGTTGGAGACGTTAGGTAAATATTGCTGTTGCGGTTTAATGCCAAATTATTTGCCAGATGGCGATCGCGAACCCGCATACCACAATGTTGATGTTTCGCTGTGGTGGATTGAAACTTTGGGTCTTTATCTAGAGGCTAGTCAGGACTGGGATTTTTTGGCAACTCAATATCCGATCGTGCAGCAAATCTATAAAGCGTTTACGACTGGCACGAATCACAATATTCAAGTTGATGCGGCTGACGAGTTAGTCATTTGGAATGCGGCTGATGCGGCGCTGACTTGGATGGATGTAAAAATTGACGGTCAGCCGGTCACGCCGCGTCAAGGTAAACCGATAGAAGTCAATGCCCTGTGGTACTCTGCTTTGTGTTGGGCAAGTCTGTGGGCAGAACGACTCAGTCGTACTCCTGGGGAGAATGTGGAGCGTTTGAGCAACCAGGCACGACGATATACCCAGCAAGCACACAAGGTCAAAACCTCGCTACAAAAGTTTTGGAATCCTACCCTTGGTTATCTGTACGATGCGATTGCTCTAGACGATCGCCTCAACAATCAAATCCGTCCTAATGCCATTTTAGCTCTATCTTTACGCCACTGTGCTTTTAGCGAAACTCAAGGACAGAGAATACTGCAACTAGCAACCCGCAGCCTACTAACTCCCTATGGCTTGCGTAGTCTTGCTCCTAACGATCCTGAATACATTGGCAACTATGCCGGATCGCCACATCAACGCGATCGCGCAGCTCATCAAGGCACGGTTTGGAGTTGGTTAATTGGTGCTTACGTGCGTGCTTGGCAGCGTTTTTATCCCGCGCAACCGCTACCGATTGACTGGCAACACCTGCTATTTCACTTACAACACCAAGCTTGCCTCGGTTCCATTTCCGAACTTTTCGACGGCGATCTACCACACACTCCCCGAGGGGCGATCGCCAAAGCTAGTGCTGTTGCCGAACTGATTAGGTTGCTATGAGATAGTTGACGGTTGACGGTTGACAGTGAAGAAAGGGTGTGGGGTGTGGGGTGTAGGGTGTGGGGAGAATTCGGAAGTGCGGAATAGACGCGCTCCGCTACACTTCGTGAACGGAATTCGGAATTAATCGATCGCCATCGCTGGTCACTGGTCACTGGTCACTGGTCACTGATAACTGCTGCCCCGCCACCATGAACTGTACCATCTGGCATTACAGCGCCCTTGAGGGTGACACCATTGATTTTGGCGTGAAGTATGTTTGCTTTGTATAACTTCGCTCGACAGAGATTAGCACGGTTGAGGTTAGCACCTAGCAAATTTGCTTCTTCTAGATTGGCTTCAATTAGGTTTGTCCCTTCCATGTTTGCCTTTTGCAAGTCAGCTTGACTCAAGTTCGTTTGAACTAAGTTTGCTTGCAATAAGTCTGCCTGTTTGAGTTTGGCTCGATGCAAGTTTGCCCCAACTAATGTAGCGCGGCGAATGCTAGCTTGAATCAGGTTTGCCTCTTGTAGATTTGCATGACTCAAATTAGCTTTGTAAATGTCGGCTCCCTGGAGGTTAGCTGCTTCTAAACAGGCTTGCTGACAGTTTACCCCTATGAGGTCTGCCATGTAGAGATTTGCCCCCTTCATGTTTGCTTCTTTGAGAAACGCTCCTCTCATATCAGCGCCACTAAGGTTGGCATATTCCAAATTTACGCCAGCGAAATTGACGAAAGCGAGATTGAATCCACTTAAATTTGCTCCTTGTAAATCTGGGACGAGTTCTCGATTTTGTTCGCGCCAATCGTTCCAGGTTACAACTCCTTTTTGCAGCCATGCCAAATGTTCTGGTTCTGGAGACTCTGCGATCGCATCTTCTGAGGGGTGCGGCGTTGGCTTGGACGTAGATAGTTCGACTGACAGCCCCAACAAACTGTCAATCTTTGCCCGTAGCTCTAGTAGTGCTTTACGATCTAATAAAGTTAAGATATCTTGGGCAATGGATTGCAGCGTTACAGCAGAGGGCTGTACGGAACTAGGCTGCTTTTCAGTCATACTATTGTTTACATAGGAATTGCTTCTCACTTATCTTTCCCAAATTTCTCACCATCTGTAGCAGAGTCAGTCAAGAAGACAAAAGTTTGAGGGGTAGTTTTTTTGTCATGACTTACAGCGAAACAATAAATTCTGCGATTAAACCCGCCCGTACACAAGTCAGAAGTCAAAAGAATATCTATGCAGATTAAACTGGCTACCTCAGCTCTCGATATATCGCGATGCTTTCCGATTATGGTGCAGTTGCGATCGCATTTGACACAATCAGAGTTTCTTAATCGCGTGCAACGCCAACAGCAATCTGGTTACTTTCTAGTCTACGTCGAGAAAGACGATTCAATTCAAGCCGTAGCTGGATGCAGATTGATGGAAACATTAATTGATGGGCAGCTACTTTATATTGACGATCTCATCACCGATACATCCGAGCGTTCTCAGGGTTATGGTAGTGCATTAATTGATTGGTTAATAGACTATGCTAAGTCGCAAGGGTGCGTTTCGCTGCAACTTGATAGCGGCGTACAACGTGCCGATGCTCACCGATTTTACTTTAGAAAAGGAATGACAATTAGTTCTTTTCGTTTTAAGCGGAGTTTACAGTAACAGTTATCAGTTAGCAGTTATCAGTTAGCAGTTATCGGTTAGCAGTTATCAGTTAGCAGTTATCAGTTATCAGTTAACAGTTATCGGTTAGCAGTTATCAGCAATCGGTCAACTGTCAACCGTTAACTGTCAACCGTCAACCGTCAACCATTAACATCACTTTTAGTAAATATCATAATATGTTGTGATGGTAAAACATCTTTTGTTGTCTGCCATTGTAAACCGATCGCTTGCATTTCTTTGCGGGCTTGTTTTTGGGTCATTTTATGTAAGGTTTTGATCTGAATAAAAGGATTTTCTCGTCGATATTCAACTAGTACCACTCTTCCGGCTGGCTTGAGAGCTTTTACTAATTCTTTCATCATTTCGTTGGGATGAGAAAATTCATGATATGCATCTACCATCAAAGCTAAATCGATACTATTTGTAGGTAAGTTAGGATTAGCGATCGCACCTAAAACAGGTTCTACATTTGTGATTTTGTTTTCTTGTTTGAGAAACTCAATTATGTCTAACATTTCTGGTTGAACGTCAACAGCAAATACTTTACCTTGAGGTACGACTTTCGCTAGCCGAAAACTAAAATATCCCGTACCAGCGCCAATATCTGCCACTACATCCGTAGGCTTTAAATCGAGAGCTGCGATCGCTTTTGTTGGTCGTTCTTCCCGTTCTCGGCTCGGACGTTCTAGCCATAAAGCTCCCGTATGTCCCATCACTTTAGCAATTTCTCTACCCAGGTAAAACTTACCTATCCCATCTGCACTTGGAGAACGGTATTCATAAACTTTTGTATTTATTGGGTTAGATTGTGTTTCTACATCTGCGGCGGCGCTACCAACATTAAATCCTAAACAAAAGACAATTAAGCACAGTCCGCAAATGATGCGTAGAAATAATGGAATACGTGTTTTCAAGTGCATTTTTATGAGTAGTAATTGGTAAATGGGAAGTGACTAGTCACTAGCCACTAGTCACTATCTCCGTGCTTCTAATTTTTTGACCCTTGCTTCTAACTGATTGACTTGCTGTTTTGTTTCGATCGCTAATGTTGCTAGATTATCAAAAGATTGTAACTGAGTTAAGGTATTGCGATCGCGTCTGCGATCATCTGTATTTGGCGTTCTGGGAAGATTGGGGCGAGACGTGCGATCGATTTGACTTTCTAGGCGATCGAGCCTTGCCTCTAAGTTTCTCAAGTCAAATTCTAATGAGTTGAAGCGCGAGTCTGATTGTTGAGACAAAGCAATTTTAGGGATAAAACCAATCGTCAAAAATATACTAATCAAACCAACTAAGATCGGCAATAATATTTGTCTAAAAATACGATTATTGTGCAACATAGATGATATAAAATGAACAAAAAAGTGTCATCAGTCATTTGTCTATTGACTTATGACCGATGACCAATTACCAATTACCAATTGCTGATTACAGTCTAACGAAAATTACCAGGATTTAACCGCGAATGAGAGCTATTTTGCTTGACTTGTACGGCATCGTCAAGTTCTGCTCCAGTACCACCATCCTTGGCATCTAAGAAGGGTTTGAGGTTAATATTCTTAGCACTATTGCGTTTTTTTCCACCCAAAACTTCACGACCCATGTTAATGAGATCGCTAATTTCGCTCTGTCTTCCCTGATAGGTACTGACTGCATCAGTTTGCTGTCCGCTATCAGCTACGGTAAGGTTTTCAAAGACGCGATCGCGAGTTGATATGGGGTCTTGTCCTGGTGGTACGGTAAAAACAATCCGACAGGACGGATCTTTTTCAGTCGTGACGCAAACAGTGTTGTAACTATTTTCAACCCCTGTGGTCATCTCTAATAAACCATCGGGACGGTAAGATTCTAAACGACGAGCAATTTCGTTACAACGTCTTTGAGAATTCCAACCACCACCCATATTTGATGGTCTTGCCCACTGAAAAAATTCTCCTGGCTGGCTTTCTGGCTGGTAAACTACAGTGTACTCGCCATTTAAGGTCTGACAGCTAAATCGCGTCGCTCTGGTAACGGGATCTGAACTGCCAGGATTGCGACGAGAAGTAGGCGCGGTATCGCCTTCTGTATCTACGACAACATCGCGATCGCGGTTGGTCGAGCGATTATTGCGATCGCTGGAACGAGAATTATCTTGAGCTATTATCATCCCTTGACGGGGAAAAGCCATTGCAGTTTCATGTGCTAACAGCAAGGCTAACCCCATTGATAAACTCAAACCTCTTAACAATTGCAATTTAAAAGTTTTTGCAGACATGAAAAATAATCCTCAAGTTTAACCCTGCTGCCTCTAAGCTATCTACCTTAAGTCAGTGATGTATCTAGTGCAGGAAAGATTGTTTACATTTATCGATGATGCTTTTTCTTAGTTATCAGTTCCTTCTGAATTAAAATTTTTTCCACCCTTGCTTTCATTTCGGCATGACGCGCTACTCCTTCGTAGGTATAACGGTTGTAGCCATTGCGTTGAATCAGTTCTTCGACATAGCGAATGCGATCGCCTGTTGGGGGGTGAGAAGATAACCATGCTGGCGGTTCTCCCCTTTTGTCTTGTTCTTTCAGCGTCACTAACAGATCGCGTAAACCATCAGCTGCATAGCCGCTAGCTGCAATTAATCTCGTCCCTAAAGCATCTGCTTGGCGTTCCATATCGCGACTGTATCTCATGGCAAAAATGTTTGTCACAGTTCCACCATAGGGAATATATTGAGTCACATTCGCCAGTAAATTGCCTTCAGCCGCTAACTGAAACCCGTGGGAAAGGACGGCGTGAGATAATTCGTGTGCCAGTAATCCAGCCAACTCTGCCTCAGATTCAGTTTTGGCGATCGCTCCTGCATTCACAAATACCTTGCCACCTGGTAAGGCAAAAGCGTTTAAATTATTATCTAAAACGACGTAAAACTCATATTGAAAATCGTCACGACCTGTAACTTTAGCGAGTTTTTGTCCAATTTCATTCACATAATCAATGACTATTTTGTCTTCTACCATTGGTAATTGTTCTCGCGCATCTTTGGCGATCGATTTACCGATGGATGATTCACCCCGCAACAGCATCGAGCCTGTTTGCAAAGCCGACAGCGGACCCAATAGACTACCTGTAAGGGCATATCCCGCTACCCCAGTAATCACATTGGCGATCGCATTTCCCCGCAACTTGCGACGCAGATGTCGCGTATAGTTGTCTAAATGCAGGTCGGCTAGTTGAGTAAATTCTGTAGCACTGGGTTGGTTGGAATTGAGAATTGCAAATCTTCGCGCGGCGATCGAGGCTTCCATCCATTTTTTTTCAGCCACAAAAGCTTCTATTTTGGCTTTGACTAACTCCGGTCGATTGGGATAAAGAGATGTTGCGCGTTCCAAAACATCGATCGCTTCTTTAGGATGACCTTGTTGATTCAGTGCTGCTGCTAGTTGCAGATGTCCGGGGATGAATTGGGGATACTCTTCTACTAATAATCGCAAGGGAACCAAGGTTCTCGTTTGTAGATTTTGAGCGATACCTGCTTCTGCTTCCCGCCAATAAACCTTTCCTGCTGGCGATAGCTGAGTTGCATCAACAATCGGTTCTGGACGCTGTTTAACTTCTATAGGGGTAGTAAAAGGCTCTTTGACTTCTCGATAGAGTTTTTCTGCTTCTGCGTGCTGTCCGGCTTGATGCAGACGATCCGCTTCAATTAGTTTTTTTCTCTGCTCGACAATTGTTGTTATGCGGGAAGCACTGGTTTCTAGTTCAAATGTGGGTGGTTCCGCTGGTTGTTGGGTGGGGTTATTTTCTGTTGGCGCAGGGGGTATCGCCATCACTGGCGTTCCAGAGACAAGCAAAGCTGCATTTAAAGCGATCGCCAGTCGAGTCCAGGCGGGTTTCATAGGGAATATGTCCGAGTGTGGGAGTGTAGATAATTTTTAGTCTATAGTTGTTGCAAGACTTTATGCGATCGTGACAAATATTTTTCTAAACGCTCTCCACAAAAAGGCAAGCATTGCTAGCCACGGCACTAATAATATGATGCTCAGAACTTTGAGCGAATGAGTACTCCTCAAGACTTCTCTAATTTGATTGCACGTAGTTCTCAAATCTCCTTTACTCAGCGCTCGAAACGCAAGTTTAATTCCATACTTGCCACATTCTTCTAATGCTTGTTTGGTTAGCCTCCAGCAGAGGTGGGAGGGAAGCAGGCGATCGAATGTTTGGATGACACGTCTAGCACAGACTAAGTTATATCCTGACGAGAGAACAGTAGATGTAATCGTATTGTTATGTACTCTATAAAAAGCCAACACTTGTGGCTCAAACCAAACTTTATAATTAACTGCTATCCTAATCCACATTTCATGATCCGCAGAACTCTCCATTTGAGCATTAAATTTTCCCAGATGCTCGTAAACTTCTTTTTTGACGGTCACGGCTGGAGGATCGAAAAGAGAACTAATGGCAATTTTTTCAATAAAGTTGGGGATGATGCCTGCCTTTTTTCTATGTAAGCGGGAGATATATTTTAGACGGCGACCTGTCTCGTCTATATGTTGGTGGCGACAGCAAGCTGCTCCAATTTCAGGGTTAGTCTTAAAAGCGATTTCCAGCCGATGATAAAATCCAGCACCAACAAGATCGTCGTCATGCAAAATATGTATGTATATTCCTAGCGCCCTTTCTATACAAGTGTTCCAATTTGTATAAATATCTACTGTTTTTGGCTGGCGATAAAAACTAACTTTCCCTTTGTATTGAGAAACTATGCTTTCGATCGCTTTATTAGTCGAACAGTTATCTACTACTTCTATTTGAAATCGATCTAATTCTCGTTCGGATGTTTGAGCTAATACGCTCTCTATTGCTTCTGATAAATATCTCGATCGCTCATAAGTTGGGATCATTATCGACCAGATGGGTCTTTTACTAGTTTCTGGTGTCATCTCAACTTTATGTTGGTTAAAAATTAGTTGTATAGCTTTATATCGATTGCCGGATATTATACGCATTCGCGATCGCGCAGGCTGTTTTGCATATTACAGAAAGTTTATTGAACTCATAACGACTTTATTTTGTCTCGAACACCTATTCTGCATACCCTATGGCGTTCCCGATTCTGAAAAAAAGCGATACATTAATAAGTAAGTATTTACATTACTTAATACCTCTGTTAACTTTTTGAAATCTTTGACAAACTCAGCGCAACATCTGCATCATGTCTACAACCACCTTTTTAGCTACCATTCTCAAACCCAACACTAGCCCTAACTTCTGGTCGCAGACTGCTTGGGCTGTCCTGCGTGCTGTCGTAGGGATTGTCATGATACATAATGGCTTAGACAAACTGGGTAATATCGAAAGCTTTTCTCAAGCTTACGTCGAGTATATTGGTTTACCCTTCCCGATCTTTTTCAGCTACTTAGCCGCATTAACCGAAACAATCGGCGCGCCACTGGTCGCAATTGGCTTTTTGACCCGTCCGGCTGCTTTTGGTCTATTCGGAACCATGTGTGTAGCAATGTACCATCACATCTTGGTTGCTGGCTTAAATCTGTCTTATCTAGAACTCTCTGCTGTTTATGCAGTTTGCTTTCTTTTCTTCACCGTCAATGGTGGTGGACTATTCTCCACGGATGCGTTGATTGCTAACTGGCTCGATGCTAGTGCTTTCTCTATGCAAGCGAAGCGGATTATGCGGTTAGAAAAAGCTTATCAGGCTCAGAGTGTGGCGGAGATGGTAAGTAAGTCGTAAGTCGTGAGTCGTGATGAAAGATTGGCAACTTGCGATCGCCACTCACTTACGATCTAGGGAAAGAAGCGATCGCTTCCTTCCCTAGTTTTTCTATTTTTACAGCAACCCTCAGTCATTTATGAAGAGCTGGTACTACAGTCATCATTAGTTATTGACAAATGACCGATGACAACAGATGAGGGCGCTCTATCTCAATAGTCTCGTTACCCTAATATCGTATTCAATGCCTTGTGGATGGTCGCTTCTAGCCTGCGCTCTAGCGAGGCGATCGACTTTATCTTTTGATTCTGCATCGATTTCGTAGCGTGCTGTTTCGCTTCTGCAACTAGCACTTGTCATTTCTAAGCATTCTTTGATATCTACCAATACTTCATAAGTGTGCATCGTTTGAGAACCTCCTCGTTCGAGATGCAAAAGGTAGGAATTAAGTTCAGTATATGAAGCTACGGAGTTCACAGTCTTTAATAAACATAATTCTTTATAGTGGTAATTGATAGTTGGTAGTTGGTAGTTGACGGTTAACGGTAAACGCTGCGCTACACTGCGTGAAGACAGTTAAAGGTTGTTGCTCCCTCAGCTGGCGACTCTCTCTTCCTCTGCTCCCTACTCCCTGCTCCCTGCTCCCTCTCTTCACTGATAACTGTCCTTAGTTGGGCAAACCTCGTAAAGTGGTAGGGTAACTTGAAATGTCGTACCTACGCCAATTTCACTTTCTACCGTAATTTGTCCCTGATGGGCTTCTACAGACTTTTTGACAATAGCAAGTCCTAATCCCGTGCCTGGAATTGTACCGACATTACTAGCCCGATGAAACGTATCAAATAATTGGGATAGTTCTGTTTGCGGAATACCGATCCCTTGGTCTTGAACTTGAAAAACGAGATGTTCTAATTGACAAATTAGCTCGAAATTGACAGTACCACCTTTAGAGGATGTTTGAAAAGTTTTGAAGGGTGAGATTTTATGCCAGCCGCCTAACCATGATACGGATCATGGCAAGGTAGATAAAAGTCTCGGAG
>NZ_JTJC03000001.1:1543834-1544626 GCF_000817735.3 Scytonema millei VB511283 | reverse complement strand
AGAGGATGTTTGAAAAGTTTTGAAGGGTGAGATTTTATGCCAGCCGCCTAACCATGATACGGATCATGGCAAGGTAGATAAAAGTCTCGGAGGTTTGGGGCAATAATTCATAGTCTCTGACTAATCGCCGACACCCCATTAGCCAGCCGAAAGTGCGCTCCACCACCCAACGTTTTTTGAGCAACACGAAACCCTTAGTTTGTTCTGGTCGCAGCACCACTTGCACAATCCAACGGCAGAAGTCCATCACCCACATCATGAACGATGTACCGTCAAAGCCGCCATCGACCCAAATGGTTGTCAAACGGGACACCTTTTTACCCATCTGTTTTACCTTCTGGAGTACTTGTTTACCTCCCTCTCGTTCTCCAACACTGGCGGCTGTGACCAATACCCGCAATACTAACCCCAAAGTATCGACACTCATAAACCGCTTGCGTCCTTTGATTTGTTTGCCCGCATCATAGCCCACCGCTTCATGTACCATCGCGGTGCTTTTCACACTTTGGCTATCGATAATCGCTTCTGATGGACTGGGATGACGCTGCTGCTCGATTCTGAACCACTCTCGCAGGCTGTCGTGAAGCTTCAACCATGTCCCATCAATGCGCCAGTTACGGAAATAAGTGTATACAGTCTGCCATGCTGGAAAGTCACTCGGTAGTGCTCGCCATTGTACCCCTTCGCACAACACATAGAAAATTGCGTTGAAAATCTCCCACATATTGACTGTACGGGGACGACCACCTAGTTTAGGCTCTGGAATCATGTCACTCAGAAATTCATATTGGG